>CAJTOM010000042.1 GCA_910577915.1 uncultured Oscillospiraceae bacterium
GAGGAGGCGGGGGCGGGATCGGGGGCCGGGGCAGGTGCAGGCGCCGGGGCGGCCGCGCCGCCCATGTCCGCGTCGTCCAGCTCCAGGCCGAAGCCGGAGACCAGCTCCCGGACCAGATCCACGCTCATCACGTTCATGAACTCGCTCTCAACGATGCCCTCGATGTTCAGCTTGAAGCTGACCACCACCACCGGGCCCTGCTGGACGGGGAAGTGCTCCCGGCGGACCTTATCCAGGTCGTCCATCTCGAAGGACTCGGGGGTGGAGATGTTCACCATCCGTCCCAGCAGGTCGCTGAGGGCTGTGGAGGCTGCGCCCATCATCTGGTTCATGACCTCGCAGACCACGCTTACGCTCAGCTCATCGAGCTGGAAGTCCTCGTCCGCCGTCTCCGTGCCCAGCAGGATGTCCACGATGGCTTTCACATCCGTGCGCTTGAGCATCATGATGTTGCTGCCCTCCAGGCCGCAGACATACTTAATCTCCACGCCGACGGCCGGCTCAATATCGCCCAGGACAAATTCCTCCGCGTTGACAACCTTGACCGTGGGCGTCGTGATGTCTACACGGTGATCCAACATGTTGGAAACCGCCGTGGCGGAGGAGCCCAAGCTGATATTCATGATCTCGCCGATGGCGTCTGTCACCATCGGACTAAAAATTGTATCTCCCATCAGGTTCCGCTCCTTTAAACCTTAATGTATGTCTCACCGATTTTCACGGCCTTTTGCTTGTTGTGGACCCCCATGCGCCCGTCGAACCAGCGCCGCCCGCCGATGTTGAGGAAAATGGGCGCGTCCTTGGGCCGCTTGATGTCCACCACGTCGCCGACGCTGAGGTGGTAGATGTCGCTGAGCAGCAGCTTCGTGCGGGCCAGCTCCGCCACAATCTCCAGGTCGGACTCCCGCAGGGAGTCGAAGATCTCGTCGGACTTGTCCTCCCCGCTGCTCCGGCGGGTGGTGCTCTTGCTGATCTCCGCGAAGACGTTGGAGAGCATCACGCCGGGCAGGCATATGCTCAGGCGTCCGCTGCTGTTGTTGGGGAAGCTGATCTGCATGCCCACGATGACCACCGTCTCGTCAAAGCCGATGAGCTGCACCATGGTGGGGTTGACCTCGGTGCGCACGTACTCGAATTGGATGCTCAGATAGTTCTCCCAACTCTGGCCCAGGATGCGCATGAGGTCCGAGATGAGATCGGCGTACATGTTCAGCTCCACATCCGTGAGGTTGTACTCCGCCTCCAGGCTGTCGTCCGGATCCCCCTCGCCGCCCATCATGCGGTCGATGATGGTCAGCAGTACGGTGGTGTCCAGATGGACAAGGATGGGCTCCTCCTCCTGGAGCTCCTCGTGGTCGATCTTCACCAGCGCCAGCACGTCGCTGTCCCGCAGCGCGTTGGAAAACTCGTTGTAGCGCTGCTCCTCCACCGACTCCACCTCGATCTCGCAGGTGGCGTGGAGCATGGCGTTGAGCCGGGAGTTGATGACCCGTGTGTAGTTCTCGAAGATGCTGGAGAGCATCTTGAGGCGGTCCTTTGTGAATTTCCGGGGGCTGTAGAAGTCGTACTTGCGGTACTTCTTCTCGGGCGCCTCCTCCGCCGGGGCGTTCAAATCCATTGCCCCGCTCTGGGCCGCCGCCAGCAGGGCGTCAATTTGACTTTGTGATAAGACTTCTGCCATATTGTCTCCTCATTCCGGGTAATGGATTCCTGTGCGGACATGGCGCGGCGCCTGTCGGATCAGGGAGCCGTCTGCTCCCCCTCATGGCCGGGACGCTCCTGACCGGTGGTGGTGTAGTACTGGGTGATGCTGTCCGAGAGGGTGTTTTCCAGGTCCTTGCCGCTGATGGTCATCTCCACGCGGCGGTTCTTGGTGCGCTCGCTCTCGTCGTCGTTGCCGGCCACGGGCCGCCACTGGCCGTAGCCCATGGCCTGGACCCGGGCGGGGTCCAGCTCCGCGCTGTTTTTGAGCATGTAGGACACCACTTCCACGGCCCGCATGCTGGAGAGCTGATAGTCCCACTTCACGTCGTAGCTCCCCTGGGCCGAGGCCGTATGGCCGGACACCCGCAGCTCGTCGATGTAGGGGGCCACCTCCTCCAGGGCGGGGATGATGTCGTCGAGAATGGCCTTGCCCTCGGGACGGAGGTCCCACTTGTCGCCGTTGAAGAACACGGAGCTGTCGAAGGCGAGATAAATCAGGCCGTCGCCCTGGCTGACCGTGATCTTGGAACTGTCCTCACCGTCGCCGCTGGCGCTGGCGGCGTAGGTCTGGAGAAACTCGTAGAACTCCTCCATGGCGCTGTCCATCTCCGTGGTGGCGGGCATGCCGCCGCCATCCTCCTGCTCCCCATCGCCCTCGGGGCCTCGGGGGGTGTCGTCGGTGCTGACCAGAGCGGTCTTATTGAAGCTCTGGACAATGAGCATCCACTTCTCCTGGTCGATGGTGGACATGGAGTAGAGCAGGACGAAGAAGCACAGCAGGAGGGTGACCATGTCGCCGTAGGTGTCCATCCAGTTGGCGCCGCCCTCGCCGCCTCCCTTTTTCTTTTTTAATGCCATATTGCAATCTCCTCACTGGGAGGGAGGGGCTCAGCCCTCGCCGCCCGCGGACTTCTTGCCGCCGCCCTCGCCGCGCTGGCGCTGGGCAACGAAGGTCAGCAGTTTCTCACGCAGGAACTTGGGGTTCGCGCCGGACTGGATGGACATGATGCCCTCCACGATGATGAGCTTGCAGAGGACCTCCTCCGCGTCCCGCTGGCGCAGCTGGGTGGCGATGGGGCCGAAGAGCATGTGGGCCAGCACGCACCCGTACAGGGTGGTCACCAGGGCCGTGGCCATGGCGGGGCCCAGGTTGCCGCCGCCGCTCTCCACGTCCATGGCCTTGAGCATGTTGATGAGGCCCACCAGGGTGCCCACCATGCCGAAGGCGGGGGCTACGGAGCCGGCCTTGTCGTACATGCCCGCGCCGGCGTCGTGGCGGTCAGAGGCCTGCTCGATGTCGTTCATCATGATCTCCTTGACCTGGTCGGCGTCGTTGTTGTCCACGATGAGCATGATGCACTGCTTGAAAAAGGGGTTCTCCTGCTGGTTGCCCTTCTCCTCCAAGGCCAGAAGGCCGTTCTTACGGGCCACCTGGGCCAGGTCCACCAGCTCGTCGATGATGGCCAGGGGATCGTTGCCCTTGGTGTTGAGCAGAACCTTGAAGTGCTTGGGGATGTCCTTCAGGGCGGAGACGGGGAAGGAGGCGATGACCACCAGGAAGGTACAGCCGATGACGATGAAGATACTGGCCGGGTCGAAGAAGTTCTTGACCTGGGCGGGAGTCAGCAGACCCCCCTCGCCGCCGAACATCATACCGATGAGCATGACCACGACAGCGCCGATTACACCGATAATATACGTAATATTCATACTTTAACACCCATTTTACTCCCCTCTGGGGAGAACTTTCTCGTTGGCGGGGCGCATTTGAAGCACGTCCAGGCGACGCCTCGACGTCCCTCAGACGCGCCCCCTCGCCGGGGTCAGCGCTTGTCCTGGACGGTCACCAGGCGGTGGACATCCAGCACCTTGGCGTTGTACTCCTGGATCTTCTTGATGATGACCTCGGGCTCCTCCTTAACGATGAAATAGTCCCGGTTCATCATGTTGATCTTGGACTCGGGGATCATCTCAATGGACTCAATCTGCAGGTGGTTGAGCAGGAACCTCTCGTTGTTCCGCTTGGTCAGGACGATCATAAGCGCTCTCCTTTCTCTCCTCCCCCGGCCGCCGGGAGGGCGGCCGGGGGGCTCAGGGGCTTTTTCAGGGGTCCGCGTCAAGCCTCACGCTCAGCGCTTCATGTTCACCAGCTCCTCCAGCATGGAGTCGGTGACGGTGACAATACGGGTGTTGGCCTGGTAGCCGCGCTGGGTGACGATCATGTTGGCAAACTCGGTGGCCACGTCGGCGGTGGAGGACTCCAGACCGCCGGGCTGGAACTTGTTGCCGCCGCCCTTGCCGATGGCTTCTTTGGCGGAGGGGGCTATTGCATTGTCGCCGTCCTCAACCACCACCTGGTTGTTCAGGTACCGGCCGCCCAGCACGCCGCCGGGCACGCAGACCCGCATCTCGCCGGCGCCCTCCTGGCACTGGTAGTAGGAGCCGCCCACGTGGGTGACGCCGTCGGGGGCGTCCACGTTCGCAATGGCCACATAGCCCAGAACCACGCTCTTGCCGGTGTCGCAGGTGCCCATGATCGCGCCGTTCTCGTTGATCTTCAGGCCCTTGCAGACGATGACCTTGCCCTCCTTGTCGGGAATGGGGCCTGTATAGGTATAGTCTGCCTCGCCGTCAACGGAACCGGTTCCGCCGGTGATCGCCATACCAGTACCATCATCAGCCACTTCACCAAAATAGTTGCCTTCCGCATCAATCAGAGGGACATTTTTTCTGGCGTTGTTATCACCCGAGGCCGCGCCCAGCAGATTGTAAACAGGATCGCCCGTTTCCCAGTTCAGGCTGCCGTCAGCATTCTTGCCGCCGTTCGCCTCTGTGGGAACCGCTGCGGCCAGAGGCAGGCGAATGGGGCCCAGCTCAGTGCTGGTGATATATTCATCTTTGGTACTGACGCCCGCCGCTAACGCCGCCTCATACACTTCGTCGCCAGGCACTGCATTCGGGTCATAGTACGGATTCTGCACCGTGGAAAAGCCAAACACCAGGCTGCCGTCGCGCTTGACCAGGTAGCCGTCGTTGTCGATGCGCAGGTCGCCCACACGGGTCAGCTGCAGCTTGGTCAGATCCGCCGCGCCGTTGATGACGGTGTCCTTGCTGCCCGTCATGAAGAAGCCGTCGCCCTCGATCATGCAGTCCAGGCCGAAGCCGGTGGGGTTGAAGGTGCCGTCGGTCATGTTCAGGTCGATGGAGCCCACGCTGCAGCCGTAGCCCACCTGGGAGGGGGCGTTGCCGCCGGCGGTGAGGCCGCCGTTGCTGCCGGCCTTGTTGGTGACGTACAGGGACTCCTCAAAGGTCATCCGCTGGGCCTTGTAGCCGGCGGTGTTGACGTTGGCGATGTTGTTGCCGATGACGTTGAGGTTGCTCATATGGGTCTTCAGGCCGCCGATGGCGGCGTACATTGCACCAGTCATGCGATCAAATTCTCCTTTTTTCCTCCCGGCGCCGCCGGTCCCCCGTCAGTCGGGCGGGGGGCCAAAGCATCCTTGAAAGGTCCTGCTCTCCCCTATTTCAGGAGCACTGCGCCGTCGATATTGGTGAAAATATTCTCCTGCATCTCCTCCTGGGACATGGTGGTGATCACCCGCCCATGGGGGACATTGATGATAAAGGCTCTCGTGGCGTCGAAGGCCAGAATGTTGGTGGCCCCCTTGGCGCTGGCGCGCTCCACACTGTCGGCCAGCTGGCCCATCAGCGTGTCGGTGACCTCAATGCCCCGCTCCTCCGCCCGCGCCATGGCGTGCTTGGAGAAGGCCACGGAAAAGCCTTCCGGAGCCGCCTGCCGCAGCTCCCTGCGGAGCATGACGCCGAACTGGTCTCCCGCCTCCCTGCGGCCGACCGGCTGGACCTGCTCCACCTGGCTGGTCCCCTGTATGGGACTGATTCGCTCTATCATGTGATGCCATCCTTTTCCCGGCTCCGCGGGTGGGACAGGCTCTTACACGTCCTCTTCCGCGCCGTTCTGGTCTCCGGCAGAATCCGTTCCGCCGCTGGTACCTCCGTCGGGGTCCGTCACGCTTCCGCTGCCGTCGGGATCGGTTACGCTCCCGTCGCCGTCGGGGTCCGTCACGTTCCCGTCGCCGTCCACGCCGGGCACCCCGTCCTCGCCCTCGCCCTCATCGGGCTTCTTCTCGGGCAGCTTGCCCACGGCGAGAATGCTGTTGAGGCTGTAGCAGTTCTCACCCATGAAGATGACCTGCTCGCCGTCGTACATGCCGGTGGCGGTGACCTCGCCGTAGATCTCCTGGATCTTGCCGTTCTCGTCCACCACGCCCACGGTGACCTCCTTGCCCACCAGTGAGGCGGCGTAGGTCATCACGCTGGCCTGGGTCTGCTCCTCCACCTTCATGGTCACCTCGGTGAGGGACTGCATGACGGTCATCTGGATGAGCTGGTTCATCATGTCGCTGGCGTCCATCTGGTTGTCAATGCTCTGGTTTTGCAGCTGCGTCACCAGCAGCAGCAGCATATCCTCGAAATCCAGGGATGTGTTGTCTGCGCGGCGGGAGCTGTTCTCCGCCAGCTGGCGCTCCAAAAAGGCGGTGTTGTTCACCTGGCCCATATAGCCGGTATCACCGACTCCATAGCTCATTGTCTGCTTGCTCCTTTCTGTGGATTCACGCCTCCTCGGGCTCCCCGAACAAGCCCAGGCGCAGCTTCTGGAGGAAGTCCTCCCCGCCGGTCTGCTCCTGCCGGCGCTCCTGCTGGCGGTGCTGCTGGTGGTGTCCGTTGGGGTCGGTCTGCTGGTGGAGGTTCTGCTGCTGGCTCTCCTGGCCGCGCTGGACCTCCACGTGGACGGCCTGGGCGCTCTGGGCCTGAAGGGCGGCGTGCAGTCCGGTCAGATGCTCGGTGAGCAGTCCCGCCGCACGGCTGGTGCTGGCGTGGAGCACCACCTGAAGGGCTCCGCCGGCGTCACGGGTCATCTCGATGACCAGCTCGCCCAGGTTCTCCGGGGTCAGGCGGATCTCGATGCGCTGGCTGCCGGCCTGTACGGCCTGGCGCACGGCGGCGGCCACCTGCTCGTCCATGTTGGGGGCCTGGGTGTCCACGGTCTCGTAGCGCTCGCCCACCTTCACGGGGGCGGCCTTGGCGTCATGGAAGACGGCCTCGGGGGCCTCAGCAGCCTCGGCCTTGGGCTCGTCGCCCTCCTCCTGGGCAGCCACCGCCTCCACCTCAACCTCCTGCCGGGGCTTCTCGGCCTGCTCCGTCTCCTGGACGGGGGCGGCTTCCGCAGCGTTCTCCACGGGGGCGGCCTGCTCCTGGGGGATCTCCTCGGCCATGGCCTCCTGGAAGGAGCCGGTGTTCTGCTCCATGGGGGTCTCCATCTCCACGGAGGTCTCCACGGCGGTGTCCAGCATGGGCAGCTGTCCGTCCAGCTCCATGCCCGCGCCCTCCACGCTCTCCTCGGGGATGGCCTCCACGGGGACCGTGATTACGCTCTCCTCCACGGCGAGAGCCGCCTCGGGCTGGAAGAACTCCACAAAGTTCACCACGTTGGGGTTGGCCACCATGTCCTGGGGCCGCAGCTCCTCCTGCTCCTCCGTCTGGACGGGGGCGCCCTCCTCCAGGGTCTCCTCGGTCTTCTCCTGGTCCTTCACGGGCTTGCCGGAGGCGTCCTTGCTGTCCTTGGTCTCCTTGGACGCGGCGGAGGTATCCCGGTTGATCTGGTCCATCAGGTCCTGGAAGCTGGAGGCGCCGGTCTTGTCCTTGCTCCCGGTCTGGGGCAGGGCGGTCATGCCGGTGGCCATCTGCTGCATCTGCTGAAGCAGCAGGGTGTCCATAATGTTCATGCTTCGCGTTCACCTCTTTCCGCTATGTAGTATAGTCTGGGGTTCGCCGGTTGGTTCCTGGCCTCACCTCCCCTTCTCCGCTGTTTACAGGAACATATCTTGAGATCGCCCCGGAGGGCGGTGCTCACATAGTGGGACGGGTCTCAGGCACTCTGGGCCTCCAGGATCCGCTTGGTGGTGACAAACTCGTCGATGAGAGCCTCCTCGCTCTTCTGCACGGCCTTGTTGTAGCCCTCCAGCTTCTTCTCCCGCAGCTTCTCGATGGAGGAGGTCTCCTTTTTCGCCTCCACCACCTGCTCCCGCTTGGCCTCCTCCTGCCGGTGCAGGTGGTCCAGGTGCTGGTAGGCCTCCTGGATCTGCCGCTCGGAGGAGCGCAGGTACTGCTCGTACTTCATGGCGTCCAGTATGGCGATGCCCGCCAGCTTCCGCCGGGTGAACTCGTGGTCCAGGTGGCGGTAGGCCGCCTCCAGCTCCTCAATGTGCTGCTCCTGAGCCCGGATCTGGGCCAGAATGGCCCCGTGCTCCGTCTGGAGGGTGGCCAGCACCTGCTGCTTGTAGTCCAGGACGGTCTCCAGGGAGAATCGGAATTTTTTCATAGGTGGGGTTCCTCACTCTTCTGTATGGCTACTGCATGATACGCCGGAGCTGCCGGAGGCTCTCCTCATAGGAGAAGGACTCGTCAATCCCCTGGGTCAGAAACTGGTTGATGGCGTCCATCTTCTTCAGGGCGTGGTCCAGCTTGGGGTTGCTGCCGGCTTTGTAGGCCCCGATGGACACCAGGTCGGCGTTCTTTTCGTACACGCCCATCACGTCCCGCAGCTTTCCCGCCAGCTGGCGGTGCTCCGGGGAGACAATCTCCACCATCAGACGGGAGATGCTGGCCCCCACGTCGATGGCGGGGAAGTGATTGGCGTTGGCCAGCTGCCGGGAGAGGACGATGTGGCCGTCCAGAATGCCCCGGACCGTGTCGGCAATGGGCTCGTTGGTGTCGTCGCCCTCCACCAGCACGGTGTAAACGCCGGTGATGGAGCCCTTCTCAAAGTTGCCGCTGCGCTCTAGGAGCTTGGGCATCTCGGCGTACATGGAGGGGGTGTACCCACGGGCCACCGGGGGCTCGCCGATGGCCAGGCCGATCTCGCGCTGGGCCATGGCGAAGCGGGTCAGGGAGTCCATCATCAAAAGCACGTCGTAGCCCTGGTCCCGGAAGTACTCGGCGATGCTGGTGGCCACGCTGGGGCACTTCATGCGCAGCATGGCCGGCTGGTCGGAGGTGGCCACCACCAGGATGGAGCGGCGCATGCCCTCCTCCCCCAGGTCCTTCTGCATGAACTCCAGCACCTCGCGGCCGCGCTCGCCCACCAGGGCGATGACGTTGATGTCCGCCTTCACGTTCTTGGCGATCATGCCCAGCAGGGTGGACTTGCCCACGCCGGAGCCGGCGAAGATGCCGATGCGCTGGCCCTTGCCGATGGTCAGCAGGCTGTCGATGGCCTTCACCCCGAACTCCATCCGCTCGCGGATGGGGGGGCGCGTCATGGGATTTATGTAGGCGTTGTCGATGGAGTAGGAGTCCCCGCGGCCGAAGGGCTCCAGCCCGTCGATGGGCTGGCCCAGGGCGTTGATCACCCGGCCCCGGAGAAAGGGACCCACCGGCAGCGTCAGCCGCTTGCCGGTGTTGCGCACAAAGTTGCCGGCGCTGATCCCACTCATATTAGCATAGGGCATCAGTAGAATATGGTCGTTTTTGAACCCCACCACCTCGGCGGGGACCTGACCGCCCGATTCGTTGCTGTAGATGCGGCAGATGTCGCCGATGGCGGCCCGGCCGCCGGAGGCCTCGATGGACATGCCCACGATGTTTTCAATTTTACCGGTCCGGCTCATGGTCTCCGCGGAGCGGACCGATGGGATCATTTCTCGGAACATGGCGGTCCTTTCTGCACAAGGGGCAAGGGGCCGCCCCTACAGCGCGCCCAGCTGGTCGTGGAGGATGTCCCGGATGTTGGACATCTGGGTAGAGACGCTGGCGTCGATGATCTCCTCCGGCGTCTCGATGATGCAGGTGCCGTCCTCCTCGTCCCCCATGGGGACGATCTTCACGTGCTGGGAGAGGGCCCCCAGGGTGGTGGTGAGCGCGGGGGATATTTGGGCTGAACCCCGGGTGTCGCAGCCGGAGATGTAGATGTGCACCCACTCCTGCCGCTTCATCCGCTCGGTGGCGGCCTGGATCATGCGCACGATTACGTCGCTGCTGCTCTTCAGGCTCACCCGGACCACCTTCTCCGCCACGGCGATGCACAGGTCCAGCAGCTCCTCCTTCACCTGGAGGAGCATGCCCTCCCGGGCCATGTCCGCCTTCTCCAGAAAGGCCCGGACCTCGCCCTCCAGGCGCTGGGCGGTGGCCTCCCGGTCCCGGGCCGCGTCCTCCATGGCCTTGGCGGTGCCCTCGGCGTAGCCGATGCGGTAGCCCTCGTCCCGCGCGCCCATGCGGATCTGCTCCTGCTCCCGCTGGGCGGCGGCCTTGGCCTGCTCAATGAGGCTCTCCGCCTCCTCCCTGGCCTGCTTCAGAATCAGCTCGGCCTGGAGCTGGGCGTACTGCACGGGGCTGTCGGAGCCGGAGGCGGGGGGCGCTTCCTCCTCCTGCAAAGGCTCCGGCTCCGGGGCGGGGAGGGTTAGCTCCATCTCCTCCGGCAGCGCCGCATCCTCCTCCTCCCCGCCGGCCAGGCCGGGGGGGAGAGGGGACTCCATCTCAATGGCGCTGGCGTCGGGAAAGACGTACTCCTCCGCCGGGGGATTGAGAAACCCCTTGAGAATGTTACGCAATGATATCGTCCTTTCCGCCCTTCAGGATCACGATCTCGTTCCGCTCCTCCAGGTCGCGGATGACACCCACAATGCGCTGCTGGGCGTCCTCCACGTCCTTCATGCGGACATTGGTCGTAATCTCCAGGTCGTCCCGGATGGTCTCCGCCGTGCGGGCGGACATGTTGGTAAAGAGCTTGTTGGCCACGTCGTTGTTGGCCGTCTTGAGGGCCAGCACCAGATCCCGGGGGTCGCAGTCCCGCAGCACCCGCTGGACAGAGCGGTCGTCCATGGTGACGATGTCCTCGAAGACGAACATCCGCTTGCGGATCTCGTCGGCCAGCTCGGCGTTCTCCATGCCCAGGTGGTCGAAGATGGCCTTCTCGCTGGAGCGGTCCAGGTTGTTCATAATGCTGGCCACGTAGTCCACGCCGCCCAGCTTGACGTTGGAGCTGGTGATGATGTTGGAGAACTTGCGCTCCATCTCCGCCTCGATGATCTTGATGGCGGCAGGAGAGGCGCTCTCCATGGTGGCCAGGGCCTCCACCACCCGCACCTGGCGCTCGGCCTGGAGCTGCTCGATGACGCCGGCAGCCTTGTCGGGGTCCACGTAGGAGAGGACCAGGGCCATGGTCTGGGGACGCTCGTTCTGGAGGGCGGAGTACAGGCTCTTGACGTCCGCCTTGTCCAGGAAGGCAAACTCCCGGTTTTTCAGGCTCTTGGTCACCTTCTCCAGCAGGGAGGTGGCCGCCTGGCTGCCGAAGGCCTTCTCCAGGACAGTGCGGGCGTACTCCAGGCCGCCCTCGGTGACCGCCTTGTTGGTCATGCAGTTCTGATAAAACTCGGTGAGAACCTCCTCGGTCTGGGCCGCGTCCAGCATGCCCAGCCGGGCCACCTCGAGGGTGAGCTGCTCAATGTCCTCCGGCTCCATGAACTGGTAGACCTGGGAGGCCTTCTCCGCCCCCAGGGAGACGATGACGGCGGCGGCCTTCTGGGCGCTGGAGAGCTCGATCTTTCCGATGTCAGCCATTGTCGTCCTCTCCTCCCTTCAGCCATACCTTGAGCATCTGCGCGGCAACCTCGGGGTTGTTCTGGACAAACTGGCGGATGGTCTTGCGCAGCTCCATGCTCTTCTCGGTGTTCACTTCCATGATGTCGGCTCCACCGGCGGGCGGCGCGGCGGCCACGACGGCCTCCACATCCTCGGGCGTTATGCCGCCCATACCGCCCATGCCCAGCTGCTCCTCGAGGATCCGCTGCTCCTCCTCCTGCTGCTTCCGCTTTCTCTTGCGGCGCACGCTCAGAAGGATCACCAGGAAGATCACGATCAGCAGCAGCGCGGCGGCCGCGATGATCAGATACGGGACCATCTCCTGGGTGAACAGGCTGTCAACAGGCGCGGCGGGCTCGGTATACAGCGGGGCCAGCAGCACGGACACGCGCCGGGCGGCCTCCCCCTCCTCGCCGCCGATGCCGGCGGCCATGGCCACGTGGTTGATCAGCCGCTCCTCGTCCAGGTTGGCGGCGGAGTTGGCGTTCTCGTTGATGGTGACGGCGATGCTCACGTCGGCGATGGTGGGCGCCAGCACCTCAACCTGCTCGCGGATCTCGTCGATTTTGTTCTCTTTCTCAGTGCTCTGCCCGGCGGTATCCTCGTCGCCGACGGCCCCCTCCAGGTCCTCCACGTAGGTGGAGAGATCGGAGTTGGATTCCGTACCCACCACGCCGCCTACGGGGGTGAGGCCGTCGCGGGTGATATACCACAGGCCGGTCTCCCGACCGATGAGGCCGCCGTTCTCATAGGAGCCCTCGGGCTGCTCGTAGCGGGTGGAATCTTTGTACCGGCGGTTTACCTCCACCTGGACGTTCACCGCCACGCGGACATTTTCAGAGCCGTAGATCAGGCTCAGGGCCTGCATGACCTCGGTGCGGATCTTGTTGGACTGGTACTCCTCCTGCTGCGCCTTGAGGGCGGCGGCGTCGCTGACGCTGGCGCTGGTATCGCTGCTGTAGGTGTTGCCGATGCCGTCTGTAATAAACACATTCGCAATGTCCAGCCCGCCCACAGCGCGGGAGACCATCAGGCGGATGGCATCCGCCTGAGCGCTGCTGAGCGTGTATCCGTCCCGCATGGTCACCTTTATGGAGGCCGTGGCCTCCGCCTTGGAGTCCTCCAGCACGTAGGTCCGCTCCTCACCCTGATCAATCCAGACGACCGCGTCCTGCACGCCGGGGAAGGTGCGGATGGTGGCTGCCAGGCCCTCCATGACGGTAATCAGGTAGGTCTGGGCCCGCTCGGAGCTGGTGGACATGGTGCCCACGTGCTCGAAGTAGGTGCCGAAGAGGTTGCCGCTCCTGGGGTAGCCCGCCTGGGCCAGCCGGGTGAGCATGATGTTCCGCTGGTCGGCCCGGACCTCAATAGTGTCCCCGTTTACCAGGCGGTAGTCGGTAAAGCCGTTCTCCTGCAGGTAGCTGAGGACCTCCGAGGCCTCCGTGGCATTCAAATCGTGGTAGAGCGCTTCATAGGGCCGGTTCCCGGCCCAGAGGGCAAAGGCCGCGATGGCCACAACAAGCACCGCCAGGGCGACACCCAGTATGATGCGCACCTTGGTGCTCATGTTTTTGAAAAAGTCCTTGACCTTCTCCCAAAGACCTTTCAGCTTTGTTGTATCCACTCTATTCCCTCCGGCCCTTTCTATCAACTGTCACAGCTGACATGCCGCCGCACCCTTACAGATTGATGCGGCTGAGCTCATTGTAGGCGTTCATCGCCCGGTCCCGCAGCTGGGTGAGCATGCTCATGGACACCTCCGCCTTGTAGAGCACGAGGCCCAGCTGGGCGGGGTTGTCCAGCTGGCCGGTGGAGAGCAGATACTCCGTCTCCGCCACGTCCGCCTCGCTCTTGCGGACATTGTCCACGGTGGAGCGGAGGATGTCGGCGAAGATGGAGCCGCCGTCGGTCTTCTTCTGAGCCGCCTGGACCTGCCGGCCAGGCATAACCTCCCACAGGGGGGAGATGGACTGGATGTTGTTCATAGGAATGATTCCTCCAGATGTTAAATGGTGGGCGCAGCCGCCCCGCAGCACGCAGAGCAGGGCCAGAGTTACCGCCCGGCGGTCCCGCCGGCCTCCTGACCCGTGCGCTGTATGGAGTTTTAGCGGCCGATCTCCATGCCGGAACTGATGACGCTCTTGATGACGTTGAAGGCGGTGACGTTGGCGGAGTAGGCCTGGCTGGCGGCCATGGCGTCGGTGATCTCCTTGACCAGATCCACGTTGGGCAGCTCCACGTACCCCTCCTCGTTGGCATCGGGGTCCGTGGGGTCGTACTTGAGCTTGAAGTCCGAGGGATCCTCCCCGATCTCCACCACCCGCACGCCGCCGGTGCTGGCGGCCCGGGCGTTGCTCACCAGCCCGTCCCTGGTCCGGGCCAGCACGTTGCGGAAGCGGTCGCGCCCGTCCTCCGCCTGGAAGACCGTGACCTTGCGGCGGTACGCGCCGCCGCCCTCGGTGCGGGTCGTGTTGATATTGGTGACGTTCTCGCTGATCACGTCCAGCCGCAGGTGCTGGGCGGTGATGCCGGAGCCGATGATGTTGATGGTGCTGAGAAAAGCCATACGAATCTCCCCTTTCGCCGGTTATTGTCCGCGGATGGCCATGAGCAGACGGGACATGTCGCTGCTGATGGCCCGGTAGACGTGCTGAATCTGGAAGGCGTTGCGCACCAGCTCAATCTGCTGCTCGGCCACGTTGACGCCGTTGCCGTCCATACGGGCGGTCTCGTCGCCGGCTACGCGGACCTTGGGGGCGGTGGAGCCGATGGCCTCCCGCATAGAGGCCAGGGGGGCCCCCCGCTGGGCGGCGGCCCAGATGTTCTTGCGCAGGGCCTCTTCAAAAGTGACGTATTTGGTCTTGTAGTCCGGGGTCTCCGCGTTGACCACGTTGTCGGTGATGGCCCGCTGCTTGGTCCACTGGAAATTCATCGCCCGCTCCAGCATGAGCATCGAGTTGGATGATAAAAAGTCAGCCATCAGGTACTCCTCCAATCCGGATATTTCGCGCCTTTCAAGCGCGGGTTCCACGCCCGCCGGAATCTGCTTCCGCGCGGGCGGTAAAAATGCTCTGTTTAAGCTCCTGTAAACGAGGTTTTTTCGATAGTTTATTATAATACGGTTTCCTCGAAAGCACAAGATAGAAATCAAATTTTGTCGAAAATGGACATAACTTCGGGAAAATTTCCCCCTATTTTTGATGCATTTCCAATAAATATACCAATTTTTGGCAATTCTGCCAGAGAACGGCTGGCAGAAAAACGCAGATGAGGCGTTTTTTTCCTGTTTCGCCGCTGACAAGGGGGGCCTTCAGCCCCCCTCGGAAGCGGCAAAATGCCCACAAGCTTTTATATGAAGCCTGCGGGCATTCTATGCCTGCTGTTTACTTTTCGTGCGTCCCCTGGGCCCCGCCGCCGTCCAGGAGCACATCCAGAAGGGCCAGGGGCGGAGCTTCCTCGTCCGCCGCCTCCCGGTTGGCGGCGGCGGCGAAGCGCAGCTCGCTGCGCAGGATAGACACGTCGCGGGGGGCCTCGATGGCCAGGCGCACACGGCCCGCCTCCACCGACAGGATGGAGACCCGGATCTCGTCCCCGATGAACAGGGACTCCCCCGCCTTGCGCTGGAGAATCAGCATGGGCCGTCCCCCCTTTGCGGAGCGAACTCCGAGAGGAGGTGGTGCATGTGGTAGTCCTCCCCCTCCAGTATGACCTGCATGGCCCGGCGGGTGCGGTCGTTCACCGCCACCGGACAGCGCAGGTTCACCGTGCTGTCCGCCACCGGGCTGCGCACCACGCACAGGGTGTAGAAGCACAGCTCCTCGCTGCGCTCCACCTCCAGCTCCCGCAGCTCCTCCGCCGTCAGGACGGGGGCGTAGTCGGGCTTGAGGGAGAAGGGGTTCATGGCCACAAAGGCCAGGTGGGGCGTGCGCGCGCTCTGAAAGCAGAGCAGGCTGCCGCCGCTGCCCTGGAAGGGCAGGAGGAAGAACGAGCGCTCCTCCTCAAAGCCGAACAGGCCCCTGGGGAAGCGGATCAGCTCCTCCTCCGGGCACTCCAGTTCTCCGAAATACTTGGTCTGCACTCTCGTTCTCCTTCTGCGGTCTGCCCGCGGATGGGCGCGGGGGCGGGAAAGGGCCGCCCCCCACCGGGGATTATCCCTTCACATCCACCGGCTCGTAGTTGGGATCGGCGGAGGGCGGGACGTAGATGGGTCCGCCGATGTATTTGATGACCACCTCCGGCCGCTGGGTGACGGTGAACTCAATGTCGCCGGGGGTGAACTCGAAGTCCCCCTGGCCGAACTTCCAGTCGAAGTTCAGCTTATCCATCTCGTAGCGGATGTTCATCTCCCCGGCGTCCCAGGTGATCTCGGGGCCGGTCTCGGGGATGAAGCCCAGGGCCTCCTGGCGGGTGTCGATCATGGCGCTCTTGGCAAACTGGGTGATGACCTCCTCCCCCAGCTTGGTCTCCATCATCAGCTTCCCCTGCTGGGCGTAGGTGGCGGTGGCCTGGTAGGCCGCCTGCTGGCCCTTCTGGGCCCCCTGCTGGAGGCTGCGGGCCAGAGTGGGGGTGACGGTGTTGCGGGCCTCAAAGGTGTCGATATTCACCCGGATGGGGCGGCTTTTGATCTGAAGGCCGCCCTTGTCGCGGGAAATTTCCATCTCGGCTGTGCCGCGGGCGTATTCCAGCTTGGCATTGGTGGTCTTCATCTCGATCTGGATGGGGACTGTCGTAATCTCAATCAGCGGTTTCATTGTGTGATACGCGCTCCCTTCTGCTTATATTTCGGCGGCATCCGTGCCGTTTACACACAACGGAAAAAAGAGATCAGTTCATATAATCGATCAGCGACTGGCTGAGCAGCTGGGTGCCCACCTTCAGCGCCGCGTTGTAGCAGGTGTAGTTGTAGAGGAAGTCGGTGATGGCGTCCGCCGGGTCCACGTCCTCCAGGTTGACCAGCTCCAGGTTGAGGGCGTCGTGCTGGTCCTTGAGGCGGTCCTTGTTGGTCTCCAGGAACTCCACCTCGCCGGAGATGTCGGAGGCAAAGGCGGAGATGATCTCGTCGTTGTTTTTGGTGATCTTGTTGAGCAGACGGTCGGCCTCCGCCCGGTCCTCCTTGCTCCACTGGCCCGTCGCATCGTCGGCGCGCTCGAGCACATCGGCGTACTTCTTCATCAAAAGGGCCAGGTTCTTCGGGTCGCCGTCGGCGTCCAGGCCGTAGCCGCCCAGCATGTTGATGCCCGGCAGGGCCATGTTGAAGGTGCTGCCGTTGATGATGGAGCCGTCGTCGGCCTCCTGGAGGCCCAGGCCGATGTCGGAGTTGGTTTCCTCCTCGCTCATGGCCTTCAGGCGGGCCACGTCTCCCTGATCTTTGTAGTAGGCGGCCCACGCTTTCTCGTCAGGGGTCAAATTTGCGTTGGGGTCCTTCGCAGCCAGGGGAACGCCGTACTCATCCTTGGCGGTATCCGGAATACCCGCCCAGGGGTCCGTGCTGGTGGTAGGCCGCTCCACGCTGCCGGCGGCTACGTTCACGCCCCGGTAGTAGAGGGTCTTGCCGTCCTCGCTCCAGCTGAAGGGCACGTTCAGGGCGTCCTTGCCGGCAAAGACGAAGTGGTCCCCCAGCTTGGCGCCGTTGATGGACTGGATGACGGAGTCGGCGGCGTTGCGGATGACCCCGGCCAGCTCCTGGCGGGCGGAGGCGGTTGTGTCGCTGTTGCCGGTGATGGAGGAGGCCTTGGCGATCTTGTCGGCGATGCCGGTCTTGATGCCCTCCATGGCGGAGTAGGCGATGCGGAAGCGGGCCAGGGTGTCGTTGTTGTTGTCGTAGTGGGTGCCGGTCTCGGTGATGGAGCGGCGGATGCGCCAGGCGTGGGTGGCGGCGGCGGGGTCCTCGGCGTAGCTGTTGAAGTTGCGGTGGGTCAAGACCTTGTTCTGGGCGTTGGCCCACCTGTTGGTGGACTGCATCAGATTGTACCGGTAGGTACTCATCGTCATGTTCGTGGTAATGCGCATACCCATGTTTCGTTTACCTCCTTCTCACCGTCAGATCGCGGTGCCGTTGATGAGCTTGTCAAGCATGGAATCGATGGTGGTCAGCAGGCGGCAGGCCGCGGAGTAGGACTTGGAGAACTGCATCATGCTGGTGGCCTCCTCGTTCAGGTCCACGCCGGAGACGCTGGAGCGCTGATTGTCCAGATCCAGACTGGTCAGGGTGTAGGCCTCGTACATCTTGTTGGTATACTGGGAGTCCGAGGCCAGGGTGCCGGAGATGTTGGTGTACATCTCCTGGAAGGAGCCCTTGAAGAAGTACCGCCCCGCCTGGGAGTCGGCCACCGTGTCCTGGGCGATGAACTCCCGGTCCGCCTTGAACAGGGCCAGCATGTGCTGGATGTTGTCGCTGGCGGTGGTGCTGGTCTGGACGTTGCCGTCGGCGTCCACGTAGTCGGGCTTGGTGGTGTTGAGAATCCGCACCGCGCCGGTGGCCCAGGCGTTGGAGACGCTGATATTCCTGGCGGTAATGCCGGTGGGGTCGTTGCTGTTGCCGTTGCTGCTGAAGATCACGCCGCCCTCGTAGTAGGCGTACTCACGCTTCAGCTGGCCGCTGGCGCGCAGGGCGTCCAGCTCGGCGGCGGTGTAGTCGGAGGGCTCCTTCATCACAGGGGCGCCGTTGGCATCCGTAACGGGATTTCCGTCTTTATCAACCTTTTGGGCGCTGATCGGGACTCCATCCACCTTAATGGGATTTCCCGCCTCATCCTCAAAGTTCATCCCATTCATCTTATAGATCGTAGACGGCGGCATCTGGTTGGCCTTGTTGAGCTCCCGGGCGAAGGTCTGGGCCCAGTTGTCCAGCACGTGCTGGTAGTAGCGCACGCCCCGCTTCTTGGCCGCGTCGGGGTCCAGCTTCAGCTCATCCGCGCTGCAGAACTCGCCCTCCTCGGTGAGGAACTCCCGCAGGGCCTGGATGGAGCCGTGGAGGGTGACGTCGTTCAGGTCGGTGATCTCCCGGATCTCCTGGCCGTACTCGTCCCGCATGAAGCGGCCGTTGCGGTCCTTGAGGGCGTCCAGCTGGAGGAGGTAGACGTTGTCGTCCTCGTCGCCCTTGGCGGTGGAGAAGCTGGGGACCTTGTTGGCGGCAGCCTGAGAAAGATCATTGGTCGGAATATATTGCGCCTCATTCGGATTCGCCGGATTCGGATAATTTGGGTTCTCCATCATATACGGATTATTAGGATCCTTATCGGGGAAATCGGGGTTAGCCATGGGTCTGTGCAGATAGTTTTTAATGCCGTCTTTTCCGAAATCCGCATTCTTGGTTGCGTTGCCGTTTGCATCCAACAGCGCTTCCCGCTCGATATTTGTATACCACTTTCCGTCAATGGAAACACCCTTTCCCTCGCGCGCTTCATACATATAGCTCGAGGCCAGCTTCTCATCGTACTCCGGGTTGGGCTCGGCAATCTCCTCCGGCATCAGCAGCTGGGTGGCGTAGATGCCGTCCACCAGCTTGATGGGGGGCTGGGTGTCGGAGAGGGTGATGGTCATCTTCTCCACGGTGGTGAACTGGTCCAGCTTCTCGTCGGTGTAGGTCACGTCGATCTTCAGATACTTGCTCAGCTCGTCGATGAGCACGTTGCGGCTGTCCCGCAGCTCCAGAGCGCTGTCCCCGGCGATGCCCTGGGCGCGGATCTGCTCGCTGAGGCCCCGGATGTTGTGGAGAAGGTCGTTTACCGCGCCCACGTCCTCCCGCAGGAGGTTGGCCTGGTTGTCGCGGACGGTCTCCGTGCGCTTGGCGGCGCTGTTGAGCAGCTGGCAGAGAGTCTTGCAGGCGGCCCGGAGCTGGGAGTCATACTCCTCGGTGCCCACCCGCTGGTTCAGACCGTCCAGCATGTCGAAGACCTGGCCCAGCTGGTCCTCAATGATGCCCACGTCCTTCACGCCGCCGTTCTCCCCCTTGGCCACCTCGTCGTAGATGCTCTGGAGGGCCTGGAGGGCCTTCTGCTCGGCGGTGAAGGAGCCCAGCTCCGTCTGCTCATCCCGGAAGCGGATGTCCAGGTAGGGGTCCCGCAGCTGGGTCACGTCCCGGCAGAGGACGCCGTAGCCGATGTCGCTGTGGGTGTTGTTCTTGTACTTGGGCTGCCCGGTGGAGTTGAGGCTCACCAGATCCATGCGCTGGCGGGTGTAGCCCTTGGTGTTGATGTTGGCAATATTGTTGCCCGTCACGTTCAGGGACGCCTGGGAGGCGTAAATCGCCAGGCGGGCGGTGGTGAAGGAACTGAAAGTGCCGATTGTAGCCATGTCGTTATACTCTCCTTGTCTCTGGTCGCGTCTGCACTTACTATATAATACTATGCCGGAACCGGTTCTCAGGCCATGAAATCCGACTGGCGGGGGATAATCTCCCCCTGGGAGGCGTCCTGGGCCTCCATGGCGCGCTCAATGGCCCGGAGGTTGCACTCCAAGGTGTCCCGCGCCACCTGGGAGGCGGCCCGGAAGACCTTGTACCGGCCCCGCAGGGTCTCGGCGGCGCGCTTGGTCTCCATGAGCAGCTCGCTGGGGGCGCTGTCCTCCAAATCCCGCAGGGCGGTGCCCTGGAGGCCCATCCTGGCCAGCATGGCCTCCCGCTTCTGGTCGATGCCGCGCAGGGAGAGGCTCAGGGTCTGCTCCCGCTTCATGCAGGCGTCCACCGCGCCCAGGTCGCCCCGGCTGACGGCGGCGGTCTTCTCCTCCTCCACGCCGGACAGCTGTTCCAAGGCGTCCGACAGCTGGTTGATGAGCTTTAAGTAGGCCTGCCAGTCCTCCCGCTGCACCATCACTCGCCCTCCTCCATCAGAAGCATCCGGGCGGCGGTTTCACGGGGGGCAATCTGGTACTCCCCGGAGCTGACGGCCCGGCGCAGCTCCTGAATCTTGCCGGTGGTGTTGTGGGTGCGCACCTGTTGGGACAGGCTGGCCACCGCCTCCCGGAAGTTCCGGCCCGCCGCCTCGCCGGCAGTGGAGAGGGTGCAGTGGTCATAGCTGGCGTCGGGCGCCTGGGCACGGCCCGCGCCGGCCCGGCCGGTGCGGACAATACTTTTCTTCTGTACGGGGCGGAAGCCCTCGGGACCTGTAATCAGCATACGGTTGACCTCCCAGTCGCCGCGCGGGCCGGGGGGCCGCCCCGTGGTGAACGCGCGGAATCACATCGTCTTTGTATTCTTTTTATCGGTCTGGAAACAGAAAAAATAATGAACGTTCAGAAAATTTTTACAAAATTCCACACTGGGCTCCCGGCGGAGCCGGAGAGGAAAAATACAGAAATGCAAAAAATGCGTTGCAAGCCGGGCCCGTTTCCGGTATAATGGGCCTATGACATACAGACGCCGCTCCGGCGGCGGCGGGAAATAACGGGGGTTTGCACGCATGGCTATGATGGATAACTGCAAAAAAGCGGAAATTTTTGACGATTCGGGAAACCTGCTCTGTGAGGCGGCCGTGAGCTGCGGCCCCATGGGGGGGCTGCTGCTGGACGTGCCGGCGGAGCTGGACTACAAGGCCCAGAGCCTCTTCCGCGTCCTGTTCTACGACCCCACGATGGGCATGGTGATGTGCCGCTGCACCCTCTCGTCCCCTCTGGACCTGCCGGAGGGGCGGCGCTCGCTGCGCTGCGACATCGCCGAGCAGATCAGCCAGGAGAACCGGCGGCAGGACGTGAAGGTCTCCCTGGGGGCGGAGGTGATGATCCACGTCTCCCGCCAGCCGGGGGATAAGGTGCAGGTCCCGCCGGAGGGCGTGAGCGCCAAGGTGTTCAACATCAGCGCCGGGGGCGTCTACCTGCGCACCGCCCTGGCCCTGAAGGAGGGCCGCCGGCTGT
Source organism: uncultured Oscillospiraceae bacterium (assembly GCA_910577915.1). Lineage (GTDB taxonomy): Bacteria > Bacillota > Clostridia > Oscillospirales > Oscillospiraceae > Pelethomonas. The sequence continues at coordinate 21,211 of CAJTOM010000042.1, forward strand.
GGTTCGACTTCAAAGAGGCCGGGGGCACCATCCCCCTGGCGGCGGAGATCCTGCGGGTGGAGGACGCCACCATCTGGGGGCAGAGGCCCCTGTACGGCTACGGCTGCCGCTTCGTGGACCTGCCCACACGGTACGAGTCCCAGCTGCGCAGCTTCGTGTTCCGGGAGGAGATGCGCACCCGGAAGCGGGATTGACGGAGTACTTATATATTATATACAGAATGACATCATAACGGACGCCGAGAGGGCCGGGAGCAATGCTCCCGGCCCTCTTTTTGCGCAAAAACTCCCATAAAAAAGCAAAATGCCGGGCAGCGGTCCAGTCCGCTCCGGCAAAATGGGGAAAACTTGTTTGAAAATGTATACTTTCTCAAGCAGGTGTTTCAAACCGCTTACACCCCTTTTATCGGTCCTGGTTTTGGAAAATTAAGTGCTCTCTCACAACTTTTTCAAATTTGTTTTTTCTGCTTGAAAAGGTATACCTTTTCAAGCAGAAACCGCTTTTTCAAAAAGGAGGTGCTTCCCATGCTGGCCCTGACCGTCCGCGAGGGGGATTACGTCACCATCGGCGAGGACATCGTTGTCCAGGTCCTGAAAACCGGCGATGTGTTCCGAATTGCCATCGACGCCCCCCGTTCTATGAACATTCAGCGTGCAAAAGTACACGAGGCGGAGGCCGGCGTGCCGGTGTGCATCCAGAAGGTGCGCCGTCAGGCCCCTCCCAAGGGTCCCGATTTCAAACGGTCCGCGCAGACCGTCTGAAATAGCATGCGGGGACGTTTTCAAACGCCAGCTCCGGCCGGGTACGAGCGTTTGCAAAGGCCCCGCGCACAAATTCAAGCACCGGGCGAAAGGAATCGCCCAGCAAATATGAAAAGGAGATTCTTATCATGCGTATTCAGCACAATATTATGGCGATGAACGCCTACCGCAACTACAACAACAACACCTCCGCTCTGAGCAAGAACCTGGAGAAGCTGTCCTCCGGCTACAAGATCAACCGCGCCGGTGACGACGCCGCCGGTCTGGCCATTTCCGAGAAGATGCGCGCCCAGATCACCGGCCTGAACGCCGCCCAGAAGAACGTCAAGGATGGCATCAGCCTGGTCAAGACCGCT
>CAJTOM010000043.1 GCA_910577915.1 uncultured Oscillospiraceae bacterium
TTACCCCTCGCCGCCGGAGGCGGCGAAGAAAGGAGCAGGTGATGATTGACGTTTTCGACATTATGGGCCCCATTATGGTCGGACCCTCCAGCTCCCATACCGCCGGGGCGGTGCGCATCGGCCGGATGGCCCGCACCCTGCTAGGGGAGGAGCCGGTGAAGGCCGCGCTGCACCTCCACGGCTCCTTCGCGGAGACCGGTGTGGGCCACGGGACCGACAAGGCGCTGGTGGCCGGGCTGCTAGGCATGGCCACCGATGATCTGGACATCCCCAACAGCTTCGAGATCGCCGGGCAGAAGGGGCTCTCCTTCGCCTTCGACGAGGTGGACCTGCGGGACGCCCACCCCAACAGCGTGAATGTAGAGGTGGAGGGCGCCTCCGGCCGCAGGATGAAGATGCAGGCCAGCTCGACCGGCGGCGGCCGGATCATGGTCGACAAGCTGGACGGGGTGGAGGTCAGCTTCTCCGGGGACTACCACACCCTGGTGATCCAGAACCTGGACAACCAGGGCAACCTGGCCGATGTGACCACCGCCCTGGCCCTGGCGCGGGTGAACGTGGCCAACATGAGCCTCCACCGCAGCGACAAGGGGGGCAACGTGATGATGATTATTGAGACCGACGACCCGGTGCCCGACTACATCGTGGAGCTCCTGGACAAGCAGCCGGGTATCCTGCAAGTCATCCACTACAAGAGGGAGGGCTGACATGAATCTGGATTCTATGCGCGACATCACCGCCGCCGCCCGGCGGGAGGGCAAGCGGTTCTGGGAGATCGTCCTGGAGACGGACATGGCCAACCGGGGGGTCTCCCGGGGGGACTCCCTGGCCAAGATGGCCCAGGCCTGGCACGTGATGCGGGAGGCCTCCGAGGTGTATACCGGCGAGCGGCGCAGTCTCAGCGGCCTGGCGGGCGGACAGGGGAAGCTCATGCACGACTACGCTGCCCAGAACCCCGTCGGCGGCGAGTTCATGGCCCAGGTCATCGCCGAGGCGCTGTCCATGGGCGAGTCCAACGCCTGCATGCGCCGGGTGGTGGCCGCCCCCACGGCGGGGGCCTGCGGCGTGCTGCCGGCGGTACTCATCCCCCTCTACTGGCGGGAGAACCTGCCCGAGGAGACCATGCTGGAGGCCCTCTTTACCGCCAGCGGCATCGGTGCGGTGATCGCCTACCGGGCCTGCATCTCCGGGGCCTCCGGGGGCTGTCAGGCGGAGATCGGCAGCGCCTCTGCCATGGCCGCCGGCGCGCTGGTATACCTGCGGGGCGGCACGGAGGAGCAGCTGTGCCACGCGGTGGCCATGGCCCTGAAGAACCTGATGGGCCTGGTGTGCGACCCGGTGGCGGGTCTGGTGGAGGTCCCCTGCATCAAGCGCAATGTCATCGGCGCGGTCAACGCCATCGCCGCCGCCGACATGGCCCTGGCCGGCATCGAGAGCCGCATCCCCGTGGACGAGGTCATCGACGCTATGGGCGAGGTGGGCCGCCGCCTGCCTGTGGAGCTGCGGGAGACCGCCCTGGGCGGCCTGGCCGCCACTCCCACGGGCCGCGCCGTCAAGGCGGGCATGACCAACGGCCGGAAGAAGCAGCGGACCCTGACCATCAAGGACGCCCGCTGGAAGCTGGAGAAGCAGCCGGACGCGGCGGAGTGATCCAATCAAATACGAGAGCCCCTGTCCCCGGCGCATTGACCGGAGACAGGGGCTCTTTTATGGCGCGCAGCCGGCGGCGTGCCAGAGGAGGACGCAGTCGTCAAAGGAGACCTCCGGACCGGGCCCTTTTTGCGGGCACGCATCGTGCGTCCCCGCAAAAAAGCCTTGACAAAACGAATGATCGTTAGTAAAATGGGCGCATACTAACGATCGTTCGTTACAAGGAGGGCGCGCAATGGGCACAAAGGAGCGGATTGTGGACACGGCGCTGGAGCTGTTTGCCCAGCGGGGTTACGACGGGACCTCGGTCCGGGACATCGCCGGGGCGGTGGGCATCCGGGAGAGCTCCCTGTATAACCACTTCGCCGGAAAGCGGGCGATTTTTGACGCCATCGTGGACGTCTGCCTCCAGGAGTCGGAGGCGTATTTCCGGGGAAACGGCCTGCCCTTCGACGAAGAGGACGGGGCGGAGGCCTACCGGGGGATCAGCCTGGAGCGGCTGCAGGCGCTCATTGAGCGGACCTTCCGGTTCTTCTTTGACGACGGGCGGAACGTCCGCTTCCGCCGCCTGCTGCTGCTCAGCCAGTACGCGGACCCCCGCTGCCGGGACATCTACCGGCGGCTGTACCGGGACAAGTGCGTCCGGGTCCAGGCGGCGATCTTCTCCGCCCTGATGGACGCCGGGGAGCTGCGGCGGGAGGACCCCATGGCGGTGGCGGCGGAGTTCCACGGGCCTATGTTCATGCTGCTCCACACCTGCGACAGCTTTGAGGAGGCGGGGCCCATGATCCGGGCCCATGTGGAGCAGTTCAGAAAAAATTATACGCTGTAGGAGGGGACCACAATGACAAACACCATCATTATCTATCACAGCAAGACCGGCTTTTCCCAGCGCTACGCCCAGTGGCTGGCGGAGGATCTGGGGTGCCGGGCGGCGCCCTTTCGGGAGAGAGGGGGCGTGCGCCTGGCGGAGTATGGGACTGTGGTGCTCATCGGCGGGCTGTACGCCGGGCAGATGTCGGGGCTGAGCTGGCTGAAGAAGCAGCTGCCGGGGCTGAAGGGCGTGCGGGCCGCCGCCGTGGCGGTGGGCTGCGCCCCCATGGAGAACCCGGGCCTTCAGGAGAGCATGGACCGGCTGCTGGGGGATACGGAGGGCCTCAGGGGCTTCTACTGCCAGGGCGGGCTGGACTACGGCCGCATGGGGGTGGTGGACCGGGCTATGATGGCGGCCCTGCGGGCCATGCTGCGGCGGCAGAAGGGGAGCGAGGCGATGCTGGAGGGCGTCTCCCGGTCCTTTGACGGAACGAACCGGGCCTATTTGGAGCCTGTTATCCGGTGGGCGAGAGGGGAGATGTAGCGAAAACGGCAAAAATGGGGGGCGCGGAGTAGACTTTAGGCAGATAATGTGATATAGTGGAAAAAACGCCAGAGGAGGAACCGCTATGTCCATTCGAAACGGGCTGCTGTCCACACTCCGGGCAAAGGGGCGCAGCGCCCTGTTTGTCCTGCTCATCCTCGTGCTCACCCTGGCGCTGACGCTGGGGGTGGGGATGTGGGGCTGGAGCGCCCAGATGCTGGCGCGCTTCGACGAGAGCTATACCACCGTGGCCCTGCTGGAGTACATGGGCCAGGACTACCCGGACCCGGACGCCGCCGACGCCGGCGCCCGGCAGGCCCTGGCGGAGCTGGACCAGGGGGCCCTGTCCGCCATAGAGGGCGTGGAGCTGTGGGAGCAGACGGACCAGACCCTGGCCTATCTGGAGGGCTACAACCGCCGCAGCGGGGTGATCCCCTACAAGGACTACTGGGTGGTGCTGACCTCCACCCAGTTTACCGGCAACTACGTCTTCGGAAGCCTGTATGTCCCGGAGGAGGAGCTGCCGGAGAAACGGACCGTGGTCAACATAGAGAACGGGGATGTGACCGTGTATGCGCCGGGGGAGGAGCCCTACACAGCGCCCGTCGTCTTCTACAACCGAGGGAGCGAGGACAGGCTCTGGCAGATTGTGCGGAGAGAAAACGGCGCCTATCAAAGGGTGGATTGGACGGGGACGGTGTATTTTGCGGCCCTGTCCTGTCCCATGGACGCAGATGTGGATGACGTCCCCTACCTGCTGCTGGACTTTGTGCGGAGGGCTGCGGAGGAGAGCGACGGGCCCCTGTACGAATACTACCCCACCGAGGATGTGCACATGTTCACCGGCCGCTACCTCAACGGCTACACCGGCATGATCGCACAGAGCCTCTACAGCTACGAGGGGAAGGACAGGGTCATCGCCAACTTCCTGCTGGGGGACACGGATTTTGCCCCCGTGGGCGGCCGGCAGTACCTGCTCCACGGCGCTTTCGTGGAGGGCAGCGGCTCTTCCGCCCGCCATTTTTCCGTGGCGGACTTCTATGAGGGCTGTGAGACGCCCCCCTATCTGGAGGTGTCGGGCCCCGGCGACCCGGCCTTCACCCAGGGGATATTCGCGGAGTACGCCCGGCGGTACCAGGTGGCCAACAACACCGTCAGGCTCACCGCCAGCGACGGGATCGAGGCCCTGGAGGCCTTCCAACAGGGGACGCTGTACTTGGAGGCGGGCCGCTTCCCGGAGCCGGGGGAGGCGGGCGTGTGCGTGCTGGACGGCCAGGCGGCCCAGGCCATGGACCTGGGTGTGGGGGACCGGCTGGAGCTGGGCCTTCTCTGGTCGGAGGAGGACGCGCGCTATGAGCTGACGGAGACGGAGGAGGTCCGCGCCCTGGAGATCGTGGGCGTGACCAACCCGCTGACGGACTACGAGGGCTGTGTGTGGGTGAGCGCCGCCGAGGGCGGCTTTGCCGGGCCCCTGTTCGGCTATGGGCTGGGCCGGGCGGTGCTGGACAACCGGCGGGCCGTGCAGGCGGCGGAGCGGATCGAGGCCCTGCTGCCCGAGCAGGTGCAGCTGACCCTCTTCGACCAGGGCTATGCCGCCGCCGCCCAGCCCATTGAGACCATGCGCACCACCGCCATGGCGGTGACCCTGGCGGCCGCCGCGGGCGCGGCGGCGGTGCTGCTGCTGTTCGCCCTGCTGTTTGTGGGGCGGCAGAGGGAGACCGTGCAGATTCTCACGTCCCTGGGCGCCCCGGCGGGGCAGATCCGGCTGTGGCTCCTCTCCGGCGGCGCGGTGATCGCGGGGGCGGCCGCCCTGGCGGGGGCCGCAGCGGGGCAGGGGCTGCTGGGAGAGGTGATCCGCCGGTCCGTGGAGGCCGCCCGGCGTTTGTACGCCGTGGACCCCCGCTACAGCGACGCGGCCATCGGCCTGACCCGTCAGGCCCCGGAGGCCGGGAGCGCGCCGGCCTGGTGCGGTCCGGCGGTGGGGGGCATCGTGTTCCTGGCGGCCATGGGGCTGTGTTTGCTCTGCCTCCGGCAGGCCCGGCGGGAGAACACCCCGCGGAAGGGAAAGCAGTCCGTGCGCGTGCCCAGGGGCGGTACCAGCACGGCGGGGAGGGGCCCGGTGCGCTTCGCCCTGCTCAGCGCGCGGCGGGGCGGGCGGCGCTCCGCCGTGGTGCCCGCCGCCGCCATGGCGCTGACCCTGTTTCTGGGGGTGCTGGCCTCGGCGGCCCAGGGCTGGTCGGAGCAGCTGGACGGGCTCTATGACGGCGCGCAGCTGGAGGGCTATGTATCCAGCACCAGCGGCCGGCAGGCCACGGGTCTGACCGTCCCCACCCAGGCGGTGCGGACGCTGTGGGACTCGGGGCTGCTGGCGGACCAAGCCGTCTCCGTGGGCTGGAACTACTGGCAGGGGAAGGACATGCCGGAGTTTGCGGAGACGGAGTTCGGCCGAGACAGCCGGAACGCCTGGATCGGCCGGCAGCCGGAGATTGTGGCCATCAACCGCCTGGACGCCGCGCCGGAGTTCTTCTACACCGGCCGGCCGGAGGTGACGTGGCTGGAGGGCTGGGACGAGAGCGCGCTGTCCAGGGGGGACTACCGGCCTGCGCAGAGCATGACGGTGGTCATGGTGGGCAGCGACATCGCGGATCCGGAGCCACCGGAGACCTATCCCGTTGTGGCGGGCAGCCGCTTTTTGGAGGAGCAGGGCCTGACTCTGGGCGACGAGCTGACGGTGACGGTTCTCTATCCCATCATATTCTATTCCGGCGGTTCCCACGTTGAGAACAGAATGGAGCTCAATGTCTCCCTGCAGATCGTGGGCTCGTTTGTCTCCGCGGGGAGCAAGAACAACCTGTACGTCCCCCTGGCCTTCTTCTGCGATCCGGAGTGGGTGGCCGGAGAGGGCGGGCCGGACATCGGGGATATAGAGGCGGCGAAGAGCCTGACCTCGGTGGACCGGGAGATGGTCGATCTGACTGTGTTTGCCAACACCAGCCTCTCCACCTGCCGGTTCACCCTGCGCTCGCCGCGGGACCTGCAGGCCATGCGGGACTACCTGAGCGGGCAGAACTTCAGCCAGCCGGGCCGTCTGACCCGGAACCGGACCACCATCATTCTCCAGGATCAGACCTTTGTGGAGACCGTGGGGGGACTGGGGCGGTACATCAGCTTCAGCCGCATCCTCTTCCCGGTGCTGTTTCTGGTGGTGGGCCTTCTGGGCTTCATCATCTCCTGGCTGATGATCAACGGCCGGCGGATGGAGTTTGCGGTGATGCGGGGGCTGGGGGCCTCCGGAGGAAGGGTGTTCGCCTCCTTCTTCCTGGAGCAGGGGGCGCTGTGCCTGGCCGGGTGTCTGGCGGGGGCGCTGGCGCTGACGGTGATCGTGAGAGAGCAGGCGGTCTGGCTGGCGGCGGGGGGATTCCTGCTGTGCTATCTGGCGGGCTGTATGCTGTCGGTGCTGCTGGTGGGCCGGACGAAGCTGATGGCCCTGCTCAGCGAGAGAGAATAGGGAGGGATGGACCATGGCAATTTTGGAGCTGCGGGATGTGCGCTATACCTACCAGACCCAGTACCAGAAGGTGGAGGCACTGCGGGGGGTGACCCGGTCCTTTGAGACCGGGCAGGTCCACGCGGTGATGGGCCGCTCCGGCAGCGGGAAGACCACGCTGCTCAGCCTTATGGCGGGCCTGGATCTGCCCACCGGGGGCGAGGTGCTCTACGACGGGACCGCCACGGCGGGCCTGGACCTCCAGCGCTACCGCCGGGAGAAGGCGGCGGTGATCTACCAGAGCTTCCGGCTGTTCCCGCTGCTGACGGTGGCGGAGAACGTGATGTACCCCATGGAGCTGCGGGGGGTGAAGCCCAGGGAGGCCCGGGAGCGGGCGGCGGCGCTGGTGGACCGGGTGGGCCTGCCGGCGGCGGCGCTGGACCGCTTCCCCACCATGCTCTCCGGCGGCGAGCAGCAGCGCGTAGCCATTGCCCGGGCTCTGGGGATGGAGACCAGCCTGCTGCTGGCCGACGAGCCCACCGGCAACCTGGACACCGCCAACGGGGAGAACGTGCTGGCCATCCTGGAGCGCCTGGCCCACGAGAGCGGCTACTGCGTGGTGGTGGTCACCCACGACCCCTCCATCGGAGAGCGGGCGGACACCGTGCTGCGCCTGCGGGACGGCGTGGAGGAGCGCTAGGCGCGTTCGCGCCGGCATGAGAGAGCAAATCGCCCAGGGCGGCTCGGCAGAGCCGCTCTGGGCTCTGTTGGTTTTGGGCGGCTTCAAGGCTTGAAAGCGGGGATACAATGCTTGCGCGCACGCAGCGGCAAATCCGGCAAGCCCTCCCCCAATTTTTTCAGATTTTTTGTCACAGGTCCGCCCTTTTGTTGTCTAATCACATATAGGAGGTAATACCATGGACAACACAACAAACGAAGAACTGCTGATTTTGATCGAGCAGGCCACCGCCGGGGACAAAAAGGCGCTGGAGACCGTGATTCTCAGCGTACAGGATTTGGTGTTCAACCTGTCGCTGCGGATGCTGGGGACGTTTCCGGACGCGGAGGACGCCACGCAGGATATTCTGCTGAAGGTCATCACACATTTGTCCTCATTCAGACAGGAGAGCTCCTTTTCCACCTGGGTGTTCAGCATCGCCGTCAACCACCTGAAAAATTACAAAAAGCACATGTTCGCCCAATATCCGCTCAGCTTTGAATTCTACGGGGACGATATTGTCAACGGAAGAATTGACGATGTGCCGGACTTAACCCAGGACGTAGAGGCATCCATTCTGGCGGAGGAGCTGAAGCTGTCCTGCACCAACGTCCTGCTCCAGTGCCTCGACCCCGACAGCCGGTGCATCTTTATTTTGGGCACGATGTTCAAGGTGGACAGCCGGATAGCGGGGGATCTTCTGGAGATCTCTCCCGAGGCCTACCGCCAGCGCCTGTCCCGGGTGCGGAAGAAGGTGGCGGAATTTCTCTCCGAATACTGCGGCGAGTACGGCAAGGGGCGCTGCCGCTGCAGCAGGCGGGTGAATTACGCCATTCAAAACCGCCGCATTTCACCCGAGCGCCTGGACTTCACCAGCGCCAAGCCCGTGGAAAGCGTGGCGGAGGTGAAGGCCGCCATGGAGGAGATCGACGGCTATTCCCAGCAGTTTGCCTTCTGTCAGGCATACCAGTCCCCGGAACAGGTCAAAAAAATGGTGCGGGACTTTCTGAACGGGGCGGCGTTTTCCACAGTGGCGGGTACTTGAGGAGGTGCGATGGATGAACACACAGTTGATGCTGGACTATCTGGCTGATTTGAGCGCCAACAATCAGCGGGAGTGGTATCACGCCCACAGGGCGGAGAACAGGATGGCCAGCGCGCAGTTTGAGGAGCTGGTGCAGGCCCTGATGTGCAGGATCGGGGCGTTTGACGGCAGTGTCCTGGAACATGCCCCCAAGGACCTGACCTTCAAGCTGGTGCGGGATACGCGCTTCAGCCATGACAAATCCCCCTATAACCCCGCGTTCCGCGCCCATATCTCCTCAAGGGGCAAGCTGCCTGTCCCCGTGGGCTATTATCTTATGGTCAAGCCGGGCGATCTGTCCTTTCTCGGCGGCGGACTGTTTGCGGATATGTTCAAGGACGCGACCGCCATGGTGCGGGACTACATCTCCCAAAACGGCGAGGAGTGGGCGCAGATCATCGGCGCCCCGGACTTCCGGAAGCATTTTTCCGTACAGGGAACGGCCCTGAAGAATGTTCCCGCCGGATATGAGAAGGACCACCCGCAGGCTGCGTTTCTCAAGTTCAAGAGCTGGTATCTGGAATATCCCATCAAGGACGCGGAGCTTGCGGACGGGGAGGCGTTTCTTGCAAAGGCCGCCGCGATTTTCCGGCTGATGAAGCCCTTTAACGACTATCTCAACAGGGCTTTGGCGGGCTTTCAGATGCCGGCAAGATCATAGATTTTTGCACGGCGGCTATACCGCCGGAGAGGAGGCGCGCCCGGCGGGCGCGCCTCCTCTCCTCAGTCCTCTACCGTAAATACCTCCTCAATGGTCACCCCGAAAGCCTCCGCGATGTGCCATGCCAACACCAGGGAGGGGTTGTACCGCCCGTTCTCCAGGTTGCCGATGGTCTCCCGGCGCACGCCCACCCGGGCCGCCAGGTCCTCCTGCTTCATGCCGCAGCGGGCCCTGTGCTCCTTCATCCGGTTTTTAATCATGGCAGGGCCGCTCCCGCCACTCGAACCAGGCCGCCAGCAGGGCGAAGCCCATCAGCGCCAGCCCGAAGCCCGCGCCGATCCCCCGCAGCAGGGCGGTTTCCGGCGGCTGTCCCCTGCCGGCGGCCAGCAGGGTGACGCCGGTGGTGGCCGCCAGCTGGAGATAGAAGGCCCAGGCGGCGGCCCTGCCCAGGTTGACGGTGAACATCTCGTCCGCCTCCACGAACAGGTACCGGAAAAACACCGCCCACGCCAGGAAGGGGAGGTATGCCCGGTTCCCCGATACCAGTCCCAGGACCCCGATAAGGGACAGAAGTCCCAAAAGGCCGTATCTGCGTTTCATAGCTGCTCCTCCTTGTGTGGTATATTTCGCTTGTTATGTGCTAAATATACCACATACTGATAGGGAAGTCAAGCAAAAAAATGCCGGCGGCTCCGCACGCAGACGAAGCCGCCGGCTGATATGATTCCTAAATGCGGGGCGTACTGCCGCTGTCATTTAAAAAGATTGCGTCTCTCCCAGCTCCAGCACCAGCTCCACCGGGCAGTGGTCGCTGCCCGCCACCTCCGGGTGGATGGCGGCCTCCCGCACACGGTCCATCAGACGCCGGGAGACGATGAAGTAGTCGATGCGCCACCCCGCGTTGTTGGCACGGGCGTTGAACCGGTAGCTCCACCAGCTGTAGGCCCCGGTTTTGTCCGGGTACAGCTCCCGGAAGGTGTCCGCAAAGCCCGCCGCCAGCAGCTCGGTCATCTTTCCCCGCTCCTGGTCGGAGAAACCGGCGTTGCCCCGGTTGGGGCCCGGATTCTTCAGGTCGATCTCGTTGTGGGCCACGTTCAGATCCCCGCACAGGACCACCGGCTTTTTCCCGTCCAGCTCCACCAGGTAGGCGCGGAAATCGTCCTCCCACTCCATGCGGTAGCCGATGCGCTTGAGCCCGTCCTGGGCGTTGGGGGTGTAGCAGCAGACCAGATAGAACGCCTCGTACTCGGCGGTGATGACCCGGCCCTCGTGGCGGTGGAGGTCCTCCCCGAAGCCGCAGGTCACCGCCAGGGGCTGGGTTTTTGTGAAGACGGCGGTGCCGGAGTAGCCCTTTTTATCGGCGTAGTTCCAGTACTGGCGGTACCCCGGCAGGTCCAGCTCCAGCTGGCCGGCGTGGAGCTTGGTCTCCTGCAGGCAGATCACATCCGGGTCCAAGGCTGCGCAGGAGGCCAGGAAATCCTTCTTCAGGCAGGCCCGCAGGCCGTTGACATTCCATGAGATGAGCTTCATTCGCGTTTCCTCCTACTGGTGCCGGAACACCTTTTTGTCCAGAGCGAACACCCGCCGGCTGAACTGGCCCGGCTCCGTCTCCGCCAGGGCCTCCCGGTAGATCTCCATGCGGCTGTCCACCAGGTCGATGAGGCTGAGCAGTTCGCTCTCGGCGCACATGGGCCGCACCGCCGCGCCGAAGGCGGGGTCCCCGTGGTGGGAGAGGAGCATGTGCTGGAGCAGCACAGACTTCTCCTCGGGGATGCCCAGCTCACCGGCGGCCTCCGCCGCCGACTGGGCCCCCATGACCAGGTGGCCCAGCAGCTGGCCCCGGACGGAGTACTCCGTCACCAGCCCCAGGGGGGAGGTGACGAACTCGTCGCACTTGGCCGCGTCGTGGAGCAGGGTCCCCGCCAGCAGTAGGTCCCGGTTCACCACGTCCCTGTACAGCCCCGCCAGGTAGTCTGCGGTGCGCACCATGTACAGGGTGTGCATCAGAAGGCCGCTGACGAAGCTGTGGTGCATGCTCTTGCCGCCGGGGACGGTGCGAAACCGCTCCCCGTACCGCTCCAGCACGCGGCGGCACACGGCGGCGTAGTCCCGGTCCTCCAGGCCGTCCACCAGCCCCATGAGCTCCTGCCAGGCCTCATCCACGTCCACCGGGGCCACGGGTACCAGATCCCCCAGGCTGTACCGGTCCCCCTCCTGTACCGGGCGGATGCGGGAGAGGATCAGCTGCAGGGAACCCCGAAACTCGGACACGGTCCCCCGGATCTTGACGACGCTCCCCTCGTCCGCCGTCCCCACAGGGCCGGCGTAGTCCCACATCTTGGTCTCGATGGCGCCGGAGCGGTCGGCCAGGGAGGCGCTTAAAAAGGGCTTGCCGCTGTTGGAGATCTTGCTGGCGGCGGTTTTGAGGACGTAGAAGCCCTCCACCTCGTCCCCCGTCTGGAAATCGGCGATCCACTTGTTGTACTCCATATATCCCCGCGCCGCCGGGCGGCGCTTCCTCCTTTGTCAGATATTCCCCGTTAGTATAGCACAGCAGATGGGAAAATGTCGAGAAGATTTCCGCGCACTTCTTGCAAAACCGGCCGAGAACGGGTATAATGACCCGGGTCCCCGGCGGGCGGCCCACATTTTCCCCACATACTGGAGGTACAAGCTCATGCGCATGCGGAAAAAGAAAAACCTCATCCCCCGAATGGAACGGTGCGGGGCCTGCCATGTGCAGGACGGCTTCGCCCTGCGGGGGCGCTGGAGAGAGACGCTGATGCCCCAGGCCTCCGAGCTGCGCCTGGAGCTGGGCTGCGGCAAGGGCCGCTTCACCGTGGAGACCGCCCGGCTGCACCCGGACGTCCTCTTCATCGCCGTGGAGAAGGTCCCGGACGCCCTGGTGGTGGCCATGGAGCGGGCCATGGAGCTGGAGCTGAAAAACGTCTTCTTCGTGGTGGGGGACGCGGCCCTGCTGCCGGACTACTTCGCCCCCGGCGAGGCGGACCTCATTTACATCAATTTCTGCGACCCCTGGCCCCCCAAGGGGCAGGCCAAGCGCCGCCTGACTCACCGGGGCTTTTTGACCGCCTACCGGAAGGTGCTGCGCCAGGGCGGGCAGATTCACTTTAAAACCGACAACGCCCCCCTCTTCGAGTTCTCCCTGCTGGAGTTCCCGGAGGCGGGCTATGACCTTGCGGAGGTGACCCGGGATCTCCACGCCGCCGGCCCCCAGGGGGTTATGACCGACTACGAGGCCAAGTTCTATGAGCAGGGCCTGCCCATCCACCGGTGTGTGGGCATTATGAGAGATTAGGGGAGGGCTTGCCCTCCCCTAATCCTTTACCTCCAGACGGGGCCGGGCCAGGCAGAGGGTGACACGGGTACCCCGGCCGGGCTCGGAGTCGACGGTGATGGTGTGGCCCAAGCGGCGGCAGATCTGGCGGCACAGGTACAGGCCGATGCCGGTGGAGCGCTTGTCCATGCGGCCGTTGCAGCCGGTGAAGCCCCGGTCGAAGATCCGGGGCAGATCCTCCGGCGCGATGCCCACGCCGTCGTCCTCCACAATGAGGCTTTCCCCCTTGCACCGGACCGTCACATGGCCGCCGGGGGCGTACTTCACCGCGTTGGAGAGTACCTGCTCCACCACCAGCTGCAGCCACTTCTCGTCCGTCAGCACCCGCAGGCCCGTCTCCCGCAGATCCAGAGACACCCGGCCTCGGATGAAGAGAGGGGCATACTTCCGGGCTGCCTGGCGGAGCACGGGGTCCAGGGCGGTCATGCGGATGAGGTAGTCGGTGGAGGGGCCCTCCAGCCGGAGGTAACTGAGCACCAGCTCCACATACCGCTCAATACGGAACAGCTCCGTGGCCAGTTCCCGGCCCCGCGGGCTCTCATCCTCCTGGAGCAGCAGGCCCATGGCGGCGATGGGGGTCTTGATCTGGTGGACCCACATGGTGTAGTAGTCCACGCTCTCCCGCAGCCGGGCGTCCAAGGCGGAGACCGCCGACCGGCGCTCCTCGTTGAGCTCTGACAGAAGCTCCCGGTAGATGCGCTCCTCCATGTTCCGGGGCTCTGGCAGCATGTGCAGCAGCAGGGCCGCCTGGCCGGCGATGCTCTCCAGATACACCAGCCGCCGCCGCCACTGGACAAAGTCCCACACGGCGCACACGGACAGAACAATCAGGCACAGAAGCCCGGCGTATCCCGCCGCCTCCGCCTGCAGGTCGTAGAGGGACAGCACCAGGGCAAAGATGCCCGTGCACAGCCCCAGGAGGGCCGGCAGCCAGCCCTTCCCCTTGATATAATCCCACAGTATCCTCATACGCGCCTCACTCAATGAGATAGCCCAGGCCCTTCCGGGTCCGGATGAAGTCCGTCAGCCCCACGCCCTCCAGGCGGCGGCGCAGCCGGGCCATGTTCACCGTCAGGGTGTTCTCGTCCACGAAGCTGTCCGTCTCCCACAGCTTGCGCATGAGGGTGTCGCGGGAGACGGTGTGGCCCCGCTGCTCCAGCAGGACCTGCAGCATCCGGTACTCGTTCCGGCTCAGCTCCAGCTTCTGCCCCTGGTAGGATAGGGTGTTGTCTCCGGTGTCCAGCACCGCGCCGCCGGCCCCCAGCAGGGGCGCCGCCGCGCCGAAGTCGTAGGTCCGCCGGAGCAGGGCCTGGATCTTGGCGGAGAGGACCTCCAGGTCGAAGGGCTTGGGGATGAAGTCGTCCCCGCCCATGTTCATGGCCATGACGATGTTCATGTTGTCCGAGGCGGAGGAGAGAAAGATGATGGGCGTGCGGCTGAGCTTGCGGATCTCGGCGCACCAGTGGTAGCCGTTGCGGTAGGGCAGGCCGATGTCCAGCAATACCAGGTGGGGGGCGAAGGCGGAAAACTCCTCCATCACCCGCGTCAGGTCCTCCGCCCGCCGGGCCTCCCAGCCCCAGGAGGCGATGTGCCGGACCACCGCCCCGGCGATGGCGTCGTCGTCCTCAACGAGAAAAATTTTATACATGGGGTTCACTCCTGGCAAATTGGATGGCTCCCGCACTGGGGCGGGGGCTTTTTGCTATCATACCGCGTTTGGCGGCGGATTGCAAGGGGGCGCGCGGGAACGGCCTGATCTCAAGCAGAGTCCCAATTTGACAAATTCACGGTTCGCCTCTATAATATATATAAAATTACCGGAGCTTCTGCCCCGGCAGGAGGGGAGGGATGACCATGGAATCGGATGTGCCGCCCATGAACAGGGCGGTTCCAGCATGTGTGTGGTCCCGGCATCCCTCGCGTGCCGGGGCGTAGTCTCCGGCTTCCAGCGTCATGGGGCCGGATTGGAAAAGGAGGTCATCTATGCCCCATCGTACCCATCACCGACACCACCGCAAGCCTACGGCGGGAGAATCCTATTTCTGCCTGGGGCTCGTCGGAATCCTGATTTTTATTGCAACACTTTTAGGTGCGCCCATCCAGTTCGGTATCATTCTGGCCGCCGCCGCCTCGTTTTTTATGTCTCTTCGCCTGGGCTTTTCCTGGCGGGAGATGGAGGAGGCTGTCTGTGTCCGGATTGGAAAACTCAGCAGTACGATGCTCATCATGTGGATGATCGGCTTCCTCTTGGGCGCCATGCTCTACAGCGGTTTGCTGCCCATGCTGGTCTACTACGGCTTCCAGATCATCAGCCCGCACCGTCTCTACCTCAGCGCACTGCTCGTGTGCATGCTTATGTCCACAATGACGGGCTCCAGCTGGTCATCCGCCGGCACTGCCGGCGTGGCCTGCATGGCTCTGGCGCATGGACACGGTGCGAATCTGGCAATCATGGCGGGAGCCGTGGTAGCGGGCTCTGTCTTTGGGGACAAGATCTCTCCGATGTCCGAGACCACCAATCTCGCCCCCGCCTGTGTGGGTACGGATCTGTGGAGCCATATCCGAAGCCAGCTGTGGACAACGGTCCCGGCGATGGTCATCGCCGCGGCGCTGTTCGCCGTACTCGGCTGGGACCTGCGCACCGGCAGCGAGGCGCTTCCGCAGACAGCGGTGACCATTATGGAGCAGCTGGATGAACTTTTCCAGTGGAACATAATCCTCATCCTCCCGATCATTGTGCTGCTGGTCATGGCCCTTTTGAAAAAGCCTGTTGTGCCGGCAATGTTTATCTGCGGCCTCCTCTGCATCGTTCTGGGCCGCATGGTCCAGGGCTTTGATCTCTCTATTGGCTTCACAGCTGCGATCACAGGCTTCAGCGCCGATGCCATCGCCCCTGCGGGGATGGTTCTGGACGGCAAGGTGTCCTACATCCTCAACCGGGGCGGCATGACAGGCATGGTGTCCGTGATTCTGATCTGTTTCTGCGGATTCTCCATGACCACCATCCTCACCCACGCTGGCTTTCTGGAGAAAGCGATTGAGCCGCTGGTGCAGAATCTGAATACGCGCTGGAAGACGATGCTGACTGCGGAACTCGCGACGCTCCTGGTCCTGTCCATCGGCGGAATCTCTTACGTCAGCTCAGTCTTTGTAGGCGAGGCGTGGAAAAAACCGTTCTTGAAAAACGGAATGGGGAAGCCGTGCCTCTCGCGGACACTGGAGGATGTTGGCACCTGCTGCTCCAGTATTATTCCGTGGTGTTCTTCGGCGGTGTTTTTCTCCGCAACATTGGATGTGCCCGTATGGGGAGCGGAGGGGTTTGCGCCATACAGCGTACTGCCCTTTGTGTGTCCGGCGGCGGCGCTTCTCCTTGCCGTATTCGGCGTTGGGATCAGCCGGATTTCTCCAGAGGAACAGGCGGAAGAACTGGCAGAGATTGAAGAGGAGGAGAACGAGGCCTTCGTTGCGTAAATCTTATACTTTATTGAGAGGCTGGAAAGCTTGGTGCTTCCCGGCCTCTCGGACTGTCAGAGAAGTTGCGGTATTGGGTTGCGCGCAGGCATCTACCTGGCTGGCCGGACCGGACTTTTTGCGGAGCGGGCCTTGACAGGCGGAGGTGGGTGTGCTATGATAACGGCAGATACTGATTATTAAACAGTAGTATCGCACAGTAGAAAGGGTGACGTACAATGAAAAGGTTTCAGCTCCGCCAGGGGGAGCCGGCGGACGAGGCGGCGTATCTGGACAGGCTGGGGAAATGTCTGGTGGGCTGGCTTCCTGAGTCACAGGTGCTGGAGGTCCTGTCGGACTACCGGGAGCAGTTTCAGGTAGGCCGGGAGCGGGGGAGGACGGATGCGGAGATAACGGCTGCCATGGGCGCTCCCGGGGACGTGGCCAGGGGGCTGCTGGCGGAGGAGCCCTCCGCGAAAACGGCGGGGCTCCGGCAGACCGGGCTGTGGGCGGCGGCGCTGGCGCTGTGCTGCGGCTTTCTGTGGATCAATCTGAGCGCCTACGCCTTCCAGTACGGGGCGGTGCTCTTTCTCCCTCTGGCGTCGTCGGTACTGTTCCTGCTGCTGCGGGGCGGGGCGCGGGTGGAGCTGGAGAGACGGTTCCCCAACGGGCGGACGGTCTCGCCGGCGCTGGGGTACTACGTCCCCTTTGGACTGGTGCTGGTGTTTGAGGCGGCGGAGGAGATCCTGCATCTGCTGAGCCGGATCGGACGGCTGCCGGAGCAGGTGGGACCGTATTTTGTAGGTGAGGTCAACATGATTTTCATTCTCGCCCTGGAGGCCGTGCTGGTGGTGCTGCTGGCCGTTTCGCTCTGGCGCAGCACGGCGGTCTCCATCCGCTGCTTTCCCGGCGTCATCCATATCTTCGGCGCGGGCAGCGCGGCCTTCTTTGTCTATCTCTACCACATGACTCCCTTCCTGGAGGACCCATGGAGCCCCCAGGAGGCGCTGGTGATGGCCCTGCTGCCCTACGGAGTGGGGCTGGCGACGGCCCTGGCGTTCCAGCGGTGGGTGGACGGAAAAAAGCCCCTGCCCCGGATCTTCCGGGACGGGGCCGTGAGCTGGCGGGATTGGCACCACCGGCTGGGGGTGAGCCTGCTGGGCTGGTTTGACGCGGAGCAGGCGATAGAGGTGCTGGAGGACTACCAGGAGCAGTACGAGCTGGGCCGGGAACAGGGCAGAAGTGAGGAGGAACTGCTCTCCGCCCTGGGCCGCCCGGAGGCGGTGGTCCGGGACCTGCTGGCGGAGGACCGGCGGGCCCGGCTGCGCCGCCGCAGGACGCGGGGCTGGGCGGTGTTGGCAGCGGCGGCGGGCTGGGTGCTGCTGGAGCTGATGGCGACCTTTGAGTTTGGCGATGGGATGCTGTTTGGGCAGTACCTCCGGTGGCACACGAAGGAGATCGGCTGCATCGCCCTGGCGGCGGGGACGGCGGCCCTGCTGGCCCTGCTGCACGGCAGGGAGCGGGCGGTCCTGGAGCGGCGCTTTCCGCCGGAGAAGCGGCCCGGCATCTGGGTGCTCCTGCTGCCGGTGGTGTGCGTGGCCGTGCTGAGCGGGCTTGTGTGGTACTGCGCCGCCCAGTCCTGGACTGGCCTCAATCGGCCCGGGTACTACCTCGGGCTGTGTATTGAGGACTCCACCATCCTGCTGAGCGTGCTGATGCTCTGGGCGCTGGTGCGCTGCCGCGCCGGGTCCATCCGGTATCTGCCCGCCGTCATCCACGCCGCCGGGTGCATCGCCGGCATGCTCTGTGCCGGGATTTTCCTCAAGGGCATGGATTTCGACGCTGTCCCGGATATGAGGCGGGTGCAGTGGTATCTCCCCTGGCTTCTGCCCTACATAGTGGGGGCGGCGCTGGCTGCGGGAGCGGGCCTGGTTCTCCGGCTTGCCGGGAGGTCCCGAAAGGGGGCGTGAGCATGGATGCGCAGATGAAAAAGGGGGTTCTGGAGCTGTGCCTGCTCCAATGCCTATCCGGTGAGCCGAAATATGGCTACGATGTGATACAGACGATGCGCGCCTACTTCCCGGAGGTGACGGAGAGCACTTTCTACGCCGTGCTCCGCCGCCTGCACAAGGAGGGCGCGGCGGAGACCTTCCAAGGCAGCGCGTCCAACGGGCCGGTGCGGAAGTACTACCGCCTCACCGATCAGGGCCGGGAGCAGCTGGAGCAACTGGCGGAGGACTGGCGGCGGCTGAGGGAGATTACCGAGGCGCTGGGGATTGGACGGTGAGGGGCGGAGGCGTTGCCGCAACGAGCGGAATTGAAGTTTTGGGGCTTGTCAGGGGCGGAGGCTTGGGTTATAATGGGGGCGCGCTGACGTGCCAGCCATATTTGGTTTTACAATAGGGAGGAACCGCTATGAGTAGCCACGACCAGCTCCACACGGGGGAGCTCTACCTGCCGATGGACCCCTCGATTCTGGAGGAGCAGCTGGCCTGCCTGGACAGGCTCTATACGTTTAATCAGACCCGGCCCACAGAGCTGGAGCGGCGGCAGGCGCTGCTCCGGGAGATGTTCGCGGAGGTGGGGGAGGACTGCTATGTGGAGCCGCCCCTGCACACCAACTTCGGCGGGCGGCACGTCCACTTCGGGCGGCAGGTCTACGCCAACTTCAATCTGACCCTGGTGGACGACACCCACATCTATGTGGGCGACTGCACCATGTTCGGGCCCAACGTGGTGGTGGCCACGGCGGGACACCCCATCCTGCCGGAACTGCGGGAGCAGGGGTACCAGTTCAACATGCCCGTGCACATCGGCCGCAACTGCTGGCTGGGGGCGGGGGTCATCGTCCTGCCCGGCGTGACCATCGGGGACAACGTGGTGGTGGGCGCGGGCAGCGTGGTCACCAAGGACCTGCCGGACAACGTGGTGGCGGTGGGCAACCCCTGCAGGGTGCTGCGGGAGGTGGGGGAGCGGGACCGGCAGTTCTACTACAGGGACCGGCGGATTCAGCTGTGACCGCCTACCCCAGAAGCCCCAGGTGCTCCAGGAGGATCTTCAGGCCGATCAGGCACAGAATCGCCCCCCCGGCCAGAGTGGCCCCCCGCTTGTAGCGGGCGCCGAAGCGGCAGCCGATCCACACCCCCGCCAGGGACAGGGAAAAGGTAGTGCACCCGATGAGGCCCGCCGCTGGGAGGATGGACACCTGCAGAAAGGCGAAGGTGATCCCCACCGCCAGAGCGTCGATGCTGGTGGCCACCGCCAGCATCACCAGCTCCCGGAGGTCAAAGCGGCCGGAGGCGGGGGACGACTCCTCCTCGTGGAGGGCGTCCCAGAGCATCTTGCCGCCTATGTAGCCCAGCAGCAGGAAGGCGATCCAGTGGTCGATGCTGGTGATGTAGGACTCAAACTGCCGGCCCAGGACCCAGCCCAGCAGGGGCATGGCCGCCTGGAAGCCGCCAAAGAGCAGGGCGATTACCGCGCCCTGCCGCCAGCGCATGGTCCGCATGCCCAGCCCCTTGCACACCGCCGCCGCGAAGGCGTCCATGCTCAGGCCCACGCCGATGAGAAACAGTTCCGCAAATCCCATGATGTTTTTCTCCTTTGTCTCTTGTACTGTCATATGGCCCGCAAAAACAGACCAGCCAGGCGCGCCGCGCCTGGCTGGTTTTTTCCATGCACGGCGCGAGGCCATACATGAGTCTCGTTCATTAAGGCAAGCCAGGCGGTTGGGCCAGTGTGTTGACTTGCCGCAGGGAAGGACCCTGCCACTACTCCCCCATGAGGTATCCTATTTGTACCATATGGGGGCGGGGGTTGTCAAGGGGGAAGGAGCTATTTGGCCTCGCGGCAGGTCAGGGCGCGCTCCAGCCAGTCCCTGCCGTCCACGAAGCGGGAGACGATGAAGGAGACCACGTAGTCCCCGGCGGAGTTGATCATGGTGGCCGGGGGGTCCACCAGGTTGCCGATGGTGACCAGGATGGGGAAGGCCAGCTCCATCTGGTTGGGGAAGAAGATGGAGCAGATGATGTACTCGCCGATGTAGCCGCCGCCGGGCACGCCGCTCATTCCCACGGAGGACAGCACCGCCACCAGGACCACCTTGACCAGCATGCCCGCGCCCTCAAAGGGCACCCCGAAGACGCCCAGGACAAAGGCGATCTTCAGCACACAGGAGAAGCAGGAGCCGTCCATGTGCATGGTGGCGCCCAGGGGCAGGACCATGTCGGAGACGTCCTTGGAGATGCCGGTGGCTTCGGCTTCCTCCATATTGGTGGGGATGGTGGCCACGGAGGAGCAGGTGCCCAGGGATACCACGGCGGGCTTCACAATGTGGGAGAACATGACGCCGGGGCCCCGCCGCCCGCCGCCGAACCAGGCGAACAGGGGGAAGGCGATGAGCATATAGATGAGGCACAGGGGGTAGTACACCAGCAGGGCGCGGCCGTAGTTCTCCGTGATCTGGGGGCCGTAGGTGGCCACCAGGTCGGCGAAGAAGCCGAAGAAGGCGATGGGGGCGTAGTAGGTGACGATCTTCACCACCTTCAGCATCACGCCGGACAGGTCCTCCAGAAAGCGGCCCACGGGGCTGTTTTTGCCGCCGTTGAGGTTGACGCCGAAGCCGAAGAGAATGGAGAACACGATCAGCGGCAGCATGGCCCGGCGGCTGAGCAGGCCCACAAAGTCCTCAGCGGTGAAAAAGTTCACGATCATCTGGGCCATGGTGGCGTGCTCGCCGATCTCTTCGGCGGGGATGTCCGTCCAGGGGGTCAGGACCGGGGGGAAGAGGCGCATCAAACAGTACATGATCACCGCTGCGATGGCTCCAGTGACCACAAAGGTGCCGACGGTCACCCCCATGATTTTTCCCGCCCGCCTGCGGCTCTCCATGTTGGCCACGGCGCTGGAGATGGACGCGAAGACCATGGGCACCACAATACAGAACATGAGATTGATAAACACCGTGCCCAGAGGCTTGAGCACCGTGGCCTCGGGCCACAGCCAGCCCACGATGCAGCCCAGGACCATGGAGCCCAGCATGACCGCCAGGAAGGCGTAGTTCTTCGCCACGGCTTTTTTGTTGAGATTGCTGTTCATTACTTTCATTCCTCCTAAAACGCAGTATGTCGTGCTACAGAGTCAGATCCTCGTCCCGGACTTCCCCCTCGCAGACGATGTTGGTGGGGCCGGTGAGCCAGATGGCCTTCACGGCGTCTCCGTCCCGGTCGATGGTGACCCGCAGCTCCCCGCCGGGGACGGAGACCGCCACGTCCGTACCGCTGACCTTCCCCAGCAGGGTGAGGGCCAGGACCGTGGAGCCGGTGCCGGTGCCGCAGGCGTAGGTGAAGTCCTCCACCCCCCGCTCGTAGGTCAGCTCGGTGAGCTGGTCGGGGCCGGTGACGTCGTAAAAGTTGATGTTGGCCCCCTTGGGGAAGGCGGGGTGGTGCCGCAGGGCCCGGCCCAGGGGCCGCAGGCTGTCCATGGACACGCCGCTCAGCCCGGGATAGGGGACGGCGGCGTGGGGAAGGCCGGGGTTTCCCAATTCAATGTAAGAGCAAGGCCAAAGCCGACCCAGGGCGCCCACCGGCCGGCTCAGGTCGACGACGCTGGGGTCCGTGAGGCGGATGCGGTAGTTCCGACGATCAATGCGGCGGCCCGTCACGACGCCGGAGGGGGTCTCCACCGTCTGGGTCTCGCCGGCCAGGCCGTTCTCGCAGCCATAGCGGCAGATACAGCGGGCGCCGTTGCCGCACATCTCCCCGGCGGAGCCGTCGGCGTTGTAGAAGAGCATGCGGTAATCTCCACCCCGGAGGGGGGACTCCACCACCATCAGGCCGTCAGCGCCGATGGAGAGATGGCGGCGGCAGAGGGTGCGGGCGATGGAGGGGAAGAGAGCGTGGTCGATGTGCTCCGTCAGATTGTTGAGGAGAATGAAGTCGTTGCCCGCTCCGCTCATTTTTGTAAAGCGCAAGAGAGGACCTCCTTTCCATGTAGAGAATCAGACATAAGTAAGTATATAGAAAAGATCAACATTGTAAATCATATTTACTGCGGAAAACCATGCAAATCATGCTATAGGCGGGCGGAAGAAAAGGGGGAAAATGGGAATTTTGAAAAAAATCGAAAAATCTGGAAAAAAAGAGTTGACAAAGAGCGAGGGATCTGGTATATTAAGCAAGCTGTCCGACAGGGCGGC
>CAJTOM010000044.1 GCA_910577915.1 uncultured Oscillospiraceae bacterium
GGCGGGGATATGTGGGAATTTTTGCGCTGGTGGGGCGCTGGTTCTATTTGGCGGGGGCCAGGCTGCGGGCGCCGCTCAGATCAGGGCGGGCCAGTCTGCGGTAGCAGTGGAAGTAGGCCGGGATGAGAAAGGCGTCGGCCATGAGCCAGGCGGCGGGGGAGGCGAAGCAGGCGGCGGTGAAGCCGAAGAGGGGGACCAGAAGAGCCAGGGCGGCCCGGGCCGCCATCTCCAGCACCCCCGCCAGGGTGGCCAGGGGGGAGAAGCCCATGCCCTGGATCATAAAGCGGAAGATGTTGATGAGGGCCAGGGGGAAGAAGAACAGCGCGCCGGTGAGCAGGTACTGCCGGGACAGGGGCAGGAGGCCGGCGCTGGCCTCGTCTAAGAACAGCATGCTCAGAGGCTCGGCGCAGAAGAACACCACCGCCAGAATTACGGCGGCATAGCCGGCCGCCAGGCCCACGCAGGCGCGGACCCCCTGGTGGAGCCGCTCCCACCTGGCGGCGCCCACGTTCTGGCCGCCGTAGGTGGCCATGGTGCAACCCATGGCGTCAAAGGGGCAGCACAGGAACATGGAGACCTTGCTGGCGGCGGTGACGGCGGTGACGTAGACGGTGCCCAGGCCGTTGACGGCGGTCTGCATCATCACGCTGCCAATGGCGGTGATGGAGTACTGCAAACCCATGGGCAGGCCCATCAGGCACAGCTCCCCCATGCGGTGCCGGTCCCAGCACCAGTCCGCCCGCTCCGTCTTCAGGATGGGGTAGCCCCGCAGCAGCCGGACCAGACACCCCACCCCCGCCAGCCCCTGGGCCAGCACGGTGGCCAAGGCCGCGCCGAACACGTCCATGCGGAAGGTCAGGATGAACAGCATATCCAGGGCGATGTTGACCAGGGAGGAGACGATCAGCCAGATCACCGGCGTGCGGCTGTCCCCCAGGGAGCGCAGGGTGCCGGCGCAGAAGTTGTAGAGGAAGTAGGCCGGCAGTCCGGCAAAGATGGTGCCGATATAGGCGTGGGAGCGCTGGAAGATGTCCGCCGGTGTGTCCATGGCCGCGAGAATGCCGGGGCACAGGAGCACCGTCCCCGCGGTGAGGACCGTGCCGATGAGGGCGCACAGCCACACGCCGTTGGTGACATACCGGCGCAGCTCGTAGTAGTTGCCGGCCCCGAACTGCTGGGCCACCGGGATGGCGAAGCCGCCGCACACCCCGGCGCAGAAGCCCACCACCAGGAAGTTGATGGACCCGGTGGAGCCCACCGCCGCCAGGGCCGCGCCCCCCAGGGTCTTGCCCACGATGGCGGTGTCTACCACGTTGTAGAGCTGCTGGAACAGGTACCCGAAGAGAACCGGGACGCCAAAGCTGAGAATCAGCCGCATAGGGCTGCCTTTTGTCAAGTCTTTCGTCATCATATTACCTCGCTGAAACAGGATGTTGCGCGTCTTTCCTCCGCCTCCAGGGGGTGGGCCGCCTGGAAACTTGAGCTGATTATAGATGATTTCACCAAAAAAGCAAGCGTCAATTTGTGTAATGTTCCAGTCCCTCCCGGAGAGACCCTTGTGCAAAATAGCCGGAACTTTTTGAAGGATTTTGCGTCGGAAGCATCGGAGGCCCGTTCTGTGCGTAAGAGAAAAACTGTGCGCCGCCGGGGGACAGGGCCCCGGCGGCGCGATGGATGTGGACGGATGTCAGGTAAAGATGAAGATGTCCTCGATGGGTGCGCCCACCGCCCGGGAGATGTCCACCGCCAGCTTCAGGGAGGGGTTGTACTGGGCCTTCTCCAGGCGCATGATGGTCTCCCGCCGCACCCCCACGATGTCCGCCAGCTCCCCCTGGGTCAGGCCCTTGGCCTGGCGGAAGCTCTTCAGGTTGCAGGTGAAGCCGTCCATTACGCCTCCTCCTCCAGGGCGTCGTCGTGGTCGTAGCGGTAGAGCAGATACTCCGAGAGGAACATAGTCAGCGCCACCGCCAGGGCGATGCCGGTGATCAGCACGGGGGCGGTGAACTCCGCTCTGAGGCGGGTGTGCTGCCCCCCCAGGATCAGGAGGAGGATGATGATGGAAAATCCCACCCGGTAGGCCTTCAGCTGTGCCCGGACCACATTTTCTTTATAGCGCTCGTCCATGAGGGTGTTGGACATCTTCCCCTCGAAGAAAAACCCGAAGAAGCCGAAGAACAGGAAGAAGAGGAAGGGCGTGGCGTCGCCCCAGGCGCCGTAGGACCAGAATCCCAGGAAGCCCAGAAATCCCAGAAAGCCCAGCAGGCCGAACTTGGGGCTCAGCCGCCGGGTGCGGCCGGTCCTGGACACGTACTCCTTCTGGGCCAGGATGCCCCGGACCAGCAGGAAGGCCAGATACAGGACATACAGAACGTCCAGCGCCACGGCCAGGAGCATGGGAATATCTGTTGGCGCAAAGGCATAGGAATGCATGGGGTAGACGAGCTTCCCACCGTTGCAGGTCAGGTCGTACCACACGGCCCCGGCGGTCGCCGCCGCGCACAGCGCGCCGCCCAGTGCCAACGCCAGCCAGCGGGGATATTTGGATGTCCGGTTGTGTCTCATGAGAAGATGCCTCCTAATTTATGATGGTGATATATTTGTCGCTTGGTGAGATAAATATATCACTATCATTGCCGCTTGTCAAGGGGGATTGAGAGAAATATATCTCTTTTTTGGCGGGACGGCGGCGATCTGCGGGACGGGGGAGGGGGCGCGGGAGGTGAGGAGAGAAGAAATTTGTGGAAATTGGGGTAAATATGCGTTTCTTCCCTTGACGCGGGAGCGGCCATTGTGTATCATGTATATGGCACTTTTTGTCTCTTTACGCGGTTTACATAATGATTCGGTTTTTTAGGAAGGTAACGCGACAGACATGATACGATTAATTGACGTAGTAAAGGAATATCCTAATGGAACCCACGCCCTCAATGGCCTGTCGATGGAGATTCAGGACGGGGAGTTCGTTTTTATGGTGGGGCCCTCCGGCAGCGGCAAGTCCACGGTCATCAAGCTGCTCATCGGAGAGGTGGAGCCCTCCGAGGGCCGGGTGATGGTCAACGGCTTCTCCCTGCGCAACATCAGCGAGCGGCAGATTCCCTTGCTGCGGCGGACGGTGGGGGTCATCTTTCAGGACTTCCGCCTCATCGAGCACAAATCGGTCTACGACAACATGGTCTTTGCCATGCGGGCGGTGGGCGCGGGGCCCAAGGAGATCAAAAAGCGGATCCCCTACTGCCTGAACCTGGTGGGGCTGGAGAACAAGGGCCGCCGTCTGCCCTCGGAGCTCTCCGGCGGCGAGCAGCAGCGGGTGGCCATCGCCCGCGCCCTGCTCAACAACCCGGACACCATCATTGCCGACGAGCCCACCGGAAACCTGGACCCGGCCCGCTCCCTGGAGATCATGCGCCTTTTGGAGCGCATCAACGCCCTAGGGACCACGGTGCTGGTGGTGACCCACGAGAAGGATCTGGTTAACCGCTTCGACAAGCGGGTGGTGATGCTGGAGCGGGGCAGGGTCATCAGCGACGGCAAGGGCTGGTACGGGAGGAAACTACAGTGAGCAAGCACAATATTTTTTACTTTGCCCGGGAGGGCACCGTCAACATGTTCAGCCACGGCTTCATGTCCTTTGCCGCCGTGGGCATCACGGTGGCCTGCCTGCTGATTATGGGCACCTTCACCCTGGTGGCGGTGAACGCCAACGCCATGCTGGAGGACATGGAGTCCCAGAATCAGATGCTGGCCTTTGTGGACAAGAGCCTGAGCGAGGAGGAGGCCAGAGCGCTGCAGCGGGAGCTGCTGGCGGTGGAGAACGTGTCGGCGGTGGAGTTTATCTCCAATGTGGAGGCGGCGGAGGCCTTCCGGGCCCGCTATGAGGATGACGAGCTGTTCCAGGGCCTGCCGGACGACAACTTCCGCCACCGCTACGCCGTGGACCTGGCGGACATCGGCAGGATGAGCCAGACCAAGGCCGCCCTGGAGGCGGTGGCGGGCATCGGGCCGGGGAACGTCAGCGCCTACGAGGACGAGGCGGCGGGGTTCATCACCATCCGCAACGTGGCGGGGGTGGTGTGCGCGGTGCTCATCGCGGTGCTGTTCATCGTGTCGGTGTTCATCATCGCCAACACCATCAAGCTCACCACCTTTGACCGCCGGGATGAGATCGCCATTATGAAGATGGTGGGGGCCACCAACGGCTTTATCCGCTGGCCCTTCGTCTACGAGGGCTTCCTGCTGGGGCTTTTTTCGGCGGTGATCGGCTTTTTCCTCCAGTGGGGGCTCTACGAGGCGGTGGCCCGGGGGGTGGCCAGCAACGACACCATCAACCTCATCACCGTGGTGCCCTTTCGGGAGATGTGGACCTATGTGGCCGCCATCTTCGCGGCGGCGGGGATGGTCATTGGCGTGGGCGGGAGCCTGAGCGCCATACGGAAGTTCCTGCAGGTGTAACGGTCTGAGAAAGGATGATGCATAAGATGACACGGCGGAAAGCGACCGCGCTGGTGCTGGCGGCCCTGCTGCTGCTGGCGGCGGCCCCGGCGCAGCCCCTGCTCCCCACCGCCCGCGCGGTGACCCAGAGCGACATCGACGGGCTGAAGGAGGACAAGAAGGGGCTGAACAAGGAGAAGAAGGAGATCGAGGACCAGCTCTCCCAGCTGCGCAATGACAAGGCGACCGCCATCCAGCGCCGCACGCTGCTGGATCAGAAGATCGATTTGACGGTCAAGGAGATCGCCGCCACGGAGTCGGAGATTGCCGGCTACGAGGCGCTGTTGGACCAGACGGCCTACGAGCTGGCGGAGAACGAGCAGGAGGAGGCCCGGCAGTACGCCCTCTTCTGCGAGCGGGCCCGGGTGATGGAGGAGGCGGGGACCACGTCCTACTGGGCGGTGCTGTTCAAGGCGGACAGCTTTTCGGACCTCCTCAGCCGCCTTACGGACGTGCAGGAGGTGATGAACTACGACCAGGGCGTGCTGGACAGCCTGCGGCAGCTGCGCGCCCAGATACAGGAGAAGCAGGCCTACCAGGAGGAGCTGAAGGTGGGGGCCGAGGCCGCCAAGCTGGAGCTGGAGGCCCAGAAGGCGGACCTGGACAGCCAGCGGAAGGCCGCCGACGAGATGGTCAAGGAGCTGCAGGCCGACGAGGCCGCCGCCGCCCTTCTCCTCGCGGAGAAGGAGAAGGAGGAGGCCCGCATCCAGGAGCAGATCAAGAAGAAGGAGAAGGAGCTGGCGGAGCAGATGGCCGCCGCCCAGATGAACTGGGGCGCCACCTCCGGCGGGTACATCTGGCCGGAGACGGCGAGCAAGCGCATCACCTCCCCCATGGGCTCCCGGAACACGGGCATCAAGGGGGCCTCCACCAACCACAAGGGGGTGGACATCGGCGGCGTGGGCTACAACACCAATGTGCTGGCCACCAAGGCGGGCGTTGTCATCACCTCCGAGCGCTCCAGCTCCTACGGCAACTACGTGGTCGTCAGTCACGGAAGCGGCAATAGGACCCTGTACGCCCACATGAGCAGCCGCTCCGTTAAGGAGGGGGACGTGGTCTCCCAGGGGCAGGTCATCGGGATCACCGGCTCCACCGGCATCAGCAGCGGTCCGCACCTCCACTATGAGATCACCGAGGGCGGGGTGCGGGTGGACCCCCTCAATTACCTGCCGGGGTATGTCAAGGCGTGGTAATCCTTTTCCTGAAAGAAAGCGGAAGGGGGAGCGCCCCCGGCGTCCAAAATCAAAGAAGGCGGGCAAGCACCCTTGGTGCTTGCCCGCCTGAGTTTGCCGTCTCTTTTGATAGGATGGAAGTTGTCAGTCTATCATCAAATTCTCCATTGATTTTTGACCGGTCACCCGTTCTCCCAAAGAATTTGCCCATGCTTCTGTAAAAAAAGAAAAATAAGATATACCCTTTGTCCTTCGTTTTGTATGATAGTTTGGCAAAAACCCCCACAATGCTGATGGGATTCCTATTATGATTAGGTATAGCGGGCCTAAAACAAGTGACTGTATGGTATGACCGTATTCATGCACAAGAAGTCGTTGCGAAAGCGCCTCCATTGTGTATTTATTTTTCAGTTTATCATAAAAAAACGGTTCCCTTGTTACAAACACGAACATTCCCAAAGAAACGCTTGACTTCGCGTTCCACTCGGTTATGACTGCGCCGTGATAAAAATAATGTCTGTCAGAGAGATGGATGATAAAATAAATCAATCCCAATGCAGATTGTATCGCCCCCCAGGTGCATTGTATGAAGCAATATAACGCAACTCGCATCATGTCGTTCTCCAATAAACATTATTTTTTGGTTGATATGATAGCACGGAGCCTTTCATCGCTCGCCCCGCAGGTTTTTTGGGCCAATGCGCCTCTATTGCAGCAGCGCCAGCAGCGCGTCCACCTCCGCTTCGGTGGTGCTCCAGCCGGTGACGAAGCGGACGCAGGTGCGGCCGTCGCCGGAGAGCTGCTGGATCTCGAAGGCGGCGTGGGCGGCCAGGCGCTCCACAACGCCGTCCGGCAGGAGAGGGAAGACCTGGTTGGAGGGGGAGTCCACCAGAAGGGGAATCCCCAGGGCCCTGAGTCCCTCCGTCAGGCGGCGGGCCAGGGCGTTGGAGTGGGCGGCCAAGGAGAGGTAGAGGCCGCCGTCCAGGATGGCGGCGAACTGCACCCCCAGCAGGCGGCCCTTGGCCAGGATGGCCCCCTGCTGCTTCATGCAGTGGCGGAAGCAGGGCTGGAGGGCGGGGTTGGCGATGACCAGGGCCTCGCCGAAGAGGAGGCCGTTTTTGGTGCCGCCGATGGTGAAGGCGTCGCAGAGGGCGGCGTAGTCGGCAAAACCGGCGCCGCCGGCGTCTATGGCGCAGCCCAGCCGGGCCCCGTCGCAGTAGAGGTACAGGCCCAGCTCGCCGCAGACCGCCCGCAGCGCCTCCAGCTCGGCGCGGGAGTAGACGGTGCCCAGCTCCGTGGTGTTGGAGACGTAGACCAGCCGGGGGAGCACCATGTGCTCGCCGGAGTGGGCGGAGACGGCGCCGCGCACGGCCTCCGGCGTCAGCTTCCCGTCAGGGGCGGGGAGGTGGAGCACCTTGTGGCCGTCCTGCTCGATGGCCCCGGACTCGTGGACGCAGATGTGGGCCGAGGCGGGGGCGATCACCGCCTCGTAGGGGCGCAGAAACGCTGCCAGGGCCGTCTTGTTGACCTGGGTGCCCCCTGTAAAGAAGTGGACGGCGGCCTCCGGCGCGCCGCAGAGGGAGCGGATCAGGTCCGCGGCCTCCCGGCAGTAGCTGTCCGTCCCGTACCCCGGCGTCAGCTCCAGATTGGTGCGGCACAGGGCTTCCATCACCGCCGGATGAGCGCCGGCGCTGTAGTCGTTGCGGAAATTGAGCATGGGTTTGCAGCCTCCTTGTATGTCTCGCCCAGTACGCCGCCCAAATAAGGAAAGCAGTACCGTTACTGGGCAGAAATTCTGGAAATGCAATGATTTTTGTCTCATAGCAAACGTTCTTTTTGACGCCTTTTCTTTGGGATTTCACCAAAAGGGAAAATTCTCCCCAGCTGAAATGATTTTTAGTCTGGCTGCTGCCCATCGTGAGCTTTCCATTGACATTCAGTAAACTCTATGTTAGTAAAAATAGCTTTGAACGAAGAGTCTTCCGGTGAGCAGGCATAGATGCCAAACTTGACGGTGCCGCTTCCCTTATCCATATGGCAAATGCGCATTTGAAGAAAATGGATGCCATCTTCAGAGCATTCAATACAATAATCACTCTCCCGACGGCTGAAACGATACCACATGGATTTGATTGCAGCAGGAATAGCGGCAGTAGCCCAGTCAGAATATCCGTTATTTGTGACAACACTGCCTAAATGTTGGAAATCTTCGTTCTCATATTCAATGGAGCCTTTCAGCCAATTTTCACTGTCCAAATACATAACAATACCACATTGGTCAAATCTGTGATGGCTTTCAGAAAAATCCGTTTTAACAATAAAGCTGAAGAACCGTTTATCCGTTTCCATTTGAAGCACTGGTGCGTTATCATTTTGAAAATGGTAATAGGTCCTCTGCCACAGGTCGGTGTGTGGAGCAGTGATAATCTCTACTTTTGTACTGTCAACATGACATTGTTTCGGTTCTCGTATCCACTTAAACCTTGTCATATCCATGTTATTTCTCCCGCACTTTCGATTTATCAATCATTGATTTAGGTAAAGCATACTACTGATTGCTGGCAACTTTCAACCCTCATTCATGTTATACGCGCCGCCGCCGGGCCAATAAACATGCCTTTTCCCCAAGAAAAAGGCATGCATACCCGCCCTGCACGGATCCACAGTATACCAGACCGGCAGCCAAAACGCAACCCTCCCGCAGGATTGGAATCCGTCCGCCCTGGACATACTATGGTGCGGGAGCGGCGGCCGGAGGGGCGGGCAGGAAAAAGTAAAAGAATAATTTACAAAATACTTGCAATTGCGCCGGAAATAGGATAAAATGGCCGAAGGATAAATTCATTCCATAGGAGGATATTGAATATGGCAACCATTACCGCCGGCGAATTCCGCAACGGCAAGACTTTTGAGATGGACGGCAAGGTGATGCAGGTCGTCGAGTTCCAGCACGTCAAGCCCGGCAAGGGCGCGGCCTTTGTGCGCACGAAGATGAAGAACGTCGTCACCGGCGCCGTCACCGAGACCAGCTTCAACCCCACCGCCAAGTTCGAGGAGGCGTTTGTGGAGCGCAAGGACATGGAGTACAGCTACAGCGACGGCGATCTGTACT
Source organism: uncultured Oscillospiraceae bacterium (assembly GCA_910577915.1). Taxonomy (GTDB): domain Bacteria; phylum Bacillota; class Clostridia; order Oscillospirales; family Oscillospiraceae; genus Pelethomonas. Next base: position 8,776 of record CAJTOM010000044.1, read on the forward strand.
ACTTTATGGACCAGGAGACCTTCGACATGGTGCCCCTGAGCCGCGACCTGCTGGGCGACGCGTTCCGCTTCGTCAAGGAGAACACGGTGTGCAAGGTGCTCTCCTACAAGGGCAACGTCTTCGGCCTGGAGTGCCCCAACTTCATGGACCTGGAGGTCACCGAGACCGAGCCCGGCTTCGCCGGCAACACCGCCACCAACGTCACCAAGCCCGCCGTGCTGGAGACCGGCGCGGAGATCAAGGTGCCCCTGTTCATCGACATCGGCGACAAGATCACCATCGACACCCGCACCGGCGAGTATCTGTCCCGCTGCAAGAACTGATCTGTTCCATCGGCCGGGGGCCGTGTTCAGGAGGAGAAGTACCTGCCAACATGACTTTTTGAAAGGAGAACAGCTATGGAAATTCTGGAAAAGGTCGCGTATATGAAGGGTTTAGCCGAGGGCCTGGGCCTGGACGCCAACTCCAAGGAGGTCAAGCTCCTCCATGTGATGATGGATCTTCTGGACGACATCGCACTGGAACTGCAGGACATCCGCGACGAGCAGAGCGAGCTGGAGGAGGGGCTGGACGCCGTCAGCGACGACCTGGCGGACGTGGAGACCCGGCTCTACGAGCTGGACGGGGAGGATGACGACGGCGATGAGGACGGCGAGGTCTACCAGACGACCTGTCCCAGCTGTGAAGAGGAGATCTTCTTCGACGAGAGCGTCCTGGAGGAGGGCGGCGTGCTGTGCCCCAACTGCGGCGAGAAGCTGGAGTTCGATCTGACGGACCTGAGCGGCTGCGAGGGCGGCTGCTGCTGCGCCTGCGCCGGCGAGGATGAGGACGACGATGACGACGAGGAGTAATCCCTCACCGCGAAACTGAATGGCAAGCGCCCCCGTGCAGGCAGCACGGGGGCGCTTCATGCGCTCAATGACATACGCGCGATGCCTCCGCCCAGCGGAAGGACCGCTCCACGGCCCTGTGCCAGCCCTGGAGCTTTACGTCCCGCTCCTGCCGGGAGATGGCGGGGGCGAAGCTCCGGTCCACGACCCAGTTGCGGCGGATGTCCTCCAGCCCCTCCCAGAAGCGGACCTCCAGCCCCGCCAGATAGGCGGCCCCCAGGGCGGTGGTCTCCACGCACACCGGCCGGTTGACGGCGGCCTGCAGGATGTCCGCCTGGAGCTGCATCAGGACGTTGTTGGCGCTGGCCCCGCCGTCCACCTTCAGGCTGGTCAGGGCGATGCCGGAGTCGGCGCGCATGGCGTCCAGCACGTCGCTGACCTGGTAGGCGATGGACTCCAGGGTGGCTCGGATGATATGGTTCTTGTTCACCCCGCGGGTCAGCCCCACAATGGCCCCCCGGGCGTACTGGTCCCAGTGGGGCGCGCCCAGGCCGGTGAAGGCGGGCACCACGTAGCACCCGGCGGTGTCGCTGACCTTGCCGGCGTGGTATTCGCTGTCGGCGGCGGACTCGATGAGGCGCATCTCGTCCCGCAGCCACTGGATGGCGGCCCCGGCCACAAAGATAGAGCCCTCCAGGGCGTAATTCACCCGGCCGTCCAGCCCCCAGGCCACGGTGGTCACCAGGCCGCTGTGGGAGAACACCGGCGTCTCCCCGGTGTTCATCAGCAGAAAGCAGCCGGTGCCGTAGGTGTTCTTGGCCTGTCCGGGTGCGAAGCAGGCCTGGCCAAAGAGGGCGGCCTGCTGGTCTCCGGCGGTCCCGGCGATGGGAATGGGCCCGCCGAAGAAGGCGGGATCCGTCTCACCGTAGACGCAGCTGCTGGGCTGTGGGACGGGCAGCATGGAGCGGGGGATGTCCATCAGGCGCAGGAGTTCCTCGTCCCAGTCCAGGGTACTGATGTTGAAGAGCATGGTCCGGGAGGCGTTGGAGTAGTCCGTCACGTGGACCCGGCCGCCGGTGAGCTTCCAGATGAGCCAGGTGTCCACGGTGCCGAAGAGCAGCTCCCCCCGCTCCGCCCGCCGGCGGGCGCCGGGGACGTTGTCCAGAATCCACTTGATCTTGGGCCCGGAGAAGTAGGCGTCCGCCACCAGGCCGGTGCGGCGCTGGAGCTCGCCGCCGTGGTCCGCCGCCAGCCGGTCGCAGTAGGCGCTGGTGCGGCGGCACTGCCAGACGACGGCGTTGCAGACCGGCTCCCCGGTGTTCCTGTCCCAGACTACGGTGGTTTCCCGCTGGTTGGTGATGCCGATGGCGGCGATGTCGGCGGCGGAGGCCCCCACCTTGCCCATGGCCTCCACCGCCACCCCCAGCTGGGTGGCCCAGATCTCCTGCGCATCGTGTTCCACCCAGCCGGGGCGGGGGAAGATCTGGGTGAACTCCTTCTGGGCAGCGCTGTGGACGCGGCCCTGCCGGTCAAACAGGATGCAGCGGTTGCTGGTGGTGCCGGCGTCAAAGGCCATGATATATTTTGCCATGCAGTTTCCTCCTTACCGCGCCGGTGGGGCGCGTCTCTCTATACGCGGGAAAAGGGGCTGCCGCCGATGGGGAGGGCGGCGGCCTCCGCCAGCTGGCAGAGGGCCTCCCCGGCGATGGTGACGATGCTCTCCACGTGGATGAAGTCCGTGGCGTTCCGGTCGAAGAGCAGGTTGGCCTGGGCGGGGAACTCCTCGTCCCCGTCCCAGAACAGCAGCTGCACCGGGATGCAGGCGAAAGCGTGGAGCAGAAAGCCGTGCCCATGGATCCGGCAGCCCCGCAGGGCCTCCACCGCCCGCTCCAGCCGGTCCTCGCGGCCGGAGAAGGTGCGGGCCAGGGCCGTGAGCACCCCGCGCTGAAAGGCGGGGGCGAAGGGCCCGCCGTCCTTCAAATCCCGGAAGGGGACCCACTCGCCGGAGAGCTTCGCCCCCGGCAGGGCGTAGCGGAACAGGGTGTAGACGTTCAGCTGGGGGGTGATGTCCACCGCAGCGCCGTCCGACAGGGAGGAGATGGCCCCCGTGCGGCGGTCCACTCCCAGCTGCCGGCCGAAGTGCCACAGGGCCAGATGGCCGCCGGTCCGCTGGAGCTCCGGCAGGCGGCGGCAGAGGTCGTCCTGGTCCAGCGTGAGAAACCACTGCCGCCACTGCTCGCACTGCTTCTGATAGTTGTCCATCAGCGCTGCCCGCCGGCGGCCTGCTCGCCCTCCAGGTCCTCCGCCTCCTTGGGGATGATGATGTTCAGCGCAATGGCCAGAATGGCCGCCGGGACGATGCCGGAGCCGCCGAAGACCAGGCGCACCGCCTCCGGCACGCCCGCCAGGGCGTTGGCGGTGGCCCCCAGGCCGTAGCCCAGACCCATGGCGATGGACACGATGGTGACCACCCGGTTGGTGATGCCGTGCTTGGTCAGCAGCTTGATGCCGGACACGGCGATGGAGGCGAACATCATCACCGCCGCGCCGCCCAACACGCTCTGGGGCATGATGGAAATCACCGCCGCCAGCTTGGGGCTCAGCCCCGCCAGCACCAGGAACACCGCCCCGCAGGTCAGGGCCATCCGGTTGACCACCTTGGTCATGGTCACCAGCCCCACGTTCTGGGAGAAGGAGGTGGTGGGCAGGGAGGAGAAGAGGGAGGAGATGAAGGAGCCCACGCCGTCGCAGATGACGCCGCCGCTGAGCTCCTTGGCGGTGGCCTCCCGGCCCATGCCGCCCTCAATGCACCCGGAGATGTCGCCGATGGTCTCCACGGCGGTGACCAGGAACATGATCAGGATGGAGAGGATGGCGTGGAGGTTGAACACCGGCTTCACCGGCAGAATCCGGGGGATGGAGAACCAGCTGGCCTCGGCGATTTTCCCCCAGTTGACATACCAGGCGGCGGTGTAGGCCGCGCCGTCGGCGCCGGTCAGCTGGTGGGGCATGACCATGCCCATCAGAGAGGCGGCGATATAGCCCGCGATGATCCCGCACAGGATGCAGGAGGTGGAGGTGATGCCCTTGGTGAAGTGCTTGAGGGCCACGATCACCGCCAGCACCAGCAGGCCCAGCAGCAGGTTGGGGATGGAGCCGAAGTCCTCGGCCCCGCTGCCGCCCGCAAAGGAGTTGACGCCCACGCCGATAAGGCTCAAACCGATGGCCAGCACCACGGTGCCGGTGACCACCGGGGGGAAGAACCGGCGCAGGGGCTTGATAAAGAAGCCCAGCGCCGCTTCGCACAGGCCGCCCACTATGCCCGCGCCGATGATGGCGCCGTAGGCCAGCACGCCGCCGCCCATGGCGGGGTTGGCGGCCACGCCCCGCATGACCCCCAGGAAGCCGGAGCTGGTGCCCATGATAATGGGCACCTGTCCGCCCACGGGGCCAACGGACCAGAGCTGGATGAGGGTGATGATGCCCGCCGCCAGCATGGCGTTCTGCAGCAGCGTCACATACAGCGCCGGGTCGTCGGCGCTGATGCCGCAGATGCCGCAGATGATCATCAGCGGCGTCAGGTTGCCCACGAACATGGCCAGTACGTGCTGCAGTCCCAGGGGGATGGCCTGCCGCAGAGGGATGGCCCCCTTGAACGTATAGGGGCTGGTGTACTCGACGGTTTTCTTCATGACGCGTCCTCCTAAAATGTCGTGCTGCCGCGGACAGCGGCGCGCATTGCTGTCCATTATAGCAGAGGCCTCTTATGAAAACCATGCCTGTTTTCCCCAATTCTTAACGCCTTTTTTAGGCATATTGCACCACTGGCCGCGCTGCCGCCCCGAACGGCGGCGGCAAAACGCAAAAGTATGCAGCGAATGGTGGATAAAAAACCGCCGGGCAGTCGCGCCCTCCCGTCTGACCGGCGGTCCGATGGCCCGGCAATTTTTGAAAAAACAGGAATATCCGGTAAAATGCACAAGGAGCATTCCCGGCGGGCGGAAGAATTTATCAAAACTTTGCATTGCATAAATACACGCGTTGATATAATATATATTCACAAATCGCGGAACACGTAATATTTACCTGGGAGGGTTACGCTATGAGCAAGAAAGAGATCAAAAAGATTGTGCTGGCCTATTCCGGCGGCCTGGATACATCCATCATCATCCCCTGGCTGAAGGAGAACTACAATAACCCCGAGATCATCGCCGTGGCCGCTGACGTGGGCCAGGGGGACGAGCTGGAGGGACTGGAGGAGAAGGCCGTCAAGACCGGCGCGTCCAAGCTGTACGTGGAGGACCTGGTGGACGAGATGGTGGACGACGTGGTGATCCCCTCCATGATGATGGGGGCCAAGTACGAGGACTACCTGCTGGGCACCGCCTTCGCCCGGCCCATCATCGGCAAGCGGCTGGTGGAGATCGCCAAGAAGGAGGGGGCCGACGCCATCGCCCACGGCTGCACCGGCAAGGGCAACGACCAGGTCCGCTTCGAGCTGGCCATCAAGCGCTTCGCCCCTGAGATGACCATCATCGCCCCCTGGCGGGAGTGGGACATCAAGGGCCGCGACGAGGAGATCGACTACGCCGAGGCCCACAACGTCCCCCTGAAGATCAGCCGGGAGACCAACTACTCCAAGGACAAGAATCTGTGGCACCTGAGTCACGAGGGCCTGGATCTGGAGGACCCCGCCAACGAGCCCAAATATGACCACCCCGGCTTTCTGGAGATGGGCGTTTCCCCGGCCATGGCCCCCGACGCGCCCGCCTATGTGACCCTGGATTTCGTCAAGGGCGTGCCCGTGGCCGTCGACGGCGAGAAGATGAAGGCCAGCGACATCATCCGCAAGCTCAACAAGCTGGGCGGGGCCAACGGCATCGGCCTGCTGGACATCGTGGAGAACCGGCTGGTGGGCATGAAGGACCGCGGCGTCTACGAGACCCCCGGCGGCACCATCCTCTACCGGGCCCACGAGGTGCTGGAGATGATCACCCTGGACAAGGACACCAAGCACATGAAGAGCAAGCTGGCGGTGGACTTCGCCGATCTGGTCTACAACGGCAAGTGGTTCTCCACGGTCCGCGAGTGCCTCCAGGCCTTCGCCGTCAAGACCCAGGAGCACGTCACCGGCCAGGTGAAGCTGAAGCTCTACAAGGGGAACATCATCACCTCCTCCGTCACCAGCCCCGAGAGCCTGTACTCCGAGAAGCTGGTCACCTTTGAGGAGAGCGACTACAACCAGAACGACGCCACAGGCTTCATCAACCTCTGGGGCCTGCCCGACACGGTCCAGGCGCTGCGGGAGCAGGGGAAGCTGTAAATACGCGCACCGGGGGCTCCGCCCCCGGTTCCCCCTTCTTGCGGGGGGACACTTTACGAGAAAAACGAGGAAGACGCTATGAAACTTTGGGGCGGACGGTTCCGCAAGGAGACCGACAGCTTAGTCAACGATTTCAACGCCTCCATCCATTTTGACTGCCGGATGTACCGGGAGGACATAGAGGGAAGCATGGCCCACGCGCGGATGCTGGGGGACTGCGGCATCATCTCCCGGGAGGATGCGGAGGCCATCACCCAGGGCCTGGCGGGCATTCTGGCGGACGTGGAGGCGGGGAAGATCGAGTTTACCGCCGACAACGAGGACATCCATATGAATGTGGAGTCCCTGCTGACCGCGCGCATCGGGGCGGCGGGCAAGCGGCTTCACACCGCCCGCAGCCGCAACGACCAGGTGGCGGTGGATCTGCGCCTGTGCCTGCGCCGGGAGATCGTGGAGATCACTGGGCAGATTCTGGATCTCATCGAGGCGGTCCTGAACCAGGCGCGGGAGCATCAGAGCACCGTCATGCCAGGATACACCCACCTCCAGCGGGCCCAGCCCGTCTCCTTCGCCCACCACCTGCTGGCCTATGGCGCCCAGCTGGCCCGGGACGTGACCCGGCTGGCGGACTGCCGGCAGCGGATGAATATCTGCCCCCTGGGCAGCGGGGCCCTGGCGGGCACCACCTATCCCATCGACCGCTGGGAGACCGCCCGGCTTCTGGGCTTCGACGCCCCCTGCTCCAACAGTCTGGACGGGGTCAGCGACCGGGACTACGTCCTGGAGCTGCTGGGGGCGCTGTCTATTCTGATGATGCACCTGAGCCGTTTCGCCGAGGAGGTGATCCTCTGGTGCAGCTGGGAGTTCAAGTTCATCGAGCTGGACGACGCCTACGCCACCGGCTCCTCCATCATGCCCCAGAAGAAGAATCCCGACGTGGCCGAGCTGGTCCGGGGCAAGACGGGGCGGGTGTACGGGGATCTGATGGGCCTGCTCACCACCATGAAGGGCCTGCCCCTGGCCTACAACAAGGACATGCAGGAGGATAAGGAGCCGGTGTTCGACGCGGTGGACACGGTGAAGATGTGCCTGCCGGTGTTCACGGGGATGATCGCCTCCATGCGGGTCCTGCCGGCCAATATGCGCGCCGCCGCCGCCGGCGGCTTCATCAACGCCACCGATTGCGCCGACTACCTGACCAAGAAGGGCATGCCCTTCCGGGACGCCTATACCGCCGTGGGCAATCTGGTCTACTACTGCACCGGGCGCGGGAAGCTCCTGGAGGAGCTGACCCTGGAGGAACTGCGCGGCATCTCCCCGCTGTTCGGTGAGGACGTGTACGAGGCCCTCAGCCTGGAGGCCTGCATGGGACAGCGCCGGAGCTTCGGCGGTCCCGCCGTGGAGGAGACCGCCCGGCAGATAGAGGAGCTGACCAAGCTGATAGAGGAGTACCGCCATGGGTAAGCCGGTAATCTATATTGACGGCAAGGAGGGCACCACCGGCCTGCAGATTTACGACCGCCTGGCGGGCCGGGAGGATATTGCGCTCCTGCTCATCGACGAGGACAGGCGCAAGGACGCCGCCGAGCGGAAAAAGCTGATGAACGCCGCCGACCTGGTGTTTCTCTGCCTGCCGGACGCCGCCGCTGTGGAGGCTGCGGCGCTGGTGGAGAACCCCGGCACCCGGATCATCGACGCATCCACCGCCCACCGCACGGCCCCCGGCTGGGTCTACGGCTTCCCGGAGCTGGGACCGGACCGGCGGGCGGCCATCCGCGGCGCCAAACGGGTGGCCAATCCCGGCTGCTACGCCACGGGCTTCATCTCCCTGACCGCGCCCCTGGTGAAGCGGGGGGTGCTGTCACCGGACGCGCCCCTGGCGTGCCACGCCGTCTCCGGCTACACCGGCGGCGGGAAGAAGGCCATCGCCCAGTATGAGGCGGCGGAGCGGGAGGAGGAGCTGAAGAGCCCCCGGCACTACGCCGTGACCCTGGCACACAAGCACATCCCGGAGATGATGCAGGTCTGCGGCCTGACGAAAAAGCCCCTCTTCATGCCCATGATCTGCGACTTCCCCCAGGGCATGGTGGTGACCGTGCCCCTGTATCTGGAGTCTCTGGCCGGCCATCAGACCCTGGAGAGCCTGCGGGCTCTGTACCGGGACTTCTACGCCGGGGCCCGGTTCGTCACCGTCCGGCCCGACGACGCCCCCGCCTGCGGATTCATCGGCTCCAGCAATCTGGCGGGGACCAACGACCTGCAGATTTTCGTCTGCGGGAACGAGGAGCAGGCGATGCTGTGCGCCCGGCTGGACAACCTGGGCAAGGGGGCCAGCGGCGCGGCGGTGCAGAATATGAATCTCATGCTGGGCCTCCCCGAGGAGACCGGGCTGACGGGGTGACGGCGGCGGGGAGTCTGGGTTCCGCCTGACACGAAAACGGATGTATGCCGAAATTAGAGGAGAATTGACCATGAGTACAACAATTACCGGCGGCGTGTGCGCCGCTCTTGGCTTTCGGGCGGCGGGGCTCCATGTGGGGGTCAAGACCCATGCCGCGTGGAAGAAGGACGTGGCCCTCATTGTCTCCGACGTGCCCTGCCGGGCGGCGGCCATGTTCACCAAAAACGTGGTGAAGGCGGCCCCCATCCACGTGACAAAGGCCCACCTGGCCCACGGCCAGGTCCGGGCCGTCATCGCCAACAGCGGAAACGCCAACGCCTGCGCCCCCCAGGGGGAGGAGAACGCGGAGCGGATGTGCGCCGCCGCCGCCAAGGCCATCGGCTGTGCCGGCGAGGAGGTGCTGGTGGCCTCCACCGGCGTCATCGGCCAGACGCTGAAGGTGGGGGTCATCGAGGAGGGCGTGCCGGAGCTGTACGGCCTTCTCGAGCGCAGCGACGCCGCCAGCGACGCGGCGGCCCACGCCATTATGACCACGGACACGGTGAAAAAGGAGTTCGCCGTGGAGGCGGTTGTCGGCGGCGCGACCGTCCATATCGGCGGCATCGCCAAGGGCAGCGGCATGATCCACCCCAATATGGGCACCATGCTGTGCTTTCTGACCACCGACTGCGCCATCTCCCAGGGGATGCTCCAGGAGGCCCTGGAGGAGGTGGTGCGCCTGACCTTCAACCGCATCAGCGTGGACGGGGACACCTCCACCAACGACACCTGCTGCGTCCTGGCCAACGGCCTGGCGGGCAACCGGGAGATCACGGAGAGAGACGAGGCCTACGTGGACTTCGTCATGGCCCTCCACGACGTCTGCTACCTGCTGGCCCGGTCCATGGCCAAGGACGGCGAGGGGGCCAAGCACCTCATCACCTGCACCGTCCGGGGCGCAAAGAGCGAGGCCCAGGCGGAGACCATCTCCAAATCCGTCATCTCCTCCACCCTCACCAAGGCGGCCATCTTCGGCTGCGACGCCAACTGGGGGCGGGTGCTGTGCGCCATGGGCTACTCCGGGGAGACCTTCGACCCGGAGAAGGTGGACGTGTCCTTCGCCTCCGAGGCGGGGGAGATCCTGGTGTGCCGGGCGGGCCGGGGGCTGGACTTCGACGAGGCGCTGGCCAAAGCGATCCTCACCGAGGACGAGGTGGACATCGACATCACCATGGCCGAGGGGGACGAGTCCTGCACCTGCTGGGGCTGCGACATCACCTACGATTATATCAAGATCAACGGGGACTACAGAACATAAAAACAAATGTTTCGCGCGCGTGAAGCATGATCAGTTTTGGACGCAAGGAGGGGGCCATGAATCTCAATCACAGCGACCGGGCCCAGGTGCTGGTGGAGGCGCTGCCCTACATCCAGCGGTACTACGGCACGACGGTGGTCATCAAATACGGCGGCAACGCCATGATCAGCGAGGAGCTGCGCAGGGCGGTCATCAGCGACATCATTCTCCTGCGGCTGGTGGGTATCCACGTGGTGGTGGTCCACGGCGGCGGGCCGGAGATCAATGAGCTGCTGCAGAAAACCGGCAAGGAGAGCCGCTTTGTCAACGGCCTGCGCTACACCGACGAGGAGACCATGGAGGCCGTGCAGATGGTGCTGTGCGGCAAGGTCAACAAAAATCTGGTGATGACCCTCAACCGGGCGGGCGGGCAGGCCGTGGGCCTGTGCGGCCTGGACGGCGGGATGCTTCAGGCCGTGCGGCGGCGGGAGGAGGGGGTGGACTACGGCCTGGTGGGGGACGTCACCGAGGTGAACCCCAAGGTCATTCTGGACGCCATCCACGACGGCTTCATCCCCGTCGTCTCCACCGTGGCCCAGGGCGCCGACGCGGAGACCAGCTACAACGTCAACGCCGACACCGCCGCCGCCAAAATCGCCGTTGCGGTGGGGGCGGAGAAGCTGATTTTGCTCACCGACGTCCGAGGCCTGCTGCGGGACAGGAGCGACGAGAGTACCCTCATCTCCCAGGTGCGCCTGCCGGAGGTGCCGGAGCTGGTGGGTCAGGGGATCATCACCGGGGGTATGATCCCCAAGGTGGCCTGCTGCGTGGACGCGGTGGAGAACGGCGTGCGGCGCACCCACATCCTGGATGGACGTATTCCCCACTCCATCCTCATTGAGGTCCTCAGCCACGCCGGCATCGGCACCATGATCTGGTGAGGGGACGGCGCCTCTTCTGTTTTGACCGGTTTGTCCAGGCGGCGGGCCGGAGTATTCCCAATACTTGGTGAGCGAGGAGCGATTTTTTGATGAATTTTACTGAGATCAAGGGTTTGGACGAGGCCTACGTCCTCCAGACCTACGGGAGAAACCAGGTGGCCATCGACCACGGCCAGGGGGCTGTCCTCTGGGATACGGAGGGGAAACAGTACATCGACTTTACCTCGGGTATCGGCGTGTGCTCCCTGGGCTACGCCAACGAGGCCTGGGCCAAGGCCATCTACGACCAGGCCATGAAGGTGGGGCACATCTCCAACCTCTTCTACACGGAGCCCTATGCCCGGCTGGCCTCCCGCCTGGCGCCGGCGGCGGGCATGGCGGCGGCTTTCTTCGGCAACTCCGGGGCGGAGGCCAACGAGGGCATGATCAAGGTGGCCCGTAAGTACTCCTATGAGAAGTACGGGGAGGGCAGGGCCACCATCATCACCCTGAAAAACTCCTTCCACGGCCGGACCATCACTACCCTGAAGGCCACCGGCCAGGACCACTTCCACGAGTTCTTCTTCCCCTTCACCGAGGGCTTCCGCTACGCCGAGGCCAACAGTATGGACAGCCTCATGGCCGCCGCCGGGGACGACGTGTGCGGCGTGATGATGGAGCTCATCCAGGGGGAGGGCGGGGTGAATCCCCTGGACCAGGACTACGTCCGGGCCGTGGCGAAGCTCTGCGCGGAGAGGGACTGGTTGCTGCTGGCGGACGAGGTCCAGACCGGCGTGGGCCGGACGGGGAGCATGTTCGCCTTCCAGCAGTTCGGCGTCCAGCCGGACGTGGTGACCTTCGCCAAGGGCATCGCCGGGGGTTTGCCCTTCGGCGGCTTCATGGTCAACGAGAAGTGCCGAGGCGTTCTCCGGGCCGGCGACCACGGCAGCACCTTCGGCGGCAACCCTATGGCCGCCGCTGCCGCCAACGTGGTGCTGGACACCCTGACCCCCGATTTTCTGGAGGATGTGAAGCGGAAGGGGCAGTACCTCCGGGACGGCATCGCCGCGCTGGGGAGCCCCTACGTGTCCGGCATCCGGGGCATGGGCCTGATGGTGGGCGTGGGCATCCAGGGGATGACCCACAGGGAGCTGAAGGACAAGCTGATGGCGGAGGGGCTGCTGTGCCTCACCGCCGGGGCGGACACCCTGCGGCTGCTGCCGCCGCTGGTGATCTCCAGGGAGGAGATCGACCAGGGGCTGGCGGTGATGGCCAAGGTGATGGGCGCTTAAAGAGCATAAAATCCGGGGGCGGCGCTGGTGCGCCGCCCCCGGATTTTATATGGCAGATCTGTGCTGCGGTTGCCGGTTGTGATTTCTGGCCAGAAGTCAAGAATAATTTGCAGTAAAATAGAATAATCGGCAAATTTCACAAGTATCACAACCTGTTTTTAGGCTATATCACAGCAAAACAGGCATAGCAACCCAGTCGGGCAGGATTTTCTCGCCCAGCTGAAACATTTGTATTCTGTTTCAGGCGGTCAAGCCGCCTGCACCTCTTCGTTAAACAAGTCGTTTGCCGATCTCCATCCCAGCAATTTCCGTGGGTAGTTATTCACCCATCGTTCCGCCTCTTCCACTTGCTCGTTTGTCACCGCGTCGAAGTTGGTCCCCTTTGGAAAAAAGCGTCGGATTATCCGGTTCATGTTCTCATTGCTTCCTCGTTCATACGCAGAATACGGATGGCAGAAAAATACGATGGTTCGTTTTCCCTTCCGGCGGTGTGCAATCTCTATCCCCTCAAAATCCTGGAACTCGCATCCATTGTCCACGGTAATGCTTTTGAACATCGTATAGAACAACTTCCCGAATTTCCGTTCCAGGCGGTTGATGGCCGTTACCACGCTTGCCGCTGTATGGTCCTCCAGAAGCATGACGATTCCCATGCGGGTCCTCCGCTCCGTCAGCACCAGCAGCGCTTTCCTTGAGCCTTTGCAGTGTCAACGCCAATTTGAAATTGTAAGAAAACGCCGAAGAAATATTGTAGTTTTTCGGCGGGGGAGGGGGTAAGAAAACTAAGCGTTTCCTTGCACAAAAAGAGTGTTCACGATTTACTGTTTCTGACGCATAAATTCCTTTCGTTCTTTCAGGCGGTAAGACGCACCCTTGATGTTGATCACGGTGCAGTGATGCAGTACCCGATCCAGGATGGCGGAGGCGATGG
>CAJTOM010000045.1 GCA_910577915.1 uncultured Oscillospiraceae bacterium
CTCCCCCCGCGCCGCCGGAGGCGGCGCAAAAAAGCAATGCTCCCGTCCCCTGTCTTAGCGGGACGAGAGCATGACATCCGTCATACTTCCGTGGTGCCACCCACATTCGGCGCAAGCGCCCTCCATGTCCGCCTTCCGGCTGCGGCGGGACAGACCGCGGGCGTCTCCGCCCCCGCTCAGGCGCTGTCGTTCACTCCGTCCTGCCCGTGGGCCGCTTCCAGCCATACGGCGGCCCTCTCTGTCCGGCGGGCGGGGCTACTCTGTCGCCGTCCTCGCGGTGTGCCAATATCAGCCATTATAGCCGATCTTTCCAAAAAGTCAATCCATTTTTACCGGTTCCACTTGTTTTTCGGATTGACGATATTCCGCCAGTCCAAATCCCCTCGGTCCATACCCAGCACCAGCATCTCCGCCGTCGCCACATTGGAGGCGAAGGGGATGTTGTTCTGGTCGCAGAGCCGGGAGATATACAGCAGCTCCTTCTCCATGGAGGAATCGTTGGGGTCCACAAAGAAGAGGACCATATCCATCTCATTGTAGGCGATCCGCGCGCCGATCTGCTGGCTGCCGCCGTGCTGGCAGGAGAGGAAGCGGTGGACGTGGAGGCCCGTGGCCTCGCTGACCATCCTGCCGGTGGTGCTGGTGGCGCACAGGTTGTGCCGGGAGAGGATACCGGCGTAGGCCGTGCAGAACTGAACCATCAGATCCTTTTTGTTGTCGTGGGACATCAGGGCAATATACATAATTCTGATTCTTCCTTTCTGTTTCCGAGGAGGGTCATCTGATCTTCATCAGCGGCGCCCTCTGCCCGTCGATCCTTCGTGCAATATTGCGGTAAGCGATGGCGGCGCAGTCGTTGCCGCTGAGCAGCAGCGGTATGCTCCGTCCCGCGTACAGCGGCATGGTCTCGTCCTCCGGGATAATGCCCAGCAGGGGCAGCCCCGCCGCGTCGATGGCGTCGTCGATGGTCTGGTGCAGGCTCTTGAGCAGCTTCCTCCTGCACCGGTTCACCACCAGATGCACCTGCCCGCCGCCCAGCTGCTCCAGCTCCATCACCGTCCTCTGTGCGTCCCGCAGGCTGCTGGCCTCCATGGTGGTGACCACCACCGCCTGGTCCGCCCCCGACACCGCCAGCCGGAACCCCGCGCCCAGTCCCGCCGGCGCGTCCACCAGGCAGTAGTCGAAGCGCTCCCGGACCTCCGGCAGCATCTCCGCGAAGGCCTCCCGGCTCACCTCCCCGGCGCCCACCCCCGCCGGGGCCGTCAGCAGGAAGAGCTTCCTCTGGGCCGGGTGCTCCACCGCCCCCTCCTCCAGGGTGCAGCGTCCGTTGAGCACGTCCGTAAAATCCATCACCGCCCGGTCCGTCATCACCAGCGCGATGTCCAGGTTCCGCAGCCCCACGTCGCAGTCCAGGCACAGCACCCTGCGCCCCATCTGGGCCAGGGCCATCCCCACGTTGGCTGTAAACGATGTTTTTCCCGTGCCTCCCTTTCCGGAGACCACCGTGATCACTTGACCCATTGGGGGATACCTCCTTACGCCGGCTGTCAATCTGCCGCGCCTACGCCAGCCGCTGCTTTTTCATCACCGCGAATCGCCTGGGATACCGCTCCGGCGTCTCCCGGATCTTCTCCACGCACACCACCCGGTGGGCCACCTCCGTGCCGGGGATTGTGTAGTCCCGCACCCAGGCGGTCCGCCCGCCCAGGATCTCAATGGCCCGCCGGGCGCTGTCGATCTCCTCCTGGGAGTGGCTGGACTTCATAGCCAGAAACCGCCCGCCCACCTTTACCAGGGGCAGGCACAGCTCGCAGAGGATGGGCAGGGCGGCCACCGCCCGGCTGAGGGCGGCGTCAAAGCTCTCCCGGCGCTCCCTGGCGAACTCCTCCGCCCTGGCCTGGACGCAGGCGGCGTTCGTAAGGCCCAGGGCCCCGCAGCTCTCCCGCAAAAACTCCACCCGCTTCCCCAGGCTGTCCAGCAGCGTCATCTGCACCGCCGGCCGGGCGATGGCCACCGGCACGCCGGGAAACCCGGCCCCGGTGCCCACGTCCACCACCGTCCCCTCCTCCAGCCCCGCCAGGGGCAGCAGGGACAGGCTGTCCAGCAGGTGGAGCCGGGCCACCTCTCTGGGCTCTGTGATGGCCGTCAGGTTCATCACCTGATTTTTCTCCAGCAGCAGCCGGGAGAACGCCTCCAGGGCGGGAATCAGCTCCGTGCCCAGCCCCAGCCGGGGGAGACCCTGCTCCAGCGCCTCCCTCATCCCTTCTCCTTCAGCAGGTCCCGGATCTCCGCCAGCAGCTTCTCCTCGCCGCTGGGAGCCGGCGGGGGAGGGGGGGCGGCCTCTTTTTTCCGCGCCACCCGGTTGACCGCCTTCACCATGCAGAACACCACAAAGGCCAAAATCACAAAGTTCAGCACCGCCTGGATAAAGTTCCCGTATGTGATGACGGCCCCGCCCACGCTGACGCTCAGGTTGGCGAAGCTGGCCTCGCTGACGAAGACGCCCACGATGGGCATAATGATGTCGTTGATGAGCGAGGTGGTGATGGAGCTGAACGCGCCGCCCACGATGACGCCCACCGCCAGGTCCATCACGTTGCCCCGCATGGCAAAGGCCTTAAATTCTTCCAAAAACTTCTTCATTGCGTATCCTTCTGTCAAACATGATCTCCGCTCACTCGGCGGCGTCCTCCACGGCCTCGCAGGCCGTCTCCACAGCGTCGCAGACCGCCTCCTTCACCTCCTGGACCGTCTCCGCCGCCTTCTCCGCCGCGTCCGCCGCCGCATCGGCGGCCTTCTCCACGCCCTCGGCGCAGACGTCGTAGGCCACGCTCAGCTCGTCGCTGAACAGGTGGGCCTCCTCCTTGTCTGCGGGGGACTTGAAGCCCAGGTTCACGTCCACCTTTTTCTCCTCGCCCTCGCCGGGGCTCACCGTGGCCTGCCACAGCAGGGCCTGATACCGCTTCTCGCCCCGCTCCTCGTCCTTCTCCACCTTATAGGGGGTCAGACCTACCGCCAGCGCCGCCACGCCCAGGACCTTCCAGAAGTTCTTCATAGCCGTATTCTCCTTATAAAAAATTTGTTATGCCTGTCACTCTACTCGGACGCTCCGCCCTTCTCCGTCTCCCGCCCGGCGTTTTCCTCCGCCCGTCTCTCCTCTATCTCCTGCACAGCCTCCCGGATGCCGTTTCTGACGCCCCATTTGACCACAAAGTACAGGGCTGTCAGCACCACCACAGCCGTTCCGAAGCTGATTCCCAGCTCCTCCAGCATACCCGCACCCCCTCTCTCACCTGTTTCCGAACGAAACAGCGCCGGACAAAACCCCGCCCCCGGGACGAAACCCTCTGCGGCTCCAGGATCCCCGCCCGGCCGCTGTACGGCGCTTCCCGCCGGGAAATCCCATCAGTGCTTGGGGACCAGCAGGCTCTTCCCGCCCATATAGGGCCGCAGGGCCTCCGGCACCTTCACGCTGCCGTCCTCCTGAAGATTGTTCTCCAGAAAGGCGATGAGCATACGGGGCGGGGCTACCACCGTGTTGTTGAGGGTGTGGGGCAGATAGTTCTTTCCGTTCTCCCCCTTCACCCGGATCTTCAGCCGCCTGGCCTGGGCGTCCCCCAGGTTGGAGCAGGAGCAGACCTCGAAGTACCGGCCCTGCCGGGGGCTCCAGGCCTCGATGTCGCAGCTCTTCACCTTCAGATCCGCCAGATCCCCGGAGCAGCACTCCAGCTGCCGCACCGGAATATCCAGGCTTCTGAACAGCTCCACGCTGTACCGCCACATCTTCTCATACCACTCCATGGACTCCTCGGGCCTACAGACCACGATCATCTCCTGCTTCTCAAACTGGTGAATCCTGTAGACGCCCCGCTCCTCGATGCCGTGGGCCCCCTTCTCCTTGCGGAAGCAGGGGGAGTAGGAGGTCAGCGTCTGGGGCAGGGAGGCCTCGGGCAGGATCTGGTCGATGAACTTCCCGATCATGGAGTGCTCGCTGGTGCCGATGAGGTAGAGGTCCTCGCCCTCCACCTTGTACATCATGGCGTCCATCTCGGTCTGGCTCATCACGCCCTCCACCACATTCCGGTGGATCATAAAGGGGGGGATGCAGAAGGTGAAGCCCCTGTCGATCATAAAGTCCCTGGCGTAGGCCAGCACCGCCTCGTGGAGCCGGGCGATGTCCCCCATGAGGTAATAGAAGCCGTTGCCGGACACCCGCCCGGCGGCGTCCATATCGATGCCGTCGAACCGCTCCATAATCTCCGTGTGGTAGGGCACCTCAAACCCCGGCGCTGCCGGCTCGCCGAACCGCTCCACCTCCACGTTGGCGCTGTCGTCGGGTCCGATGGGCACGGAGGGGTCGATGATGTTGGGGATGAGCAGCATCAGCCGGTGGAGCTCGGCCTCCAGCTCGGCCTCCTTCTGCTCCAGCTCGGCCAGCCGCCGGGCGTTGGCCTTGACCTGCTCCTTGACGCGCTCTGCCTCCTCCAGCTTGGCCGGGTCCTTCTTGGCCTGCCCCATGAGCATGCCCACCTGTTTGCTGAGGGCATTGCGCTGGGAGCGGAGCTCGCTGGCCTCGGTAATGGACCGCCGGTTCTCCTCGTCCAGCGCCAGCACCCGGTCCACCAGGGGGATTTTCTCCTCCTGGAATTTTTTCTTCATATTTTCTCTGACGGCATCCGGGTTTTCCCGGATGAATTTGATGTCCAACACGGTTGTATTCCTCCTGTTGTATGTGACTTGCGTATTTTTTATGCCGGTCCGGGCGGGGGAGGCGGGGGCTGCGGCGCAGCCCTATGGCTTACGGGGCCTGCGCGGCCCCGCGCCCCCGGTTACTTTTTTCGCGAGGAAAAAGTAACCAAAAAGTCGCTGGACCCATGGTCCAGGTCCCTTTATTATGATTGACCTTTATTTTTGCGCCCGAGGCCAGGTCTGGTTTGTCTACATTCATACCGCCCGCTTACGTGGACTTCTGCGTCTGTTTTGGAGTGTCCTAACGGCAGTCTTCGGGCGACAGGGCCGGAGGCTCGCTGTTTTTCCTGGGACGAAGCCCACAGCGCCGCCCCTCCACAGGCCGCCCTTTATGGACACTCCATTCCCGCGTCAATCCAGGAACGCTTCACGTGAAACATTTCCCAGTTTGCCCAGCGCCTCCAGCAGCTCATTCAGATCATCCACGCCGTAATACTCGATCTCCACCCGGCCTTTTTTCTTTCCGTGGGCGATGCGGCAGGCCCGGCCCAGGCGGGAGCTGAGGGATTTTTCGGCCTCGGCCACGTAGTCCACGGCGGGGGAGGGCTTTTTCTCCGCCTTTTCTTCCACGCCGCCCCTGGCCAGCAGCTTTTTGACCAGATTCTCCGTCTGCCGGACGCTGAGCCCTGCGGCCATAATGGTCTTCACCGCCTCCACCCGCAGGCTGGGGGAGAGGGGGAGAATCGCCCTGGCGTGGCCCGCGCTCAGCCGCCCATCGGAGATGAGGTTCTGAATGGAGCCCGCCAAATCCAGCAGGCGCATGGAATTGGCCACCGCGCTCCTGGACCGCCCCACGCTCAGCGCAGCCTGTTCCTGGGTGAGGCCGTACTCCTCTACCAGCGTCCGGAAGCCCTCGGCCTCCTCCATGGGGTTCAGGTCCTCCCGCTGGAGGTTTTCGATCATGGCCAGCTCCATGGCCTTCCGGTCGTCGGCCTCGATGATGACGGCGGGAATTTCCTCCAGCCCCGCCAGCCTTGCGGCCCGCCACCGCCGCTCCCCGGCGATGATCTGGTAGTAGCCCGACGCCAGCTTCCGCACAGTCAGCGGCTGAATCACACCGTGCTGCCGGATGGAGTCCGCCAGCTCCTCCAATTTTTCCTGGTCAAAGCTTTTGCGCGGCTGATTCCGGCAGCTCTCGATCTGCGACACCGGCAGCGTACTGGCCGGCATATTGAAGTCCGCAGAGAAGTCGTCGCCCAACAGCGCCCCCAGCCCTTTACCCATACCCTTTTCTCGTGGTGCCATAGGTGTCGTACTCCTTTTCGTCGGTAGTTATTCTTTTTCTTCACAAGAAAAAGAATCAAAAAGAACCCGATAGATGGTTGTCTGTGCATCGCCGCCTCCGGCGGCGAGGGGGGCTGGGTTGCAGCCCTACAGCTTGCGGGAGCTGCGCGGCCCCGCGCCCTGCGGTTACTTTTTGTGCAAACAAAAAGTAACCAAAAAATTGCCAAAACCAAGGGTTTTGGATTCCTATTTTTTGATTTGTTTTGCGCTTGAGGCTGGGTCTGGGGTGTCTAAATTGGTGCTGGCCGCTTATGAGGACTTCTGCTTCTGTTTGGGAGTGTTCTTAGGGTAGTGCCAATACCTGGAGGAACAGACTGCGGCGCCTCTCTGGAATGCGCCGCAGGGTGGGGGGCGGACGCCTTTTTATAGAAAGTTTATCCCGCGTGCGGGCGCGGGAAGAAAAGGAGTTTGATGACGATGAAAATTCAGCCGAGAACCCTTTCCGGGTTCATGGAGCTGCTTCCGAAGCAGCAGGCTATGATGGAGACCATGATGCAGACGCTGCGGGAGACCTATGCCCTCTATGGGTTTACGCCCCTGGATACGCCGGTGATTGAGGCCAGCGAGGTGCTGCTGGCTAAGGGCGGCGGGGAGACGGAGAAGCAGATTTACCGGTTTACCAAGGGGGACAGCGATTTGAGCCTGCGGTTCGATCTCACCGTGCCCCTGGCGAAGTATGCCGCCCTCCACTATGGGGAGCTGGCCTTCCCCTTCCGGCGGTATCAGATCGGCAAGGTCTATCGGGGGGAGCGGGCCCAGAGGGGGCGCTTCCGGGAGTTCTATCAGGCGGACATTGACATCATCGGCGACGGAAAATTGGATGTGGCCAATGAGGCCGAAATCCCCGCCATTATTTACCGCGTCTTCTCCAAGCTGGGGCTGGAGCGGTTCCAGATTCGGGTCAACAACCGGAAGATTTTGAACGGCTTCTACGGCATGCTGGGGCTCAGCGAGCGGGCCGGGGACATTATGCGGACGGTGGACAAGCTGGAGAAAATCGGCCCGGAGAAGGTCCGGGCTCTGCTGGTGGAGCAGTGCGGCGCGGAGGAGGAGCAGGCCGGGGAGATCCTGCGCTTTATCGGCATCACCGGCGGCAGCCAGGAGGTGCTGGCGGCCCTGGGGGACTACCGGGGACGCAGCGAGCTCTTCGACCAGGGGCTGCAGGAGCTGGAGACCGTGGTGCGCTGCCTGAGGGATTTCGGGGTGCCGGGGGACCATTTCGCTGTGGACCTGACCATCGCCCGGGGGCTGGACTACTATACCGGCACCGTGTACGAGACCACGATGCTGGACCACCCGGAGATCGGTTCCGTGTGCTCCGGGGGCAGATATGACAACTTGGCGGAATATTATACCGATAAAATACTGCCTGGAGTGGGAATTTCCATCGGACTGACCCGGCTGTTCTATGTGCTGAACGAACAGGGGATGCTCAATGAGGCGATGAACACCGCGGCGGCGGATGTGCTGATCCTGCCTATGGTGGAGGACCTCTCCCCTGCTGCGGCCCTGGCCACCCGGTTCAGGGATGCGGGGGTGCGGGTGCAGCTGTACAGCGAGCAGAGAAAGTTTAAGGCCAAGATGAACTACGCCGACAAAATCGGGGTCCCCTATGTGGTGTTTTTGGGGGAGGATGAGATCAGAGAGCAGGTGGTGGCCTGCAAGGATATGGTCAGCGGCGAGCAGACAAAGCTGGACTTTTCGGGCACCCTGGAGAGGGTGAAAAAGGGCCTGGAGGAGAGAAGGACGGGCCGGGTGATTAAGGGGTGAGCGGACGCCCTCCTGCTCCGGCGGACGAGGACTGGGAATCGGGAGATCTGTGCGGCGCTGCGGGTTGTGGGGCGGCGCGGAGAGGAAAAAGCGATTTCAATTAGTTGATCTTGTAGGATATTATACGAATACTAATCAAAAGAAAGGTGATTTTGCGATGAAACAGAATCGGACCCATACCTGCGGCGCGCTCCGGATGGAGCACGTGGGACAGCGGGTGAAGCTCTCCGGGTGGATGGAGAATGTGCGGGAGGTGGGGCAGAATTTTGCCTTCGTCATCCTGCGGGACTTCTATGGCACCACCCAGGTGGTCATTGAGACGGCGGAGATGATGGAGATCGTCCACGGGCTCAACAAGGAGAGCACCATCTCCGTGGAGGGCGTCGTCCGGGAGCGGAGCAGCAAGAACAAAAACCTGCCCACCGGCGAAGTCGAGGTGGCTCCGGAGAGGATCGAGGTGCTGGGGCGCTGCCGCTACAACGAGCTCCCCTTCCAGATCAACCACAGCCGGGAGGCCGACGAGAGCCTGCGGCTGAAGTACCGGTATCTGGACCTGCGCAACCCGGAGGTGAAAAAGAACATCATTCTGCGCTGCAATGTCGTGTCGGCCCTGCGGGCGGCCATGACGGAGCAGGGTTTTTTGGAGATCACCACCCCCATCCTCACCGCCTCCTCCCCCGAGGGGGCCAGGGACTACCTGGTGCCCGCCCGGAAGCATCCGGGGATGTTCTACGCCCTGCCCCAGGCCCCCCAGCAGTTCAAGCAGCTGCTGATGACCTCCGGGTTTGACAAGTACTTCCAGATCGCCCCCTGCTTCCGAGACGAGGACGCCCGGGGAGACCGCTCCCCCGGCGAGTTCTACCAGCTGGACATGGAGATGAGCTTTGCCACGCAGGACGACGTATTCGGGGTGATCGAGGCGGTCTTCCCGCCGATTTTCGCCAAGTACGGACTATACAACCGGGCATCTTCCGCGCCTTTTAAACGGATTGGATTTGTCGAGGCCATGGAGACCTACGGCTCTGACAAGCCGGACCTGCGCATCGACCTGACGGTGCAGGACGCCACGGAGCTGCTGGGCGGCTGCGGCTTCGGGCCCTTCGAGAATCAGACGGTGAAGGCCATCGTGGTCACGGACTTCAGCGCGCCCCGGAAGCAGATCGACAAGCTGTGCGCCGACGTGGAGGTCCAATCCGGCGAGAAGGCCTACTGGTTCCGGTACGACGAGAACGGGGAAATTGTGGGCGGGATTTCCAAGTTTGTCCAGCCCCTCAAGGAGGAGGCCGTGGAGAAGCTGGGGCTTCAGCCGGGATGCTTCGTGGGCCTCGCCGCCGGAAAGAAGGGCGCGGCCCAGAAGACCGCCGGTGTGCTGCGCAGCAAGCTGGGGGCCCTGTGCCCCAACCATATGGACAAGGAGAAGTACGAGTTCTGCTGGATCGTGGATTTCCCCATGTACGAGATGGGCGAGGAGAGCGGGGAGCTGGAGTTCTGCCACAACCCCTTCTCCATGCCCAACGGCGGGGCGGAGATTCTGGAGAAGGCCATCCGGGGCGAGGTGGACCCCCTGAGCATCACGGCCTTCCAGTACGATCTGGTGTGCAACGGCGTGGAGCTCTCCTCCGGCGCGGTGCGCAACCACGACCCGGAGATCATGGTCAAGGCCTTCCGGCTGGTGCGGCTGGGCGAGGAGGACGTGAAGAGCAAATTCCCCGCCATGTACAACGCCTTCTGCTACGGCGCGCCGCCCCACGCGGGCATCGCTCCGGGGGTGGACCGGATGGTCATGCTCCTGGCCGGCGAGGAGTCCATCCGGGAGATTATCCCCTTCCCCATGAACAAGAACGCCCAGGACCTGATGATGGGCGCGCCCTCCGCCGTGGAGCAGAGGCAGCTGGATGAGCTGCATATCGCGGTGACGGAGACGGAAGAGGAATAAACGCGGCGGAACAGGAGGGGTTGTATGCGCCATCTCTGGAAAACAATGGGGCTTCTTCTGCTGGCCGCCCTCCTGCTGGGGGGATGCGGCCGGAGAGAGCAGGAACAGCCGGCGGAGGCTCCGGCGGCGGAGGCCGCAGACGTGGAGGAGCCGCCCGCGCCTGAACCTGCGCCTGAGCCCGAACCTGAGCCAGAGCCGGACCCTAAGGAGACGGCGGTGGAGACGCTGCTGGCGGAAATGAGCCTGGAGGAGAAGGCGGGGCAGCTGTTCTTTATGAAGCTGCCGGATGTGGAGGCGGAGGAGAAGGTGCGGGACCTCCATGTGGGCGGGGTGCTGCTGTTCACCAAGGACTTTAAGGACGCCGCCGGGGAGTGGCTGAGCCGGGAGGCCTTCGAGGAGAAGATCCAGGCCCTCCAGGCCGCCGCCGGGACGCCCCTGCTGGTGGGGGTGGACGAGGAGGGCGGCACCGTGGCCAGGGCCAGCCGGAATCCCAACCTCTTTGCGGAGAAGTGCAAGTCCCCCCAGGAGCTGTTTGCCGAAAACAGGTGGTCTGCCATCGGGGACGACGCCGCCTACAAAAACAGGGATCTCCTCTCCTGCGGCATCAACGTCAACTTCGCCCCGGTGGCGGACGTGTCCACCGATCCGGAGGACTTCATCTACGACCGGGCCTTCGGCCAGGACGCCCAGGCTACGGCGGAATATGTGCGGTGGGTCGTGGAGCACGCGGCCACCGCCGCGTTCCGCAAGGTCAACGAGGACGGCAGTATAGAGGACCACGTCTACCGGATCGGCTGCGTCCTCAAGCACTTCCCCGGCTATGGCAGCAACAGGGACACCCACACAGGCTCCGCCGTGGACGAGCGGAGCTACGAGGAGTTCCTGGAGAAGGATTTTCTGCCCTTCCGGGCGGGGATCGAGGCGGGCGCAGGGGCGGTGCTGGTCAGTCACAACATTGTGACGTGCATGGACGGGGAGCTGCCCGCCTCCCTCTCCCCCGCCGTCCACCAGGTGCTGCGGGAGGAGCTGGGCTTTGAGGGCGTGGCGATCACCGACGATCTGGCCATGGGGGCGGTGGGAAGCTACGCAAAGGAGGGCTCCGCCGCAGTGCTGGCGGTGCTGGCGGGAAACGACATGGTGATCACCGGCAGCGCCGGGAGCCAGGTGCAGTCCGTTGTGGACGCGGTGGCCGGCGGGGTCCTGGAGGAGAGCGCCGTCGACCAGGCCGTCCGGCGGGTGCTGGGCTGGAAGTACGACCTGGGGCTGCTGGAGGCGGAGGAGCCGGAAATGGCGGAGGAATTTTAAGGATGACGGAAAAATTATACTACGGGGACGCGTTTCTGCGGACATTCACCGGGCGGGTGCTGGAGTGCCGGGAGGAGAAGGGGCGGTGGGCCGTGGTGCTGGACAGGACCGCCTTCTACCCCGAGGGCGGCGGCCAGCCGGCGGACCGGGGCCGCCTGGGAGACGTGGAGGTGGACGACGTCCGGGAGAGGGACGGGCAGATTGTCCACTACTGCGGCGGCCCGGTGGAAGCCGGCGCGGAGGTTGCCGGCGTGATCGACTGGGACCGGCGCTTCGACTTCATGCAGCAGCACAGCGGGGAGCACATCGTCAGCGGGATTTTGTGCGGGGCCTTTCAGTGCGACAACGTGGGGTTCCACATCGGACATGAGCTGGTGACCATCGATTTCAACCGGGAGCTGTCGGCGGAGGAGGTCGCGGAGGTGGAGCGCCGGGCCAACCGGTACATCTGGGAGGACCACCCGGCGGAGGCGGCCCTCCCCTCCCCCGCCCAGCTGGAGGGCATGGCCTACCGCAGCAAGAAGGCCCTGTCGGGACAGGTGCGGATCGTGACCTGGCCGGGGGCGGACTGCTGCGCCTGCTGCGGCACCCACGTGAGGAGCAGCGGACAGGTGGGGCTGGTGAAGCTCATCTCCTGCCAGCGGTTCCGGGAGGGGGTGCGCATCGAGATGGCGGCGGGGGGCCGCGCCCTGGCGTGGATGAACGCCATTGCGGGGCAGAACGCCGCCGTCTCCCAGCTGCTGTCCGCCAAGCCCCGCTCCACCGCCGAGGCGGTGGAGCGGCTGCAAAAGGAGCTGTATGCCCTGCGGGGCCGGGTCGCCGCCCTGGAGGAGCGGGATTTTGCCAGGACGGCGGCGCAGTACGCCGGGGCGGGGGACGTGCTTCTGGTGGAGTCCCCCATGTCCCCGGAGTCTCTGCGGAAGCTGTGCGGCATGGTCCAGGAGCGCTGCGGCGGGCGCTGCGCCGTCTTCGCCGGGGACGGGGTAAGCTACCAGTACGCCGTCAGTGAGCCTGGCGGGGACCTGCGGAGCGGCGCGAAGGCGCTGAACGCCGCCCTCGGCGGGCGGGGCGGCGGCAAGCCGGAGTTTGTGCAGGGCAGCGTCCGGTGCGGAGAAGCGGCGCTGCGGGCGGCCTGGGAGCGCTGCTTTGGCGGCAGGTAGGGCGCAGATGAAACCGCCCGCGACCTGATCGGCCGCGGGCGATAGGGGAAAAAGCGGGGGCGCGGAACAGCATGTTCCGCGCCCCTGTCAATTTTTTGCGCTTACCGGGCCGCTGAGCGGTCGTAGGCCACGATCACGCGGCGGTTGGGGTCCGTGCCCATGGAGTAGGTGGTGACCCCGGGCACGTCCTGAAGAGCGGTGTGGATCACATGGCGCTCGTAGGCGTTCATGGGCTCCAGGGTGACGTTGCGGCGGTACTTGACCACCTTGGCCGCCACCTTCCGGGCCAGGTGCTGGAGGCTCTGCTCCCGCTTGAGGCGGTAGTTCTCCGCGTCCACATGGATCCGGACCCGCTTCTCGCCGCCCCGGTTGATGGAGTAGTTGGTCAGCTGCTGGATGGCGTCCAGAGTCTCGCCCCGGCGGCCGATGAGCTGGCCCAGCTTCTCCCCCTCCAGAATGACTTTGTAGCGGCCCTCCTCGGGCTGGTATACCTTCACCTGGGCGCTGCTGCCCATGTGCTGGAGAAGGCCGGTGAGGAAGGCGGTGATCTTCTGGGCGCGCTCGTCGGTGCACAGCTCGCCCAGGTCCACCGGCTGGAGGGCGGGCAGGGCCTCCTCCTCCTGGGCGGCGGCGCGGGGGGCGGGCTCCGGCCTGGGCCGGTCGCTCCGGCGGCGCTCGGGACGCTCCCGGCGGGGGTGCTCCTCCCTGGGAGGGACGCTGGCCGGCGCGGCAGCGGCGGCGGGCGCGGGCCGGGGGGCGGCGGGACGGGGCGCCGGGGGCTCCGGCTTCCGGTCGGGCGCGGGCGTCTCCACGGCGTAGGTCACCCGCACCTTGGCGGGGCTGGCGCCGATGCCTAAAAAGCCCTTCTTGGCCCGCTCCAGCACCTCTACAGAGACCTGGTCCCGGTCCATGCCCAATTGGGCCAGGGCGGCGCTGACGGCCTCGTCCTCGGTCTTGCCCGTTACATCAATGAATGTAGTTGTCATAACGAGTGTTTACTCCTTCTCTTCATAGCGGTCCGCCTGATAGCTGCGGCCTCTGGCGTAGGGCCGCTCCCCTACGCGGCCCGCCTCGGTGGTGGGGGGCTTCTTCTCGCCGGGGGTTGTCTTGGGGGGGAGCTTTTTGGGGCGCTTGGGGGGGTTATCCCGCTGCTCCGCGGCCCGTTTCTGGGCCTCCTCCCGGCGCATCTGGCGGGCGGCGGCCAGCTTGGCCTCCCGCTCCTCCTCCTCCTCGTTGATCTTCTTGGCGTAGAACTTGCCCAGCACAGCCTCGCGGATCATCATCCAGACGCTGTTGGCGATCCAGTAGACGCCCAGGGCGGCGGGCATGGAGAAGCAGACCCAGAGGCTGAACAGGGGGAACATCAGGTTCATCATCCGCATGCTCTTCTGCTGCTCCTCGGACTGGCCGTTGCTGCGGCTGATGATGATGGTCTGCAGGTACTGGAGCAGGGTGGCGATGACGGGCACCAGCAGAAGGCCGACGACCTCCCAGTGCATGCTGAAGCCGGAGATGGCCCCGGAGGGCTGGGCGCTGAGGTTGATGCCCAGGAAATCAAAGTGCATGGGGAGCAGCCGGCTGCCCACGCCCTCGATGGAGGACCAGTCGAAGGCGTCCCAGTTGAGGGTGATGAAGTCGGAGAGGAAGATCTGCTCATAGGCGTTGTTGACGCCGCCGGTGAGGGAGGCGAAATCGTAGCCCAGGGTGACGGCGGCGTCCCGCAGGGCGGCGCAGGCCGTGTCGCTGATGCCCATGAAGTAGGTGACGGGCATGCGGATGATGGAGTACAGGGGCAGCAGAACGAACATGGGCAAAAAGGACCAGAGACAGCCGCTGGCGGGGTTGACGCCGGCCTCCTGATAGAGCTTGGCCACCTCCTCCTGGTACTTCTGCTGATCTTTCGCGTATCGCTTCTGCAGCTCCGCCTGCTTGCTGGAGAGACGGCCCATGCGGACCATGCTGCGCTTGGACTTCATCTGGAAGGGCAGCATCACCAGGGTGACCAGCAGGCTGAAGAGGATGATGGCCAGACCGTAGGACCCGGTGGTGGCGTACAGCCAGCGCAGCAGGGCGGCAAAGGGCATGCTCACAAGCTTGCCAAAGGTACCAAACATAATTCGTATTGTTCCTCCGCTTGTCGGTTTCGTCAGAGCCTGTCTTGTATCGCGGCGCGTTGAGAGACGGGCTCTCAGGGGACGGGATCGTACATGTCCCCCTTGTGGAAGGGATGGCATCGCAAAAAGCGCCGGAGGGCCAGCCAGCCGCCCCTGCAGGGGCCGTACTTCTCCACCGCCTCCAGCGCGTACTGGGAGCAGGTGGGGATGAAGCGGCACCGGGGCGGGAGGCCCGGCGAGATACGGCGCTGGTAGAAGCGGATGGCCGCCAGCAGGGCCCGGCGGATCACGCCTCCCCCTCCCGGCGCAGGCCCAGCTGGGCGCAGGCCCGGTCGAAGGCGGCGGCAAGCCGGACGTAGGGCCCGTTCACCGACCGGGCGCGGGCCACCAGAACCAGGTCGTAGCCCTGCTTCAGGTTGGGCTGGGCCAGGCGGTAGACCTCCCTGAGCCGGCGGCGGGCGCGGTTGCGCACCACGGCGCCCCCCAGCTTGGTGCTGACGGTGACACCCAGGCGGTTGTGCCCCAGGTTGTTGGGCCGGCAGTAGAGCACCAGAAAGGGGGTGAGGGCGCTGCGGCCCCGCTTATAGATCCGCTGGAAGGTGCGGTTTTCCTTGATAGTGGCGGTTTTCTTCATCGGCTGACTACCCGTAAGGACGGTCATCTAAACGCTGCGCGCTTAAACGACCGTCCCCCTCTAATGTGTCTATCCTATTTGCGATGCTGCAAACTCCGAGACCTCAATGGGTCAGGCGGGCGCGGCCCTTGGCCCGGCGGCGGGCGAGCACCTTGCGGCCGTTGGCAGTTCTCATCCGCTTGCGGAAGCCGTGCTCCTTGGAGCGCTGGCGCTTCTTGGGCTGATAGGTACGGAACATTTGCATACACCTCCTACATCAAAAAATGCTGTGGAGCGGGGACGCCCCACTACTCGACGGCGGGAAAGGATTTCCCCCGCAGTTGACTCCTTATGCCTGCCCGAGAGACAAGCAACGATTATTATACATAAAAAAATCCCCCCTGTCAACAAAAAATTCCTTGATATTTGCGCCTTGCAATTGGAGAAAAAGGGTGCTATCCTCAAAAGGACGGCCCTGAGGCGGGCCATACAGATGTGCGAAGGAGGATATTTTTGATGGATTGGCTGAACCAACTGAAGAGAGAGAGCCTGCGCAAGGTGATCCTGCGGGTGGTGCTGCTGCTGGCGCTGGGGACGGCGTTCTTTGTGCTGTTCGGATGCCACAAGCTGCTGGGCACCCTCTCCCCCAAGACGCTGGCGGATTTGACCCCGGAGACCATGGAGGGGGCCTACGTGGAGGACGACATCTACTTCCTCTACACCCCCTATGTGGAGGTGGAGCAGTACCGCGACAACGTGCGCACGGGCACCGTGGGCATGCAGTACCTCACGGACTTCGACGAAATATACTACATGGGGCTGTACGTCCACAAGGACTCCCTGCAGGAGGCGGAGGCGCTGATGGACGCCAGCGAGGACTTCATGGAGGGGAATCTGGCGGCGGAGCAGATGCCGGTGATGCACGTCAAGGGCACCGTGCGCCTGATGGAGGAGGACGACCAGCGCTATTACTTCGATCTGGCCGAGGGAGACGCGGAGCTGGAGGCGGTGATGCTCCCCTACTACCTGGACGTGGGCCGGGTGGGCAAGCAGACCTTCGTGACGGTGGCCGTGTTCGCGGCCGTGGCGCTTGTCTGCGTGATTCTGGCCATCTTCCCCCTGGTGAAGGCCCTCACCGGCGGGTATCAGAAGCAGCTGCGGCGGAAGCTGAGCGAGTCGGGGGATATGGAGGCCGCCGCAGAGCGGGTGGAGCGGTTCTATGAGGCCGCCGAGCCGGTGTGCGGCGTGCGCATGAACGGGGAGTACGTCTTCTTCCAGGAGGGGCCCAACAGCATCCTGCTGCGCCCCTGGGAGGTGGCCTGGGCCTACCAGAGCACCACCCAGCACCGCACCAACGGCATCCCCTCCGGCAAGACCTACGCCGCCGTACTGCGAACCATGGACGGCAAGCAGTACACGCTGAGCATGAGCGAGAGCCAGGTGCAGACCCTGCTGGGGGCCATGGAGACCGCCCTGCCCGGCACGGTGCTGGGCTACAGCGACGAGCTGGCGGGGCTGTATAAGAATAACCGGGACTTCTTCTCCCAGCGGTGGGAGGAGAAGGCGCCGGGGTGCACCGCCAGGAGATAGGCGGCCTCTGGCGGCGTGATACGGGGGGCGGCGGGAGCGATCCGGCCGCCCCCCGCGCCCTGTATAGTCGACACACTTGAAAATCGGTAAAGTTCGGGGTGCAAAATGGTACGGGGCGGCGTTGTCGTCTTTGGCGGGCGTCAGCCCGCCTGCATCCTCCGCCTTGCCCCGCGCCATTTTTCCTCCCCTCCTTTTTACCGCTTCTCAAGTGCGTCGACTATATCCGAAAATTACCCCCTTCCCTCCCCCGCTCCGGGTGTGGTATACTGGGGGAAAAACATCCGGGGGACCAACATGAGAAAGCTTGTGATCGGCATACTGGCCCACGTGGACGCGGGGAAAACCACCCTCTCCGAGGCCATCCTATATAAGACCGGCGCCATCCGCTCCCTGGGGCGGGTGGACCACCGGGACGCCTTTCTGGACACCGAGGAGCTGGAGCGGGAGCGGGGGATCACCATCTTCTCCAAGCAGGCGGCGTTTACCCTGGCGGACGGCACCGAGGTCACCCTGCTGGACACCCCCGGTCACGTGGACTTCTCCGCGGAGATGGAGCGGACCCTGGGGGTGCTGGACTGCGCGGTGCTGGTGGTCAGCGGCACCGACGGCGTTCAGGCCCACACCCTGACCCTCTGGCGGCTGCTGGAGCGCCACGGGACGCCGGTGTTCCTGTTCGTCAACAAGCTGGATCTGCCCGGCGCGGACCGGGGGGCGCTGCTGGCGGGGCTCCGGGCCCGGCTGGACGGGGGCTGCGCGGACTTCGGCGGGGACCGGGCGGCGCTGTTTGAGGAGGCGGCCACCGGCTCGGAGGAGGCGCTGACGGAGTACCTGGAGACGGGGGCGCTGTCCGACGGCACCCTGGCGGAGCTCATCGCCCGGCGGGCGGTGTTCCCCTGCTGGTTCGGCTCGGCCCTGCGGCTGGAGGGCGTGGAGGCCCTGCTGGAGGGGCTGGCCCGGTTCGGCCCCAGGCCGGCGCGGGGCGGGGACTTCGCCGCCAGGGTCTTCAAGATCAGCCGGGACGCCCAGGGGGCCCGGCTGACCCACATCAAGATTACCGGGGGCGCGCTGCGGGTCAAGGACCGGGTGACGGGCCGGGACCGGGACGGCGCGGCCTGGGAGGAGAAGGCCGAGCAGCTGCGGGTCTACTCCGGGGCCAGGTACCGGAGCGCCGGGGAGCTGGAGGCGGGGAGCGTGTGCGCGGTGACGGGGCTGAGCCGCACCTTCCCCGGCCAGGGGCTGGGCGGGGAGGCGGACGACCTGCCCCCCCGGCTGGAGCCGGTGCTCAGCTGTCAGCTGCTGCTGCCGGAGGGCGCGGACCCCCACGCCGCACTGGAGAAGCTGCGGGAGCTGGCGGAGGAGGACCCCCAGCTCCACATCCTCTGGAACCAGCGGCTGGGGCAGATTCACCTGCGGCTCATGGGCCAAGTGCAGCTGGAGGTGCTGCGCCGGGTGATCGGGGAGCGCTTCGGCCTGGAGGCGGACTTCGGGCCGGGGGGCATCGTATACAAGGAGACCATCGCCGCCCCGGCGGCGGGGGTGGGCCACTACGAGCCCCTGCGCCACTACGCCGAGGTCCACCTGCTGCTGGAGCCCGGCGCGCCGGGCAGCGGCCTGCGCTTCGCCTCCGCCTGCAGCGAGGACGCGCTGGACCGGAACTGGCAGCGGCTCATCCTCACCCACTTGGGGGAGAAGCAGCACCTGGGGGTCCTCACCGGCGCGCCCATCACGGATATGGTCATCACCCTCACCGCCGGGCGGGCCCACCTCAAGCACACCGAGGGGGGCGACTTCCGCCAGGCCACCTACCGGGCGGTGCGCCAGGGGCTCATGGGGGCCGAGAGCGTGCTGCTGGAGCCCTGGTACGACTTCCGGCTGGAGCTGCCGGCGGAGAGCCTGGGCCGGGCCATGACCGACGTGCAGCAGATGGGGGGCCGCTTCGATCCCCCGGAGACCGCCGGGGACACCGCCCTGCTCACCGGCCGGGCGCCGGTGTCGGAGATGGGGGGCTACTGGCAGACGGTGGCCGCCTACACCAGGGGGCAGGGGCGGCTGAGCTGCACCCTGGGGGGCTATGAGGCCTGCCACAACGCCCAGGAGGTCGTCGACGCCGCCGGCTACGATCCGGAGGCGGATCTGGACAACACCCCGGACTCCGTCTTCTGCGCCCACGGCGCGGGCTTTTCGGTGAAGTGGGACCAGGTGAGGGATTACGCCCACCTGGAGAGCGGCGGGGCGGCGGAGGAGACGGAGGAGGAGCGCGCCACTCCCCTCCCCCGCCCCGCCGCCCGGGCGGAGGACGAGGCCCTTCAGGCCATCTTCGAGCGGACCTACGGACAGGTAAAGCGGCGGGGGCCGGACCCCGGCGGGGCCTTCCGCCCGGCCAAAAAACCGGAGAGGACCCAGATCCGGCGCACCGTCCCGGAGCGGGCCGCGGGGCCGGAGTTTCTGCTGGTGGACGGGTACAACATCATCTTCGCCTGGGAGGCGCTCAAGAGGATGGCCCAGACGAGCCTGGAGAACGCCCGGTATCTGCTGATGGACCTGCTGTGCAACTACCAGGGGTTTAAGAAGTGCCATTTGATCCTGGTCTTCGACGCCTACCGGGTCAAGGGGAATCCGGGGTCTGTGGAGCGGTACCGGAACATCCACGTGGTGTATACCAGGGAGGCGGAGACCGCCGACGCCTACATCGAGCGGGCCACCTACGAGATTGCCCGGGAAAACCCGGACCGGCGGGTGCGGGTGGCCACGTCGGACAACTTGGAGCAGCTGATTATCCTGGGTCACGGGGCCGTCCGGGTCTCCGCCAGGGAGTTCCAGGCGGAGGTGGAGGAGGCCGAGGGCAGCATTGCCCAGCTGGTGGAGCGCAACAACCTCCACGGCCGGTCCTTCCGGCAGCTGCGGCACCAGATCAAGGAGATGTAGGGGCGGGCCGCGGGGCCCGCCCTTTGGACTGCGGGCGCGGATTTCCGCCGCCGCGGCCACATTCCCATTGTAACCGGCCCCCATCTGTGGTAGAATAGCAGAAAACAACTCCCCCGGAAAGGAGCCCGCCTATGAAGCGCCGTCTGTTCGCCCTCCTCCTGGCCGCCGCCCTGCTGCTGCCGGTCCTGGTCCCCGTCCGGGGGCGGGCCGCCCTGGAGGGGGTCTACTTTACCGCCGCCAACGAGTCGGTGCTGCCCCTGGAGGCGGACACCATGCCCTTCTACTCCGGCGGCACCCTCTACGTGCCAAGCCGCCTCTTCGACGGCACAGACCTGGGGGTCCTCTATGTGCGCAACGACATCATGGGGCTGGCTATTCTCTACACCAACAAGATCGACCTGCGCTTCGACCTGGAGAGCCAGATTGTCTACGACAAGCAGGGCAAGCTCTACACCGGCTACCACGCCATTGAGCAGAACGGGGTAGTCTTTCTGCCCCTTCAGCTGGTCTGCCGGTATTTTGGGCTGACCTGGAGCTACAACGAGACGGAGACCGCCCCCCTCATCCGGGTCAAGAGCAGCAGCGTCATTCTGGACGACCGCCGGTTCATCGACGCCGCCGCCACCCAGATGCGGGACTACTACGCCGACTATGAGCGGTCCCTGGCCGCCGTGGAGCCGGACCTGCCCCCTGTCCCGTCTCAGGAGGATCCCCCCCTGGCGGCGGAGGGCCAGACCGTCTACCTGCTTATCGAGAGCCGGTCCGAGGCGGACACCCTGGCGGTTTTGGAGACCCTGGAGGGGGTGCAGGCCACCTTCCTGCTGCCCCTGGAGCAGCTGGAGGGGGACGGTGAGCTGGCCCGCGCCCTGCTGGCCGGGGGCCACGGCGTGGCCCTGCTGGCCCGGTCGGAGACGGAGCCCGGCATGGAGGAGGAGATAAGCCGGGCACGGGAGCTGCTGTGGCAGTCCGCCTGCGCCCGGCTGGAGCTGGTGTGGTACGAGGGAGCGGCGGAGGTGGACCTGCTGCTGGCGGACCTGGGCTGTGTGCGCCTGTCGGCGGACCTGGACCAGCGCTCAAAGCCCCTCCAAACCGCCGCCCTGCTCCACGCCGTGGGCCGCCTCCGGGAGGACCTGGGGCTCCACCTGGGGACGGACGCGTCCTGCCTGGAGGGCCTGCCCGCCCTGGTGGAGGGGCTGCAGGAGGGCCGCTACCGCCTGTGCGCCTGGCGCTTGACGGCGTAGAGGGCGGGCTCATAGGGGGCCGGACGCAATTTACAAAAAGTTCAAGCAAAGTTCCCCCCGGCGGGTATAATGTGAAATATGTTGAAAAAAAGTCCCCGCCCCGGCGGCGGCGGACGGGAGGGAAGGCATGGCGAGAAAGATACTGGTGGTAGAGGACGACCACAACATCTCCGATTTGATCCGCATGTACCTGGAGAAGGAGGGCTTCGAGATTCAGGCGGTCTTTGACGGCGGCAGCGCGGTGGAGACCTTCCGCTCCTGGCAGCCGGATATGGTTCTGCTGGACATCATGCTGCCAGTGATGGACGGCTGGGCGGTGTGCGGCAAGATCCGGGAGAGCAGCCGGACCCCCATTATTATGATCACCGCCAAGAGCGAGGTTTTCGACCGCATCCAGGGCCTGGAGATGGGGGCGGACGACTATATTGTGAAGCCCTTTGAGATGAAGGAGCTGATTGCCCGCATCAACGCGGTTCTCCGCCGCACGGAGATCCCGGAGGACACCCGCAAGCGGCTGGTATTCGACAAGCTGGAGATCAATCTGGACTCCTACGAGCTGACGGTGGACGGCAAAAAGGTGGACACCCCCCCCAAGGAGCTGGAGCTCCTCTACCACCTGGCCTCCACCCCCAACCGGGTCTACACCCGCAATCAGCTTCTGGACGAGGTCTGGGGCTTCGACTACTTCGGCGACAGCCGCACGGTGGATGTGCATATTAAGCGACTCCGGGAGAAGGTGGAGAATGTCTCCGACCAGTGGGCGCTGAAGACGGTCTGGGGGGTAGGGTACAAGTTTGAGGTGACGCCGAAGGCATGAGGCGGCGCGCCCTCCGGGCGCGAGGGGTAAATTCTTCTATTTGGAAGCTTGTGGGGCCTA
>CAJTOM010000046.1 GCA_910577915.1 uncultured Oscillospiraceae bacterium
TAGTGCCGGGTCAGCTCCGTCTCGGACACGTGGGGCAGGTCCAGGGGCTGGGTGCGGGGGTTGGCAGGCGTTACCTCCGGCACATCGCAGGGGGGCATCAGGGTCAGGTGCTGACCGGGCGCGCCCTTCTCAAAAATCAGCTTCATCTCAGCACACCTCCTTGATGATGGATACCGCCCGGTCCAGCTCCTCCCTGCTCACCAGCTCGGTGACGCACCAGAGGATGCCGTCCTTTACGGGCAGTCCGCCCAGAATGCCGTTCTCGTCCAGGGCCGCCAGCACCTTCTCGGGGTTTGCGCACCTGGTGACGAACTCGTGGAAGTACTCGCCGGTGTGGACCCGGAGGAGGCCGATCTTCTCCAGCTCCCCGGCAAAGTAGTGGGCCTTGGACATGGAGAGGGTCGCGGCCTGCCGCAGTCCCTCCGCCCCCATGGCGGTCATGTAGACCCCGGCGGTGAAGGCGCACAGCGCCTGGTTGGAGCAGATGTTGGAGGAGGCCTTCTCCCGGCGGATGTGCTGCTCACGGGCGGTGAGGGTGAGCACATAGCCCACATTGCCGTCCACGTCGTGGGTCTGGCCCACGATACGGCCCGGCAGCTTGCGGAACATGGCCTTGGTGGCGGCCATGTAGCCCAGGTAGGGCCCGCCGAAGGCGATGTCCAGGCCCAGGGGCTGGGCCTCGCCCACGGCCACGTCCGCGCCGCAGGCGGCGGGGGTCTCCAGCACCGCCAGAGCGATGGGGTTGCAGCCCATGATGAACTTTGCGCCGGCGGCGTGGGCGGCCTCGCCGATGGCCTTGGCGTCCTCAATGACGCCGTAGTAGTTGGGCTGGGCGATGTATACGCAGGCGGCGTCCGCCCCCAGGGAGACGGCGGACAGATCCGTGCGCCCGTCCTTCTCGGGGATGAGCGCCAGCTCCATGCCGGAGCCGAAGCAGTAGGTCTTCATGGTCTCGATCACGCCGGGTCCGGCGCAGACGGAGACGTAGGCTTTGTTCCGCTTCCGGTCCCGGCACATGGCCAGGGCCTCGGCGGCGGCGGTGGCCCCGTCGTAGACGCTGGCGTTGGACACCTCCATGCCGGTGAGGGCGCAGATCATGGACTGGTACTCAAAAATGGACTGCAAAATACCCTGGCTGATCTCCGCCTGATAGGGGGTGTAGGCTGTGACCAGCTCCTCGCGGCTCACGACGCTCTTGACCACGGCGGGGATGAAGTGGCGGTAGGCGCCGGCCCCCCGCAGGACGGTGGGGTACACCCGGTTTTTGGCGGCCATGGCGGACACCTTCTGCCGCACGGACAGCTCGCTGAGCCCCTCGGGGATGCGGAGGCTGTCCACCAGCATGTCGCGGGGCACGGCGGCAAACAGCTCCTCCACCGCGCCCACGCCGATGGCGGAGAGCATGGACCGCTTCTGCGCCTCGGTATTCGGGACATAGGTTCCCATACATACATTCCTTTCCAATATAGAGATGCCGGGGCGGGGCAGCGTCCCGCCCCGGCGCAGGGCTTGTTACTTCTGAACGAACGCCTCGTATTCCTCAGCGGTCATCAGCTCGCCATAGGCGGAGATGTCCTTGATCTTGGCGATCCAGGCCCCATAGGGGTCCTCGTTGAGCATCTGGGGCTCGTCCTCCAGCTCGGCATGGACCTCGGCCACCACGCCGGTCACGGGGCTCATCACGTCAGAGACGGCCTTGACAGACTCCACGTCGCAGAAGGACTCCTCGGCGGTAACCTCGTCCCCCTCCTGGGGCAGGTTGATGAACACCAGATCGCCCAGCTCGCTCTGGGCGAAGTCGGTGATGCCCACCAGGGCGGTGGTGTCGTCAATGGCCTTCAGCCACTCGTGGTCCTTGGTGTACTTCAGTTCAGCGGGGAAATTCATAGTGTGTTCCTCCTTGTATTTTGAATGGGTTGGATTGTGTGTATCCCGCCGGCCGCACCGGCTCCGCCTCAGATTCCGGACTTCCGGGCCAGCTCGTTCAGGGCGGCGGCCACCTGGTCCTCGGTGAAGCAGTAGCGCATCTCCGTGTACCCGGCCCGCAGGGCCTCGATGTCCTCCTTGACCTCCCTGCCCCGCAGGATGCAGTCGGCCATGATCTGGGCCAGCTGATCGAACTCCTTGGGGCCGAAGCCGAAGCGGGTCATCTCGTTGACGCCCATGCGCAGCGCGCCGGAGGCGGTGAAGCCCTCCTCCTCGGGGGTGGCCTGGTAGTTGCAGATGATGTTGTTCCGCTCCAGGCGCATGGCCACCTCGGGACCGGTACCGTAGCCCACGGAGACGATGACCTGGTGGGTCTCGGTGTAGTCGTTGGCGGGGTCGCCGGCCACGTCCAGGCCCGCGGCCTTCAGACTCTTGGCGAAGCTCTTGGCGTTGTGCACCACAGCCTTCTGGTACGCGTCCTTGAAGTGGTTCATCTCATAGGCGGCCATCAGCAGGCCCAGCTGGGTGCCCAGGTGGTGGTTGGAGACGCTGCCGGGGAAGGCGCGGCTCTCAATGGTCTCCCACAGTCCGTATTTCAGATCGCCCTTCTTGTAGTTGACGCCCACGATGCCCCGCTGGGGGCCGAAGAAGGTCTTGTGGGTGGAGCCGGTGACGATCTCCGCACCCTCCTGGAAGGGCTTCTGGAAGTGGTCGCCGATGAGGCCCAGGACGTGGGCCATGTCGTACATGATGGTGGTCTGAAGCCCCATCTCATCCACGTACTTCCGGATGGCGGCCACGGGCTCCTTGTGGAGGACCATGCTCTTGCCGAAGATGATGAACTCGGGGCGGTACTGGTCGATGGCCTTCTTGGTCTCCTCCACGTCGATTTTATAGATGTTGTCCTTCAGGACGGGGAAGTTCACCAGGGCGTGGCGCTCGGTGACGGGGTCGACGGCGATGTAGTCATGGAGGGCGCCCATAGGCTGGGCGGAGAGGTGGCCGCCCTTGATGATGTGGTTGTTCATAATATAGCCCAGGCGCTTGGGATCCTGCTTGCGGTTGAGGCGGTTTTTCCAGTCCATGAGGGCGGAGAATACGCAGGTGTTGGACATCTGGCCGCTGACGCACCGGGTCTCCACCTCGGCGCAGCCCATAAAGGCCTTCATCTCCTCCACCAGCAGCTGCTCCACCTCGTCGATGAACTCGGTGCCCTGGTAGTAGAACACGTCCGCGTCGTAGAAGCTCTTGACCTTCTTGTGCTCCGCGTAGCGGAAGGAGGGGTCGCTGGCGCACAGCAGGCGCACGGCCCGAGAGGGGCTCATCTCCGAGGGGATGAGGTTGACGCACTTCTCCTGCCGCCAGACGTGGTTCTGGGTGGCCCGGCCGATGAGCTCCAGGACCTTGGGGGTCCGGTCGCCGGAGGCGGCGGCCGCCGTCTCCTCGTCGGGGCGGTAGAGGATGGGCCGGGCGAAGGGGGGCGCGTCCACCCGCATGTGGTAGGGCGGGATGACGGCCTTCAGCCGGCGGCCCCGCACGTCGATCTGGACCTCGTCGTCCTCCAGGGTGTCGCTGTCCACGATGGCCAGGCCGATGGAGCGCTTGGCGGTCTCCTCCAGGATGACGGTCTGGAGGCCCTCGCCCTCATGGCGGTAGTAGGGCACCATGGTGCCGCTGGTGACGTAGCCGATGAGCTTGTCGCCCTTGTAGACGGGCATGCCGGCCCGCATGACGCCCTTGTCCAGCAGGGTGATGGGCATGATCCGCCGGGGCAGGTCCGCCAGATCGGAGAAGTCCCGGTTCATCACCCGCTTGAAGACCTCGTACTGCTTCTCCAGGGGCTCCCGGCCGATAAAGGCGCCCTTCTGCTCCGAGAAGCTGACGGCGAATTTGGCCAGGGGCACGGCAAAGATGGGGATCTCCTTCCCCTCGGGGTCCAGGCCCATCTCGTGGCCGTACAGGGGCAGGCAGGCCTCCAGGCGGCAGGTGTCGCGGGCCCCCAGGCCGGCGGGCTTCGCCCCCAGCTCGATGAGCCGGTTCCACAGCCAGGCTGCCTCGGCAGTCTCAATGTAAACCTCGTAGCCGATGGGTTCGCCTGTGTAGCCGGTCTTGGCCACCCGGACGGTGCGGCCCTCGAATTGGAGGGTGTTCAGGGCGTTCTTCATGGGCTCGGTAACGGCCTCGCCGCCGGAGAGGACCTGGAGAACCTCCTTGGCCTTGGGGCCCTGGACGGCGATGGCGGCCCAGTCCCCGGTGATGACGGTCATCTTGGCGTCGTAGCCCTTGATCTGCTCGTTCAGGTGGGCCAGGTCCTTGTCCGTGTTGGCGGCGTTGACCACCAGCAGGTACCGGTCCTCCTCGAAGCGGTAGAGGTAGGCGTCGTCCACCGCGCCGCCCGCTTCATTGGGGATGATGGCGTACTGGGCCTGATTGAGGTCCAGGGCCATGACGTTGCTGGAGAGAACGTGCTGGAGGAAGGGGACCATCTCCGGGCCCTCCACCAGAATGCGGCCCATGTGGGACACGTCGAAGATACTGCATGCGTGGCGGGTGTAGAGGTGCTCGGCGACAATGTCGGTGGGGTACTTGATGGGCATCTCCCATCCGCCGAAATCCACCATGGTGGCCCCTGCGGCCACGTGGACGTCGTAGAGCTGGGTGCGCTTGAGTTCACTCATAGATTCATTTGCCCTCCTTTAAAATTTAGCCGGGGATTGCTGTGATCACCGATAGAAACAAAAACAGGGCGCAACAATTCCCTTGTCGCGCCTCTGTTGATTGACCTGAGAGATTCCACGCCGCCGCCGAAGCGACAGCGGTTGCCCCGCCGGCGCGCCGCAGAACGGCGCTTTCCAGATTTTCGTCCCGATTCAGTCCCTGCTGCCTGAGAGAGTGTGGCATTGCTCCTTCGGCGCCGCGCCAGAGTGCGCGGTCTCTCCTGAACCGTTCATCCGCCTATGAAATTGTCACAGCCTTTCCGCCCTATAGAATACCAGCCCAGCCCGCCGCTGTCAAGGAGAAATCCAGTGGCTTTGGGCATTTTTGGCAAAAATTCCAATTGGGCCGCGGGGGAATTAGTCACAATGCCGCCCCGTTCTCCTCCAGCATGGCGGCAAACTCCTCCTCCGTCAGCACGGGGATCCCCAGCTCGGCGGCCTTGCGCAGCTTGCTGCCAGCGTTCTCCCCAGCCACCACGTAGGCGGTCTTCTTGCTCACCGCGCTGCTGGCCTTCCCCCCCAGGGATTCAATGAGGGCGGCGGCCTCGTCCCTGGTGAAGCGCTCCAGCGCGCCGGTGAGGACAAAGCTCATCCCCTTGAACTGCTCCCCGGCGCTCTGCCGGGCAGCCTCCATGGAGACGCCGGCCTCCCGCAGCCGGCCCATGAGATGCCGGGACTGGGGGCTGTCCAGCCACTCCCGGATATAGGCGGCGGTGACGGCCCCCATGTCGCCGATGGCGGTCAGCTCCTCCTCCGAGGCCGCGGCTAGGGCGTCGAAGGTCTTGAAATGGGACGCCAGCACCGCCCCCGCCTTCTGCCCCACCTGCCGGATGCCCAGGGCGTAGAGCAGCCGCTCCAGCCCCCGCTCCCGGCTGGCTGCGATGGCCCGCACCGCGTTCCGGGCGGACTTCTTCCCCATCCGCTCCAGGTCCGCCAGCTGCTCCTCCGTCAGGAAATAGAGGTCCGCCGGGGTTTTGACCAGCCCCCGCTCGATCAGCTGGCTCATCACCGCCGGGCCCATGCCGTCGATGTCCATAGCGTCCCGGCTGGCGAAGTGGGTCAGGTTCCGGTGGAGCTGGGCGGGGCACTCCGCGCCGGTGCAGCGCAGAGCGGCCCCATCCTCGTCCCGGACCACCGGCGCGCCACACACCGGGCACCGCTCCGGCAGGCGGTAGGGCTCCGTCCCCTCAGGCCGCAGATCCCGGAGGACCTCCACCACCTCGGGGATGATCTCCCCCGCCTTCTGGAGCACCACGGTGTCCCCGATGCGGATGTCCTTCTCGTCGATGAAGTCCTGATTGTGGAGGGTAGCGCTGGTGACGGTGGTCCCCGCCAGGCGCACCGGCTCCACCTTCACTTTGGGAGTCAGCACCCCCGTTCTGCCCACCTGGACCGTGATGTCCAGCACCCGGCTGGGCTTCCGCTCCGGCGGGTACTTGTAGGCCACGGCCCACCGGGGACATTTGGCGGTGCTTCCTACAAGGACACGGTCTGACAGGTTGTTGACCTTTACAACCGCTCCGTCCATATCAAAGGGCAGCTCCTCCCGGCTCTCCCCCAGGCGGAGGATCTCGGCGTTGACCTCCCCGGCGCTGGAGAGGACCTTTCGGGGGATGGTCTGGAAGCCCTGGCTCTCCACGTAGTCCAGGGTCTCGCTGTGGCTGGCAAAGCTCCTGCCCTCCGCCAGCTGCAGGTTGAACACCCGGATGTCCAGCAGCCGTTTGGCACAGATCTTGGGGTCCAGCTGGCGCAGGGAGCCGGCGGCGGCGTTGCGGGGGTTGGCGAAGGGGGCCTCCCCGTTCTCCTCCCGCCGGCGGTTGAGCTTGTGGAACACATTCTTCGGCATGAACACCTCGCCCCGGACGATGAGCCGGGGCAGCTTCTCCGGCAGGACCATGGGGATGGACTTGACGGTCCGCAGATTCTCCGTCACGTCCTCCCCCACCCGGCCGTCGCCCCGGGTGGCCCCCTGGACGAACACCCCGTCCCGGTACTCCAGGGCCACGCTCAGGCCGTCCACCTTGGGCTCCACGCTGTATTGGACTGTCTCCAGGGCCTCCTCCATGCGCCCGGCGAACTCCTCCACCTCCTGGGGGGCGAACACGTCCTGGAGGCTCTCCAGGGGCACCGGGTGCTCCACCTGCCGGAAGCTCTCCAGGGCCGCGCCCCCCACCCGCTGGGTGGGGGAGTCGGGGGTGATCTCCTCCGGGTGGGCCGCCTCCAGCTCCTCCAGGCGGCGGAGGAGGCGGTCGTACTCGTAGTCCGGCATGGCGGGATCGTCCAGCACATAGTAGCGGTAACCCGCCTCACTGAGGGTTCCCCGCAGATCGTTCATTTCACGTTTGTAATCCATTGTATCTCCTTCCGGGCGGCCGCTTCTCCGGGGCACTACCCGTTGTTGATGGCGTACTCATGGGCCTCCTCCTCGATGTCCCTGCCGGAGTCGAAGTAGGTGTAGGTATCCGGCACATCCCCCACAATGACGGTCTCCGCCACGGAGAAGGAGCTGCTCACCTGGGTGCCGGTCCGGAAACCGGGGAGCAGGATGGACATGGACACATCCACGTACAGCATCACCCGGTGGGTGGTCTGGTTGATGCCGGCCTGGGTGAACTGGTTCTCAAAGCGGGCCGAGCAGCTCCCCATGGACTGCATCCTGACGGTGAGGCTGGGCCCCCGGCCCACCAGCAGGGCAGAGCCGGTAAGGGTGCCTACGGGGATGCTCAGATCGATGTCCGACATCTGGTCCAGGCGGGTCAGCACGTCCTGGGTGATGGCGGACTGGAGGCGGTTGAACTCCGCCATGTTGCTCTGCAGCGCCGTGACGTGGCCGGTCTCGTCCTTTTCCAGGGAAATCAGGCTGTTGTACTGGATCTCCCCGCCCTCCACGGCGTCGCTGACCGCCGCGGTCACCAGCTGGCCCACCAGGTTCGTCACCCGCGTCACCGCCAGGTTTCCCAGCAGGGCGCGCAGATGGGACGTGCCCACCAGCGTCAGCGTTATCAGCAGCACGGACAGAAAAAAGCAGATCAGCTTCGCCTTCTGCCTGGGGAGCATGGGGGATCTCGGGGGCCTGTAGCGGCGCATATGCATCACCTCACTGGCAAGCCTATGAGGCCACGGCTTTTCCCTATTCCCACCAGTTGATCCCGCTTATGCGGGC
Source organism: uncultured Oscillospiraceae bacterium (assembly GCA_910577915.1). GTDB lineage: Bacteria > Bacillota > Clostridia > Oscillospirales > Oscillospiraceae > Pelethomonas. The sequence goes on from CAJTOM010000046.1 coordinate 7,807, forward strand.
AGGGCCGCCACAAGCTCCTTGAAGACCCGGCCCCGTTCCTCGAAGTTCCTGAAGCGGTCAAAGGAGGTGCTGGCCGGAGAGAGGAGCACCACGTCCCCCTCCCCTGTCCGCTCCGCCGCCAGCCGGACAGCGGCGGGGTAGTCGGACACCTCCACAATCTCCAGGCCGCAGGCGTTCTCCGCCCGCTCCGCCGCCTGCCGGATGGCGCCGGCGGTGGCCCCGCAGAGAATCAGAAGTTTTACATGGTCGTTGATCACCGGGCCCAGGGGGGCGTAGCTGACGCCCTTGTCCTTGCCGCCGGCGATGAGGACCACCCGCTCCGGAAAGGAGCGCAGGCCGGCCTCGGTGCGGCTGGGGCTGGAGGCGATGGAGTCGTTGTACCAGCGCACCCCCCGCCGGGTGCGCACCAGCTCGATGCGGTGCTCCACCCCGCCGAAGCTCCGGGCCAGGGTGCGGATAGTCTCGTCCCCCACCAGCCCCTGTACCGCACAGATGGCGGCCATGTAGTTTTCCACGTTGTGGACCCCCGGCAGCAGGATGTCCCGCAGGGGCAGCACCTCCCGCGCCCCCGCCTCGTCCCGATACCAGACGGCGTCCCCCTCCAGCCAACAGCCCCGGTCCGGCTTGAAGCCGGAAGCTCGTGTAAAGTGTGAGACCTTTCCTGCCGTCTCCTGAGAGAGGCGGCGGGTGATCTCGTTGTCCCAATTGCACACCGCGCGATCCGATGGGCCCTGATAGTTCAGAAGCACGGCCTTGGCCCGGACGTACTCCTCCATATCCGTGTGCACGTCCAGATGGTTGGGAGCCAGATTGGTCAGCACGGCGATATGGGGGCTCCGCCGCATGGTCAGCAGCTGGAAGGAGCTCAGCTCCACCACCGCCCAGTCGCCGGGGCGGATTGCCTCCGCCTCCCCCAGCAGCGGGCGGCCGATATTCCCCCCCAGGTGGACGGTGTGGCCGGCGGCCTGGAGCAGGCGGGCGATGATGGTGGTGGTGGTGGTCTTCCCGTCGCTGCCGGTGACCGCCAGAATGGGACAGGGGCAGACGTCAAAGAAGACCTCCATCTCCGAGGTGATCACGCTCCCACGGGCCGCCGCCTCCGCCAGATAGCGGGGGTGCAGGCCGGGGGTGCGGAAAATCACGTCCTGCTCCAGCCCCTCCAGATAGTCCGGCCCCAGGCGGAGCTTGCAGCCCGCCGCCTCCAGCTCGTCCCCCAGCGGCCCCAGCTCCGCCCGCTCCTTTTTGTCGCAGGCGGTTACGTCAATGCCCTCCTCCAGCAAGAGGCGCAGCAGCGGCCGGTTGCTTACGCCGATGCCGATGACGGCCACGCGCTTTCCCCCCAGGGAGCGCAGGTATTCCTGTCGTGTCATGTATGGGTCCCTCCCCCATTGAATTTCAAGCTGTTTTATTATATCACCAGACGGCGGCAAACACAACAAAATTATCCGGGAGGGCGGCAGAGGAGATTCCGATTTTTCCCTTGCCACCGGCGGACAGGGCTGGTATACTGTATACTAAGACAAAAAAGCGGAATGGGAGCGCATCATGGGAAAAGAAATACAATGGGACGCCTACCTCAGCCCCGGCGCGTCCACCACCCTCTGGCAGCAGATGGGCCTCGTCATGCGGCTGAGCGTCCCGGCCATCCTGGCGGAGATCAGCGCCATCGCCATGCAGTACATAGACTCCGCCATGGTGGGCTCCCTGGGAGCCAGCGCCACCGCCGCCATCGGCCTGGTCTCCACCACCACCTGGCTCTTCGGCGGTATCTGCATCTCCGCCGCCACCGGCTTCTCCGTGCAGATCGCCCACCTCATCGGCGGCGGACGGCGGGAGGCTGCCCAGGCCGTGCTGCGCCAGGGGCTCATGGTGGCCCTGGCCCTGGGGCTGGCGCTGGGGGCCGTGGGGGCCGGCATCAGCGGCAGCCTCCCCGTCTGGCTCCACGGCGCGGCGGACGTGTGCCCGGACGCGGGGCGGTACTTCCTCATCTTCGCCTGCACCCTGCCCTTCGTCCTGCTGCGGCAGACGGCGGGCAGCATGCTCCAATGCAGCGGAGACATGCGCGTCCCCAGCATGCTGAACATCCTCATGTGCGCTCTGGACGTGGTCTTCAACAGCCTCCTGATCTTCCCCTCGCGGACGCTGGCGGGGGGCTTCACCCTGCCGGGGGCGGGGCTGGGGGTCACCGGGGCGGCCCTGGGCACCGCCCTGGCGGAGGCGGTCACCTCCCTGCTGATGCTCTATTTCCTCTGCTTCCGCTCCCCCCTGCTGCGGCTGGCGAAGGGGGTGCCCTGGCGGCTGGAGAAAAAGTGCCTCGCCGCCGCCGCCCGGCTGTCCCTGCCCCTGGCCCTGGAGCGTATCATCCTGGGCGGGGCCCACATCGCCGCCACCCGCATTGTGGCCCCCCTGGGCACGGTGGCGGTGGCGGCGGACTCCCTGGGGGTGACGGCGGAGAGCTTCTGCTATATGCCCGGCTACGGCATCGGCTCCGCCGCCACCACCCTGGTGGGGCAGAGCATCGGCGCGGAGCGCCGGGACCTGGCCAGGCGGTTTGCCAACCTGTCCGTGGCCCTGGGCGTGGCCATCATGGCCTGTACCGGGGCGCTGATGTACCTGCTGGCCCCGTGGCTGTTCTCCCTGCTGACCCCGGACCCCGCCATCCGGGAGCTGGGGAGCCGGGTGCTGCGGATCGAGGCCTTTGCCGAGCCGCTGTTCGCCGCCTCCATCGTGGTGGCCGGGGCCCTGCGGGGCGCGGGGGACACCCTGGCGCCCAGCATCCTGAACCTGGTGAGCATGTGGGGCGTGCGCATCACCGCCGCCAGCCTCCTGGCCCCCCGGATGGGGCTGGTGGGGGTGTGGCTGGCCATGTGCGTGGAGCTGTGCGTGCGGGGCGTGCTGTTTCTGGTGCGGCTGCTGCGGGGGAAGTGGCTGGACAGCGCCGCGGGGCGGGGGATCGCCGGGACATAGTCCGCTTTGGATTGCAATAAGGTGAGGGCCGGCAAAACTGCCGGCCCTCACCTTATTTAGTCGATATACACCGCCCCGTTCTCCCAGCGGATGGTCCCGCCGAGGGCCTCCGTCAGGAAGCGAAGGGGCAGCATGGTCCGGCCGCCGGTGATCACCGCCGGGGTCCCGAGGGGGACCGGCGCGCCGTCCACCGCCGCCTCCGCAGAGCCGATGGTCAGGACCAGCTCGTGCTCCCCCTGCCGCACGGTGACGGTCTGGGCGGCCCCGTCCCAGGTGATGTCCGCGTTCAGCAAGTACGCCGCCCCCCGCACCGGGACCATGGTAAAGCCCGTATCGGTGATGTAGGGCTCCACGTCAAAGGAGACGGCGGCGCCCCGGTGATATAGGGCGAAGCCGGAGGGCGCCTGCGCCGTAAAGCTGACGGCGGTGCCGTCCGGCGTCACCTTTGACACGGCGGCGGCCCCCTTTTTCACGCCGGTTTTGCCGGAATAGATCCACTGGTTTCCCTGGCTGTCCCGATAGCGCCAGCCGGAGGGAAGGCCGTCTTCGCCGGTCTCCGGGATTTCAACCTCCGCCGCCGCCAGATATTCCCCTATGCTCCGTTCCGTAACGCTGTCCTGAATAATGGAGACCTGGTTATAGCCGGCCGTGTTCCCAAAATCGCCCGTCACGGCCAGCTGCACGGCACCGTCCGGCTGGAGGCGGGCCCGCTGTACGCTATAATAGCGGTCGCAGAGCTGCGCGCCGTCGGAGATCCGGGCCGTGCGCCGACCGCCGGCCTCCGTGCAGTAGGACAGGTACAGCGCCCCGCCGCCGGTAAACAGGGAAGCTTTCGCGAACCGGACCCCCTCCGGCAGGGAGAACAGCGTCTCCGTCCCGCCGCCGGGCAGCAGGGCGAGAACCCGGCCCGTATCGCCCCACTCCTCAAAGCAGGGCCTCCCGTTCCACAGGACAGGCTCGCTCGCTTGCGTGGGGTCCACGGGGAGGGCGCAGCGGGTCAGCTGCACCCCGTCCCAGCAGACGAGCTGGGACTCCTCCTCCCACACCGCGCCCTCGGCGCTCAGGCCGGCCCGGTTCGCGCTGGCCTGCTGGGCGGCCACCTGCCCATCGCGAAAGAGAACCACCCGCCTGTCCGCGTCCACGTTGGGCCGGTCCTCCAGGGTGACCCACAGGCCGCCGGAGGCGGCGGGCTCCATCTTCAGGAAATGCAGTCCGGCCCCCACCATATCGGGCGTGTAGACGACCGCGCTCCCTGTACCGTCGACGGGGACGGCGATGATCTTGTCCTCCGATGCCATGAAGTACAGCGTCCCGCCGCCCTCCGCCATGTCGGAGATATACTCGCCCTCACCCAGGGCCTCCAGCCCGCCTCCGCCGTGGACGGTGACGGCGGCGGCCAGGGCCGGGGATGCGCTCAGGGAGAGGGTCAGGAGCAGGGCACATAGAATCGAACGTATTTTTCGCATGGTTTTACCTCAATTTCCCAGGTCTCTGGAGTACCTGTCCTCGGGGCTCATAACGCTGGCCGCGTGGCCGTTATTACGGCTGCGCCGTTGATCTCCGCGTAAAATGAGCTGCTCCCGCCGCCGTTTTCGTGGACAATCGTCTGGTCGGTGATCTAAGGGGCACTCAGACGCCGATCTGCTGCAGCACGCTGCTGAGCTTTTCGTACAGACGGGCCTCCCGGTCCCGGTAAAATGCGCCCGACGCGGGGTCGTACTTCTGGAAGGAGGCGCGGTACCGGACCCAGTCCAGAAGGTTGCCCCGGCAGTCCTCAAAGCTCAGGGCGCTGGAGATGTCGGACACCCACGCCCCGCACCGCTCTCCCACCGGGGACAGGGACAGCCCCTTCTTCTCGCCGCAGCCCAGAAGCCGCCGGTCATCCGCGTTGATAATCCCGAATTTTTCCAGATCCCGCGCAAACGCAACGTACTCCTCACGGGACATCTCCCGGGGCCGGTAGGTGTCCGCGAGATACTTTTTCTGCTCGTCCGTCAGCTTGACCCGGTCCGTTTTCTCCGTCCTGGCGGCCTGGATGTCGGCGGCCGTGTAGGCCGCGATCTTCTCCTGGGCAATCTTCTGGGCCTCTTTCAGGTAAGAGCCCTTCAGCGTGGCCACGGCCACATTGCCGTGCTCGGTGCCCGGCACGCGGGTGAACCAGGACGTATTGAGCGTGATGATGCCGTCTCCCATAAGATGAAATCCTCCTTGTATGATGTGAGTTGCTGCTTGTTTTATCGTTTATCGCTGTTGACTGTCAGGCCGGCGGAGATTCCAAACCCGCCCTGCTGTCCGCTGTTGGGTCCGCTTGTGCGGATAAACATGAACGAGCCTCTGACACCAACATGATAATAGTCGTTGATGTTTTCCGGCATGAAGAAATATTCATCCACGGTTACCTGTGTATGTTTTCCGGTCACAGTAATTCGCTTGGTTGCTGTCCCATTTATACAGGTACTTGTGGGGGTATATTCAATATACTGCGGACTTTCAGCGATACAAGTAAACACAGATGAAACGTCCCAACCAACAAAAAGAACCTTTTTCCCGGCCAAAGTGGGATCGTTTGCAACACCGGTGGAAAGTTCTTTAATGACCGACTGAAGCCCAGCATTAGTAAGGTTCAACGACTGGAACTGCCCTTTCGAGGTAAAGCGAACCGAACGCGTAATATCGTTGATAATATACATCGTTCCCTGTTCGCCCTCATACACGGCGATGATCGGATGCACTGTGATAGAATTAACATAGACGTCCGGGTCGTTGCTGATGATCTTGGAGTTGACATCCGCTGTTAAACCATCGTCCAGCGATACAGCTTCCACCCTTGTTGTACTAGAGTCCGGATCAATTTCTGTCAGATCCAGAAAGCGGTAAGCATTGCCTTTGGAAGCAGCCGCCGGAACGCTCATGCCAATGATAAACATGAACAGCAGCAACATAGATAAGCAGCGTTTTTTCATATTCTACTCCTTTAGAAAAAAATATCCATGAAAACCACCGCAGCCCGCCTCTCAAATACGTCTGATGCGGCCCGTTCATCATCCGATCTTCCAATTTTCTGTTAACGTTTTCTTTGCATATATTTTATAACTTTATATTATCATACAGAGATATATTTGTCAATACTGCACATTAATTAATCCAAATCCGGGAAATTTGTCACTATTGCAGCAATCCAGCCGAAGAGCGGGAGCGCCGGGGCGCTCCCGCTCTGTTATGCCGGGATCAATACTGCAATTTATAGTACGCGGTGCACCGGCTGGGGCCGTCGTTGGTGCTCACGCGGAAGGTGTACTTCTCCCCGACGATCAGATTCTCCGCCGCTATGGAGTTGCCCAGGGGAATATCCGCATAATACTCGGACACCTCGTTGCCCTCGGCGTCAAGGCAGACCACGTTATAGGTCTCCGTCATCGTCGCGCTGGTGATGGTGAAAAGGGCGGTTTCGTGCTCTGCGGTGAAGCTGGTAATCTTGGTGCCCGCAGTGCCGGTGCTGTTGTTCTTCTTGAGCAGGACGGTGCCCTCCCGCACGGTATAGTCGCTGGCGAGGGCGATCTGGGTCTCCTCCTCCGTCATAACATGGAGCGTCACATAGTGGTTGTCCTGGGGAACGGAGACCTCCTCCGCCGCGAAGGCGGACACGGACAGGGACAGAAGCATCGCCAGCGCCAGCGCCGCGCTGAACAGCCCCTTTTTCATGTTGCGCATGTTTTTGACCTACCTTTCTTGTCTGTTATGTGTGTGTTTGCGGGACTATACTTGGTGCCGCAGAGGGAGCAAGACGAGGCGCACCACACCTCTTTCAATCCATGGCCCCACCCCCTTCTCTGTTTCTGCGCCCATATTACCATGTACAACTATGTTTGTCAATGCTATATATTGACTTTTTGAAAATTTCACTATATAATCACTGTCAACACCACTACAGAAAGGAGGCCGCAGCCATAGGTGAAAAGGGAGACGCAACAGGACACTCTTTCCTGGCGTATTTCAAGCGGGCCACCAGTCCTCTGGTCGTCCTGCGGCTGCTGGGAGAGCGGCCCATGTACGGCTATGAGCTGACCCAGGAGCTGAAGAAGCGGAGCGGCGGGGCCTTTACCATCTCCGTGCTCTACCCTGTCCTCTACCGGCTGGAGGAGCAGGGGTATGTGGAGGTGGTGCGCAGCGAGGTGTCCGACAACCGGGCCAGAAGCTACTACGGCATCACGCAGCGGGGAGAGGCTTATCTGCAGGAGACCTGGAGGGAGTATCAACGCATCTCCTCCGTCTTCTGCGATCTGATGAAAGGAGTAATAGAGGATGACGCGCAGTGAAGCCATCCAGTGCTACTGCCAGCAGGTGGAGCACTGGATCGACCTGCCCAAAAAACGGCGGCGGGAGCTGCTGGACGGCCTGCGCCGGGAGCTGGAGGAGGCGTACCCCGCCGCCGAGGCGCTGACGGTAGCGGTTATTCACCGGGAGACCGGCTCCCCCTGCGAGACCGCCGGCAGTCTCGCACGCGGGGTGCCCTGGGAGGAGCGGGAGCGCTACCGCCTCCGGCGGAAGCGGCTGTATATCTGCATCATCGCCGTGCTGGCGGCGGTGTCTCTTCTGACGTCGGCGTATGCGCTGTATATGCGCGCTACCGGGGGAACGGCCATCATCGAAACGATAGTTTATACAAACGACCCTCCGCCAGAACCTCCGGAAGACGGGGAATCACGTATACAGTATCACTACAACTAGGAGAATTTGTCAATGAAACGGTCTCTATGTAACCTTTTAGTAGTCCTTCTCTGCATAAATTTGATGTCCTCCACAGCATTTGCCTTTGAAACAAACGAAGAGCGCATTGACTACAGTGACGGTTCCTTTGCAATCATCACAACCGAGACGTCTTACATAAGGTCAACAATTAACCGCAGCAAAATCTATAATTACTATAATTCATCGCAGGAAAAATGTTTTTCTTACATTTTGAGTGCTTCATTTACCTATAACGGTACAACAAGTTGTGCAGATTCCTGCTATGCTGATATGGATATTTATCGCAAAGGCTGGGACGTGGACTCCCACGACGAGTACACCTCCGGCAATACCGCCTATGGAGAGGCGGTTTTTTCGGGGCCCGGCGGGGCCTCCCGGACGGTGAGCCTCACCCTGACCTGCGACAAAAACGGGAATGTGACCTGACCGGGTCCCCAGCCGCCTACGACAAAAGCGGGAGCGTATGCTCCCGCTTTTTGCTATACATCCCGGTTATAGACCTTCCGCACCGCCTCCCGGCCCCGGTACATGAACACGTACACCATCGCCAGGGCAAACACGTTCACCCCCACAATGATGCTGCGCTCCGGCCACAGCTCCGCCATGGCCCCCACGGACAGGTTCCCCAGAATGGCCCCCAGGGAGCAGAGCATCTGGAAGGTCCCGTTGAACCGGGCCCGCTTGGCGTCCGGCACGTAGGCCTGGGTGGCCGCGGTGCGGATGGTGTAGGAGGTGACGCCCAGAATCCCCTGGAGGAAAAACACCAGGGCCATCAGGGGAACGGGCAGAAACAGCGCCGCCCCGCCCAGAACGCAGAGGGCAATGTATACAAACACGGCAATGGAAAATTTCTTCTCCCTGGGAATCTGTACCTTGTACTGGATCAGCCCGCCGGCAAACCGGCCCGCCACCTCGAAGTTGGCCACGACGGCGTACAGCGTGGCCGCCGCCAGCGGCCACGCGGCGAACAGGCCGGCGTTATTGCGGAAAAAGGGCAGCCGGAGGGCGTCCACCCCGTAGCAGAAGTTGCTGGCCATGAAATACAGGGCGATGACCAGCAGCCCCCGCTCCCCCCGGATGTACGCCAGGCCCTCCCGGAAGTCCCGGCGGAACCGGCGCAGAACCCCCAGGCCGTCCGCCGGGGGCGCGGCGGCCATGTGGGTCTCCTGGTGGCGGATGGTGCGCTCAAAGCAGGCGGCGGTGAAAAAGCACAGGGCGTTGACCGCGAAGATGGGCGCGGCGCTGCCCAGCCAGTCGTAGAGGGCCGCCGCCACTGGGGTCATCATGGCCGCTATGGGCCAGAGCATGCTGGAGACCGAGTAGGCCCGGCGGAAATTGCCCTCGGTGATCAGATTGGGGTAGAAGCTGTCGTAGGCCACATGATAGACTCCCTCGATGCTCCCCATCAGCACGCAGGCCAGCAGCATGACGGGATAGTGAAACCACCCGCCGCGCAGCAGCAGAAACAGCAGCAAAAACATCCCGGAGGACAGAAAATCCAGCCGGTAGATGACCTTTTTCCGGCTCATGCGGTCCAGATACGGCCCCGCCAGAATGGGACATACCAGCATCGGCAGCTGATAGCTCACGATAAACAGCATATACAGGAAGGTGGACCCGGTGTAGTCCAGCACCAGCAGGCTGATGGCAAAGCCGGACAGTGTCGAGCCCACCATAGAAACCACGCTGCCAAGGGTGATGACCGTGAAATCGTAGGTCCACAGCTTTTGGGTCTTCATATCGATCCTTTCTCCTCCGGGAAACCACTCGCCAGCCGCCCTCACGGCGGGCCGGGCTGGAACCGCTCCGCCTCCAGCAGGACCTCCACCGTGCCGGCGGACAGCTCCGTGACCGCCGCCCGGAAGGCGTCCACGTCCTCCGCCGGGAGCAGCACCGTCAGCACCACGTCCGCGCCGAAGTCCGCATTCTCCACCACGCCGCCGCTGCGCTCCACCAGCTGCCGCATCCGCTCGTAGAGCCCGTAGGCGCAGGGCGCCGCCAGCACCGCCCACAGGCGCATCCGGCTGATCCCCGCCGCGTCCAGAGCCAGCTTGGCCGTGCCGCCGTAGGCCCGGGTCAGCCCGCCGGCCCCCAGGAGCACGCCCCCGAAGTACCGGGTCACCACGCAGACGGCGTTGGTGACCTCCTCCTTCAGAAATACGTTCAGCATGGGCTGGCCGGCGGTACCCTGGGGCTCGCCGTCGTCGCCGTAGCGCAGCACGCCCCCCTCCCGGAGGACGTAGCAGAAGCAGTGGTGGCGGGCGTCGTGGTACCGCCGGCGCACCTCCTCAATCCGTGCGCGGGCCTCCTCCTCGGTCTCCACCCGCCAGACCTGGCCGATGAACCGGGAGCGCTTCTCCACCAGCTCCGCCTGGCCGTACCCGCGGGGCACCAGATAACTATCCATGCCGTCTCCCCTCCCAGTCCTGGCGGGTCAGAAAATAGAAGCAGGTGGGCCGGTCCGGGAAAAACTCGTCCGTCAGCTTCTCCGTAAAGGCGTAGACAAACCCGCACTTCTCAATCACCCGCCGGGAGCGGCCGTTCTCCCCGTAGTGGGTGCACCAGACGGTCCCCAGGCCCATGTCCTCAAAGCCGTACCGCAGCAGCTCCAGGCACACCTCCGGCATGAGGCCCCGGCCCCACCAGTCCGGCGAGAGAGCGTAGCCCAGCTCGTCCGAGGGCCCCTCCCCCCTGGGCCGGCCCGCATAGCCGGCGGAGCCAATGACCCGCCCCGTCTCCCGGCTGACCACCGCAAAGGTGTTGGGCGCGGCAAAAACCGTGCGGATGATCTCCCGGCTCTCCTCCACGCTCCCGTGGGGCTTCCATCCGGCAATGGGCCCCACCCGGGGGTCCGAGGCATACGCATACAGGTCCGGCGCGTCGGCCTCGGCAAAGGGACGAAGAATGGTGCGTTCTGTCTGTAACATCATAGGACCTCCAGGTGGGTAAGGTTGTTGATACTTTTCTTAAAAGAAAAGTATCAAAAGAATTTTAATGGTTTTGCAATGGGCTGCCGGCAGTCTACCGCCGGTCTGTGCGGCACATCAGATAATCTAAGGGTACGTCGAAATGGTCCGCCAGGGCAATTAAATTGGCGTAACCGGGCAGGTTTTCACCTAACTCAAATCGTTGATAGTGGCGCGGCTGTATTCCAATGGCCTCTGCGACCTGCGCCTGCGTTTCCTTCTTTTCTTTGCGCAGTTGGCGTATCCGCTCGTTAAATTCCATAAACACCTCTTGACATGCCAAAAATAGCGTGGTATAATCATATCGACACGACACTATTAGCGTTTTCTAAATACAACATAAAGGAGACAAAATGATGACCGACTTCATGCGCTGGCTGTACGCCAACTACATCAAGCCGCAGGTTGAACAATCCGACATCACCGGTTACGAGGAACCCTTCTCGCTCAAAGGCACCTCCTTTTGTCCGGACATGGAGGAGGCCTGTGACCGTCTGCTGGAGTTCTACGCCGGGAACGCCTTCCTGCTGGGCCTCCGCACCGGCGCGGGCCTAGAGACCTCCATGGGCGGCAGCCGCCTCCCCCGCTGAAACATCTCATTCAGTGGGGCCCCCCAGCACGGCGCTAGCCAATATCCTGCAACGGCCACATCGAGTGGCCGTGCAGGATTTAATTGAGCATGACCGCTCGATGCGGTCATTGCTCAATCCCGGTCGATTTTAGACCACATATATCCGCGAGGAGCATAGCTCCGAGCCTGGGCACCGCAGTTCACCCCAAATACTCCACTAGAACCACCGCAGAGCAACCAAAAGCTCTTTTTGATTCTTTTTCTCTCGAGAAAAAGAATGTATGCCTACTCCGTCCGATACTTCCCCAGCCCCGCAATCCGCACGCTCCTCTGCGCATGAAGCTCCAGCAGCGCAGCCGCCAGGAGCTCGCTGTCGTGGCGGACGAGGCCGCCGCGGACGGTGGAGACGGGGCGGCTGACCAGCTCGACGCCCAAAGCGGCGCAGGCGGCCTTATCGTAGTGCAGGGGCTCCGCGCCCTCGGCGGCGTAGGCGGCCACGGTCTCCGGGGGGATGGTGGCGGAGTTGACCAGGCAGAGGGGGAACAGGCCGGGAAGGGAGTGCTGGAAGATGGCGCGGATGTGGTCGGCGTTGGTATAGCCCTCGGTCTCGCCCTCCTGGGTCATGACGTTGGCGATGTAGATTTTCAGCGCGCCGGCGCCGGCGATTGCCTGGGCGATGCCGTCCACCAGCAGGTTGGGGATGATGCTGGTGTAGAGGCTGCCGGGGCCCAGGAGGATCATGTCGGCCTCCCGGATGGCGGCCAGGGCGGGCTCCAGGGCGGGGGGCCGCTCGGGCAGGAGGCGCACCCGCCGGATGCGGCAGTCCTCCCGCTTTTTGCAGTAGAAGATCTTGGACTCCCCCAGCACGCGGGCCCCGTTCTCAAACTCGGCCTCCAGCTGAACATTGGTGTTGGTGACCGGGATCACGCGGCCGGTAATGGCCAGCACCTGGCTCATGCGGCTGACGGCCTGGTCGAAGCTGCCGCCGGAGATGCCGTTGAGGGCGGCGAGAAACAGGTTGCCGAAGCTCTGCCCCTTCAGAGAGCCCTCGGTGAACCGGTAGTGCAGCAGCTCCCCCATCAGGGGCTCCACGTTGGCCAGGGCCTCCAAGCAGTTGCGCACATCCCCCGGCGGCAGCATTCCCAGCTCCTGCCGCAGCACACCGGACCCGCCGCCGTCGTCCGCCACCGTGACGACGGCGGTCAGATTATTCGTGTGGCGCTTCAGGCCCCGCAGCATCGTCGACAGGCCTGTCCCACCGCCGATGGCAACGATTTTTGGTCCCTTTCCGCTGGGACCGCGGTAGATATATGTTTCACTCATTGGCAAACCTGGCTTTCTTGGCGGTTTGCCGCCCCTCCGGGGCGGCAAGAGATGGATAGTTCTGCCCTACAGCTTGTGGGGCCTACGCGGCCCCACGCCCTGCGGTTACTTTTTGTGCGAACAAAAAGTAACCAAAAAATCGCTGGAACCGAAGGTTCCAGACCTCCCTCTCGGGGCCGCCCTTTGGGCGCGCCGCCTCGGCGGGGGACTCACGGGGATTGGGTGGAAGCTTTGAGGGATTGGGTGCCACGTGAATTAGTATATCCTACGGGGTTCTAATCTAGGGGACTGGTAATCGACCAACTCCGCCTGCCGGCCTTTCAAAGGGGTAGAGCCATCAACGGGGAGCGCCCTATTATAGATTCGCCTAAATCCTCAAAAAGGAACCCGTACCCCTTCCTGCGGCGCATTCCAGAGAGGCTGTGCAGTCTGTTCCTCCAGGTATTGGCACTACCCTAAGAACACTCCCAAACAGACGCAGAAGTCCATGTAAGCGGCCCGCACCAATTTAGCCCAACCAGACCTAGCCTCGGGCGCAAAACAA
>CAJTOM010000047.1 GCA_910577915.1 uncultured Oscillospiraceae bacterium
CCCCCGCCGCGCGGAGCGCGGCAAAGGGCGCACATCCCCGTGCGCCCTTCTCCCCCTCTACTGTTCAGTTGCCCCTGCCGGCGGGACCTCCGCCGGAATCTCGGCACGGACAAAGGACCCCAGAATCCCGTTGATGAAACGGACCACATCCGGGGCCTCGTACTTCTTGGCGATCTCTACCGCCTCGTTGATGGCCGCGCCGTTGGGGATCTCCGGCATATAGAGAATCTCATACATGGCCAGACGCATGATGGCGGCAGCCACCAGGGGAATCCGCTCGAATTTCCAGCCCTTGGCGTACTTCTCGATGTACTGGTCCAGCTCGTAGCCGTGGACGGAGATGCCCTGGACCAGACGGCGGATGTAGGCCCGCTGGGTGGGTCCGGGCAGCTCGCCGTAGACCTCGTACTCCGGGGCCAGGGCCTCGAAGTGGGGGGAGCTGAGGCGCGCGTCCAGCAGCTCCTCGGCGCTCAGATCGGTAAAGCTCAGCTCGAAGGAGAGATGCATGGCGATCTCTCTGGCGACATTTCTAATCATGGGTGATCCTTTTCTCTCTCAACACACACTGGCCGGCACAGAGGCGGCTCACTGAAAGCTGACGCCGCCCACGTGGACGTTGACGGCCTTCACGGAGAAGCCGGTCATGGACTCGATGGCGCCGGACACGGCGTTCTGAATCTTCTCGGCCACCTCGGGGATGGCGTAGCCATAGCGGATCATAACGTACAGATCAATGACCGCCCCCTCCTCATCGTCCACGCTCAGGCGCACGCCCCGCGCGTTGGACTTCTTCGCGGCCAGATTCATCAGGCCGCTGATGCCCTCCACCTCGGCGGCGGCCCCGGCGGCAATGGAGGCCAGCACATCCTCAGAGATGTGGATGCAGCCCAGCTCCTCGGGGTGGGTCATGTATTCCTTGTTTTCGCCCATATTGAAACACTCCTTTGACATGCGGTAGACAGATTGTCTGGTCTATTGTACCACCTTCCGCCGGAAAATACAACCAGAAATTTTCCCGTTCCGCCGCTATCACCGCCGTTGCCAAAACCGGCGGCCCATGGTACAATAGAAGCACTGCTTGCGGGAGGGAGGGCCTGTGATGCTCAAGCGCGCCTATGTGGAGATCACCAGCGTATGCAACCTGCGCTGCTCCTTCTGCCCCGGCACCGGCAGGGAGGCCCGGTTTTTATCCCCGGAGGAGTTCCGCCTGCTGGCCCGGCGGCTGCGGCCCCACGCCGCCTACCTCTATTTCCACGTCATGGGCGAGCCCCTGCTCCACCCGGAGCTGGGGACGCTGCTGGAGATCGCGGCGGAGCTGGGCTTCCGGGTGTGCCTGACCACCAACGGCACCCTGCTGCCCCGGCGGGCGGACCTGCTGCTCTCCGCCCCGGCGCTGCACAAGCTCAGCGTCTCCCTCCACAGCGCCGAGGGCAGCGGACTGCCGGATCTGCCGGGCTATCTGGCGGCCGTGTGGGACTTTGCACGGTCCGCCGCCGCCGGCGGGGTGATCTGCGCCCTGCGGCTGTGGAACCTGGGCGGCCGGGACGCCCGCAACGAGGAGATTTTTGCCTTTCTCACCGGCCGCCTGGGCGTCCACCCCCTCTCCCTGCCCCAGCCCCGCGCCGGCAGCTGGCGGCTCGGGGAGCGGCTGTATCTGGAGCAGGCGGAGACCTTCGACTGGCCGGACCTGACGGCCCCCGAGACGGGGACCCGCTTCTGCCTGGCCCTGCGGGACCAGGTGGCCGTCCTGGCCGACGGCACCGTCGTGCCCTGCTGCCTCGACCATGAGGGGGACGTTCCCCTGGGGAACCTCCTCACCCAGGAGCTGGAGGAGATTCTGGGCTCCCCCAGGGCCAGGAGAATCTACGAGGGGTTTTCCCGCGGAAAACCCTCGGAAGAGCTGTGCAGGAGGTGCGGGTTTGCGAAGCGGTTCGGATGAAGGCGCAAAGGCCCACGCTCCCCGTCACGGCCGTGACGATCCCTCCCGCCGCGCGGCGGCGCGAAAGAAGAAGGTGACTGCTATGCCCCTCCCCCCCATCTCCCCGCCCCTCCTCGCCTGGTACGACCAAAACCGCCGCTCCCTCCCCTGGCGGGACATCCCCTCCCCTTACGGGGTGTGGGTGTCCGAAATCATGCTGCAGCAGACCAGGGTGGCGGCGGTGCTGCCCTACTACCTGCGGTGGATGGAGGCCCTGCCGACGGTGGAGGCGCTGGCGGATGCGGACGGAGAGACGCTGATGAAGCTGTGGCAGGGACTGGGCTACTACAGCCGGGCCAGAAACCTGCAGAAGGCCGCACGGGTGATCGTGGAGGAGCGGGGCGGGCGCTTTCCGGACACCTACGAGGCGCTGCTGACCCTGCCCGGCGTGGGGGACTACACCGCGGGGGCGGTGGCCTCCATCGCCTTCAACCGGCCCGTACCGGCGGTGGACGGCAACGCCCTGCGGGTGGCCGCCCGGCTGACGGGCATCGGGGAGAACATCCTGGAGCCCAGGGTCCGGTCCCAATTCCGGACGCTCATCGCGGAGGTCCTGCCCCATGACCGGCCGGGGGCCTTTAACCAGGCGGTGATGGATCTGGGGGCCATGGTCTGCCTCCCCGGCGGCGCGCCCCTGTGCGGCCAGTGCCCTCTGGAGGACCTGTGCCAGGCCTGCAGGCTGGGCCTCCAGGCCTCCCTGCCGGTGCGCCGGAAAAAAGCCGGCAGGCGGGTGGAGGAGCTGACGGTTTTTGTCCTGCTCAGGGATGGAAAAACCGCCCTGCGCCAGCGGGCGGACCAAGGGCTGCTGGCGGGACTGTGGGAGTTTCCCCATGTCCCCGGCGCTTTGGACGAGGCCGCCGCCGGCGGGGTGCTGGCGGACTGGGGGCTCACGCCCATGGACTGGAAGAAAAAAATTGCCGCCAAGCACCTCTTCACCCACGTGGAGTGGCGTATGACCGGGTACCTGCTGACGGTGCGGGGCGAGGGCCCCGCCCTCACCTGGGCGGACCGGGGGGACCTGGACCGCCTGACAGTGCCCTCGGCCTTCGGGAAGCTTTTGGCGGAGGCGCTGGAGGAGCTGGATCCGCCGCGCCAGCACGACATCACAGACATCACATAGGAGAAAAACAATCATGGCACAGCTTTACTTCAAATACGGGGCTATGGGCTCCAGCAAGACCGCCAACGCCCTTATGACCCGCTTCAATTACGAGGAGCGGGGCCAAGAGGCGCTGATGGTGAAGCCCCAGATCGACACGCGGGACGGGGAACACATCGTCCGCTCCCGCATCGGCCTGACCTATCCCTGCATCTACTTCCACGAGATGCGGGCCATGCCGGAGCGGGAGCTGACGCGCTACGCCTGCATCATCGTGGACGAGGCCCAGTTCCTCAGCCGCGAGGAGATCCACTACCTGGTCCATCTGGTGGACGACTGGAACATCCCCGTGATCTGCTACGGCCTGCGGGCGGACTTCAAGGGGGAGCTCTTCCCCGGCAGCTGTGAGCTCCTGGTGATGGCCGACAAAATCGAGGAGGTCAAGACCATCTGCTGGTGCGGTAAAAAAGCCACCTGCAACGCCCGTTTCGACGAGCAGGGCCGGGTGCTCAAGGAGGGCGCTCAGGTAGTGCTGGGGGCTAACGACAAATATATCGGGCTGTGCCGCCGGCACTGGATGGCGGGGGATCTGGGGCCGGACTTTGATCTGCGGGGGACGGGGGATTGAGGCGGGGGGATTTTGTATGCCCATGTCCCCAATACGCCGTTCAAGCAGCGATTTTATCGACAATAGACAGGCGAAGAGGGAGAAGCAAGCTGCTTCTCC
Organism: uncultured Oscillospiraceae bacterium; assembly: GCA_910577915.1. GTDB lineage: Bacteria > Bacillota > Clostridia > Oscillospirales > Oscillospiraceae > Pelethomonas. The sequence goes on from CAJTOM010000047.1 coordinate 3,805, forward strand.
CTCTCTCATTTTTGCTCGATAAATCGAATCTGCCGCCGCCAAACGCGCTGGAGGCGCCAGGTTTTCCGGTCTGATCCTCCAGACTGGCACATGGGTTTTGCACGGTTATGGAATGGAATAGATATTGATATGATTCCCTGCCGGATCCATAATACGGAACATCTGCCAGCCATAGGGCCGCTTGAAGGGCATCTGCGTGATCATCCCTGCGCAGCATGCCTGTATGCGCCTATAAGGCTCCATTATGTCCTCCACTTCAATTTGAAAGTGCGCGGGACCGTACTCGGGGAAAGGGTTTTCCTGCGTCAGAATCACAAGTTTTGTCCCCGCAACGTCATATTTCTGCCCCCGGTCGTGTTCACCCTCGTCCCAGCTGTAGAACGGCTTTACCAGAAATGCTTCCTCATAAAACTGAATACATGCATGGTATTTGTTCGCCGGTACATAGAGCAGAAGTTGAAAATCACGATATGCCATTCCTCACGCCTCCATTAATCCCGTCCGGTAACCGGAAAATGCCGGGCACCGGTCTCGCAGCGATTTGGTACACACTTTCTCGCCCTCACGCAGAAGTTCCCGCTCGTCGATCCCCGTGAGCCTGCCGTTTTGATAGACTATTTTTCCATTAATCATTGTCAGCCAGACGTCTCCCGTAATGCCGAGCTTCGGAATAACAGACGCTGGATCATGAAGCGCCCCCGCATACTCCAGTTTTTCCGCGTCAATCATAAAGAGGTCCGCCGCTTTTCCGGCCGCGAGCTCGCCCAGTTCCGGGCGTCCCATCATTTTCGCACCCTCTGTTGTGCTGATCTTCATCATGTCATACGGCGATGGACAGCCGCCCCGCTGCTTGCTGAGAAACGTCTGCATCAAATACGCCAGGCGTATGGAATCCAGCATATTCGACCCCTCATTGGTGGAACAGCCATCCACTCCCAGACTGATCGGAATCCTGGCCTTTCTCATTCCCGGGATGTCTAAAATCTCGCTCCCCCCATATATCGTCGGCGCCGGACAATGGGAGATACCCATACCGCTCGCAGCAACAAACGCGTATTCCTCCGGAAGGGTTTCCCGGCCATGAGCCAGCCAGATGTCGGGGCCAATAAAGCCAACCTTTTCGCACCACGCCAGAGATCGCATTCCAAACCGCTGCACCATGCTTCGGTTCTCGCCCTCGCACAGATGCGTGTGCATATAGACTCCCGCCGACCGGGCAAGCCGGATGGTCTCCCGGAAGGTGTCCTCCTCACAGTTGATCGGCTGGCAGGGCGCCAGGACAATCTGGTGCATCGCAAAGGCACTCGGATCGTGATACGTTTCGATCAGCCGCTCACAGTCTCTGATGTACTCCTCAGTCGTTTCACACATCTCATCGGGAATGGTGCTCCCCTTCGTCCGGGGCAGGGTATTCGTACCCCGCGCGGCAATCAGCCGAAAGCCCAATACATCCGCCGCTTCCATCTGGCGGTCAACCGGCGTCTTTCCTGTCAGCGCTGTGTAGCAGTACTGGTGGTCTACGGAGCATGTACAGCCGTGCTTTATCAAGTCCGCCATACAGGCGAGAGACGCAAAATAGATGACATCGCTGTCAATACAGGCGAATACCTTGTATATTTTTTCCAGCCACTGAATCAGCGTCAGGCCGGGGCGGTCTATGGACATCAGATTCCGGACAAAGGCCTGAAAGAAATGGTGGTGCGTATTAACCAGACCCGGATACACATATTTTCCCTCCGCATGGATGCAGAGCGCTTCCTCATCGTGAATCCCAGCGCCAATCTGTACGATTTTATTGTCCTCGACCAGGAGATCGCTATGATAATATACGCGATTCTCCGCGTCGCAGGACACGATTGCCCAGGCATTCTTGAACAGTATTTTGGCCATTACGTTATAACCCTCTGCGTTCTGTCAGTTCTCTGTCTTTCATATTGCGGCGGTAGGCAAGTACCTCTACCACATTCTTCTCCCCATCGCATATCTGAAAAATCCGGTCTCCATACCAAGTATCCGTCAACCCAAGGATGACCTCCACGTCCTCTCTTGCCGCAAGCCATGCAAAGCATCCGTTTACATCTTCCGCTTCAATCGTTGTGAGCGCAGGCCCCTGCGGAGTATCCTCCGTCTTCTGCCGAATATCTGTGAAACCGCCCGCCGACTTTAAGCGGTATCCCCGGTCTTCGGCACTGCGATTCCAGGAATGGACGACCGGCATTTGCATGGAATCCCTATAGAATGCGGTGATCCGTTCGATATTCTCCGCATAGATAATGGCTGTGAATTCCTCTGTAAAATACCCCTTCCCATCATCAGGTATCGGGAACGGATCCGTCTCCGTTTTCTGATAGATTTCCACCCAGTTGCCCACAGGGTCTTTAATGCAGAAACTGTATTCGCCCCATTCATGTTTCTGTAAGGGCTTCACGACGGTCACTCTCGGTTCACGCCTGAGATTTTCGTAGCAGAGGCCGATATTCTTTGCCTCCAGGCGCATTCCCGCCGGCCCCTGCGGCAGTGTGGGGTGGCGGCAGATCAGTTCCAGCCGGTTCTCTCCAATGGGGAATTTGCAGCCCCTGTCTACCGGGCTGGTATACCAGCCATACATCTGCGGCAGCCGCAGAATGTCCCGGTAGAACGACTGAAGGGTATCAAACTCCCAGGAGTAGTAGACAATTCGATATTCATTTCGCCACATAACAATTCCCCCATCGTTTTCAATGCAGCAGGATCTCTTCCCGGACATTTCTCAGATACGCATAAATTTCAACAACATTCCCGCTGGGGTCATATAGCTGAAACAGCCTTCGGGCATCAAAATCCGTGTCGTGAAGCACCCCCGCCTCCCGGTATGCGGCATCCGCCGACAATCTATCATACAGTTTGTTCACGCTGTCCGCCTCAAACGCCACCATGGACGGCCCCATTTCCGTTTCTTCCGTCATCTTTCGGAGCTCCAACCAGGCGTCTCCCGCCTGCAGCAGACACATGTCCCGTCCGCTTTGCAGAAGTTCCAGGCCTATCTGCCCGCAGTAAAAATTCTTCGCCTGCTCCAAGTCCTTTTCATACAGGATGCTGGTAAAATTCCCCACAAACATATTGGTTTTATCAACCGGCGCTTCCGTCCTGCGCATATGCTTTTCCTGCGTCAGGTGAACAATGTTTCCGTCGGGGTCGCGCAGCGTCACCAGGGCCGCCCCCCTCTCCAGAATCTCTGTATCCGGCGCCTCACTGAGTATCCGCTCCATACAGAGATTCAAGTCGACGCAGTCCGCCTTGAACTCCCCTCTGCCCTGCGCCGGTGAAAACGGATACTGGACGATCTCCAGCCTGCCCGTCCCCATGTAAAAGCGATAGCCTTTCTGCTGCGGAACAATGGCCCAGTTGTAGTTCGGTTGTAATCCAAGAACCTCCCGGTAAAAGAATACGCCTTCCTCATATTGATGGAAATGCAGGATGTGCCGGTATTCATGAAATCTGATTTTCATATGCAGTCTCCTTGATCTGTGTTCCCCATATTTTCCGCGCACTGGCCCGCCTGCTTTTTACGAACCCGGGAAACGGCCAGCGGATGGATGTACGGCGCTCCATTCGCCGCGGGCGCACGCAGGCGCGCGCCTGTAAGGCGGAGTCCAAGCAGCACCGCTGCGTATGGAATCATCTGCGTCAGCTGCGTTGCGACGCCGAGACTTTGCAGCCGCATCCGGAAGGCGGACATCACGCCAAAGAGCAACGTGGCCAGATAGCCGCCAAACGGCGACCAATGCCCAAATTGGTTGGCCGCAAAAGCCATAAATCCGGAACCGGCCGACATGTTGTTCACAAATACGTTTGCAGAGCTGAGACACATGACGCTGCCCGCCATTCCGGCAAAGAATCCGCCTAAGAGCACCGCAAACATCCGCAGCCGGTAGACATTGATGCCAAGCGCTGCCACTGCGGCTGGATTCTCTCCGACTGAGCGTATACGAAGCCCCCATACCGTTTTGTGCAGTAAAAACTGCATCGCTGCCACCGCGAGGATCCCCAGATAGATACAAACGGGATACCCGCTCAGCAACGTACTGATAACCGGAATCTCCTTCACCACCGGTATATCCAGCCGCTCAAATCCCGCAATCCACGGCGAAATTCCGGTCGTATCCCAGAGAGCCCGCATCATCATATAGGCAAGCCCCGGTGCAAACAGATTGATCCCAATGCCGATCACAATCTGCTGACCATTGCAGTAGATTGCCAGAACGCCAAGGACCGCAGAGATCAGCACGCCGCCCAGGCCGCCGCACAGCAGTCCCACCCAGGGGCTGCCGCTGTACCAGGTCCCGACTGCCGCCGTAAAACCGCTGAACAGCATGGTCCCTTCAATCCCAATGTTAATGACGCCGGCCCGTTCGCTTACCGTACACGCAAGCGTCCCTAAAGCGATGGGCGCCGTCAGGCGAATGGCTGAGGCGAAGAAATTGGCAAATACTGTCAGGCTCTCCATCATTTCACATCCACCTCCGCTTTCTTTTGGAAAAGCAGCGATACCCGCCCTTTAGCCGCGTCTAAGAGATTGCGCATTGTTGTCCACACCATGGGGGAGGCAACCAGAATGACAATAAGTCCCTGCAAAACGGAAATCATTTCAGTGGTCACCTGATTGGTGAGGCTCATATTGATAGAGGCGGAACGGAGCATACCGAAAAGGAATGCGGACAGAAGGACGCCCGCCGGTGAGTTTGCCGCCAGCGTCGCGACGGTAATGCCATCCCATCCATATCCGGGAGAAAACCCCATCACAAATCGCTTATAGACCGCAAGGCATTGGATCGATCCGCCCAGCGCAAACAGACCGCCGCTGATAAACATTGCCGCCAGCGTCCTTCGGTAAATCGGCACGCCGGCCTGCTCCATTGCTCTGGGATTGTTTCCCATGGCGCGCAGAGAAAAGCCAAACGGCGTTTTGTATAGGAGCCAGGTCACCAGAAGGACGCTGATAACAGCAACAAAAATGCCGTAGTTGAACTGCGTGCTGGGGAAAAAGCGCGGCAAAATGCATCCGTCATTGACAACTACGGTCTCTGTATTGCTGGCGCCCTCTCTTTGGAAAAACTGTTTTACAATGTATTCCGTTAAAAGTTCCGCAATAGAATTCATCATGATGGTAGCCACAGAAAGCGACGCTAGATTTCTCCCCGCAATCAGCGTAGGCAAAACAGCCCAGACAGCTCCCGCCAGGAACCCCGCCGTCATCGCAGCAAGGTATCCCCAGGGCGCCGGAAACGGCACCAGCAGACCAACGATGACCGACGCAAGTCCGCCAACCAGCACCTGTCCCTCGCCGCCAATGTTAAAGACGCCGCTCTGGAACGCTACGGCCGCCCCCAGTCCTGTCATCACAAGCGGCAACATATACGCCAGTACATTCAAAAAGCCCTTGACACTGCCGAAAGAACCAGCAAGAATCGCCCCATACACGCTGACCGGATTTCGTCCGGTCGCCGCGATGGTGAAACCGACCAGAAGCAGTGCCAGGATCAGTGAGAATACCGACAATCTAATTCCCGATTTTTTCATGGAATCCTCTTTTCTTAGCTTATGGCGGCCCTAAGCCCGCTGCGGTTAAGACTGCGCTGCTCCATCAATTTAAGACGCGCTCCAGGTTTTCGCCTCATCTACTGTTGCCGGTACAACGAGGCTGCCAGACTTAATCGCTTCCACAGCCTCGTTATACATGTTCATCACATCGGCCGGGATTTCATAGGCGGAGCCCTCAAAGTCCAGGTATACGCCGTCCTCCGCGATCCCCTTTACAATGGATCCGGCGGTGAACGATCCGTCGATCAAGTCCTGCACCGCCTCCTTGGCGCAGGCGGGGAAGTCGCGGATCGCACTCGCAATATTGGTGTCCGGGGCATCGCCGTTGAGATTGCCGTCGAAGAATACGGTAAGGAATCCCTTCTCCCTGCCGGCGTTCAGGATGCCCAGGCCACCGGCGCTGGCGGTGTGATAAATCAGACTGGCGCCCTGTTCATTCATCGAGGTGGCGATCTCATAGCATCCGTTGACCTCCGCCCAGCCATTGGCATAGTCTACCAGCACCTCGCAGTCAGGATTTACATAGTGCGCACCGGCAATCATACCGGCTGCCCCCAAATTGCACAGCGGAATATCATGGGCGCCAATAAAGCCCAGCGTATTGCTGGCGGACAGACCCGCGCCAAGAATTCCAGCCAGGAAGCCCAGTTCCTCATCCCGCCAGGTGTAGCTGCGAATATTATCGCCGCCGACAACGGCGTCCAAAATGACAAAGTTCTGTTCCGGATAATTGGGGGCGACGTTCTCAAGGCTGGAGCTCTGACTGCCCCCCAGGCAGATAATCAGGTCATATTCGCCTCCGTCTGCATAACCGGAAATCAGTCCCTCATACTCCGCGTCATCTTTCGGTTCCGAATAAACCCACTCAATCCCCATTTCAGACTTGGCCTCCTCCATCCCGCTGTAGAGCGCGTCGTTGAAGGACTTATCCCCCAAGCCGCTGGATGCAAAAACTACGGCAATTTTAGCCGCCGCAGCCTCGCCTAAGGATGAGTCCTCTGCCGGCTTTTGCTCCTTTCCACAGCCGGCCAGCACAGCGCACATGGCCACCACCATGAGCAGAGCAAGCGTCCTTCTTACGTTTGTGCACTTCTTCATAGTAAATCCTCCTTATCATTCCCGTACCCCTGCCCAGAACCTGTTTCCATAAACGCCGCATCCCGGTTGGACATGTCTTTCGCCTCCCCGCCGCGCCAAAAATCCTGTCATGCATTGGGTATTTCTGCGATTTTTGGCCGTGCAAAATGGCAAAATCCCTTGTCCATCCCGCATTCCACGCCTATGAATACTGGTTCCTATCTTCAGACGGAATCCCGTCTGTTTCACCCAGCATCAGTTTACCCAGACTCTCCCGGTCTGCGGCATCTCCATCCACTATCCCTGTGACTTTTCCGCGGAACATGACCATGATGCGGTCTGAAACCTTCATCAGCTCGTCCAAATCGCTGGATATGAATACTACCGCACAGCCCTCCGCAGCCGCCTCCAGGATACGGCTCTGGATATAGTCGGCCGAAGCAATATCCACACCTCTTGTCGGCTGAGCGGCAATCAGCAAGCGGCATGTTTTGGTAAGTTCCCGCGCCGCCACAATCTTCTGCTGGTTTCCCCCGGAAAGTGAACTCACGTATACTGATTCATTTGCCGCAGCGATGCTATAGTCGGAAATCTTTTCTTTTGCATACTGCCGGACTCTGCCCCAATCTTCATATATCGCGTGGGGGGAAAACGGTTTTTTATCATATTCGTTCAAAATCATATTCTCAAAAATCCGCATCGAAAGGATGAGCCCCGCCCCCTGCCGGTCATCCGGAATACTGCCGACGCCTTCCTGACGGATCCGTTTCGTTGTACATTTGCTGAGCTCCCTGCCCTCCAGGCGAATACTCCCCTGGCTGATTCTGGCAATGCCCAGGATCGCCTGTGCCAGAGCCGTCTGGCCGTTGCCCTCAATCCCCGCGACCCCCAAAACCTCGCCCGCGCGCACGGAGAAGGACACGTTATCTACCAACCGAAGGTTATCCGCTCCTGTTACCACAGCATTTTCTACATCCAAGACCACTGCTGCCCCCATCGCATGAGGAATTCGCCGCTCCCGGCTGACGGTTTTTCCTACCATCATGTAGGTAAGCGCCGTAACATCCGTTTCCTGCGGAGTCGTTACGCCGACAATCCGTCCCCCTCGAATCACGGTCATCCGATCTGCAATTTGATATACCTCCCGCAGTTTATGCGTAATGAAAACAATGGACTTTCCCATTGCTTTCAGGCGTCTGAGCACATCAAACAGCGCGTCGGACTCCCGGGGTGTAAGCAATGCGGTCGGCTCATCAAAAATCAGAATATCCGCCTTGCGGTACAGCAGCTTCATAATCTCAACGCGCTGGCGCTGCCCGATTGTCAGCTTTTCAACCAACGCGTCAGGATCCAGTTCCAGGCCATACGCGTTTGAAAGCTCTTTGATTTCTTTACACGCCGTCCGTCTGTCCAATGTCCCGCATCTTGTCCGCGTTTCTTTCCCGAGGATAATGTTCTCCATGACGGACAAATGCGGGATCAACATCAGCTCCTGGTGAACCATTCCAATCCCGTGTGCAATCGCAGCCGCCGGTTCGTTCAGAGCGGTTTCTTTCCCATTAATAAATATTTTTCCCTCATCGGGCTGTTCGATGCCATAGAGCATCTTCATCAGCGTGCTTTTGCCCGCGCCATTCTCCCCGAGGAGAGCGTGCACTTCTCCTCGGTACAGTTCGAAATGGATATGGTCGCTGGCTTGGATCACCCCGCCATAGCATTTGCAGAGATCATCGCAAACCAATACGGCATCGCATTCCCTTTTATTGCAGCTATTCTCTGACATTTTTCCTCCGTACCCTTTACCGGCCCACACACCATCCTCTATTCGCTGCGCTTCAGAAATCATTCTGCTGGCATTTCGTGTGATGTAAATATTATTATAGAGTTATTTCCTCCTCTTTGCAAATTCAAAAAAAAGATGGCGAACCATCGGTTTTTCCGAATGGACGCCGTTTGAAATTATCCGCTGCATCATTTAATTTTTACTACGCCTGCATATCGTTTTCTGCGCTCCTGTATATTCAAGGTATATTCTAGTCTTCCAAAGAGATTTCTGTCTTCAATAAGTCAATAAACTGCTCCACTGCAGCAGAAATCGGAAGTTTGGATTGCAAAATATACCCTATTTCTACAATATCCCCGTCCACAACCGGCAGCATCACAATCTGCTGCTGCTGGTCCATGCTGGTCTTCAAACCAGTTCCCACAACAAAGGCATGCAGATCGTGCATCAGGGAATACGCCGTTGCGCGGTCTGTCACAGTAATCATCTGCCGTACCGGCATCTTTGTTCGAATATTGGTGTACTCCCCATTGGAACTGGTTCGCTTGTCGTAGTCGATCTTCGGGTATTCCACAAGTTCAGCGATGGATACTTCCTCCTTGTGCGCCAGAGGATGCGTGCGGCTGACATAGGCGTGTATTTGTCCTGTAAGCAGCTTAAAAAATTGCAAATTTCTGGTCTCTAACTCCCTCTTAAACTGTTTTTTATTGTGCTCAGTAAAAAATATAATTCCAATATCGGCCCTGCCATTCTCCATTGTACGTAAAACTACCGGTGTACTGCTCTCCTTATACCCCAAAACATAGCTTGCACTGCGGTGCAGGCCTGCAAAAGAAAGAAAAGAATCCATTCCGCAGATATGGTGCTGGGCCACCACAGAGAGGGAGTAATGCACCTGCTCCCGATTGCTGTACTTCTCTTTCACATAGTCCAGTTTCCGCTGGATCTCACTCAGCTCAATCAGCAGCTCTTCTCCCTCCCGCGTCAGCAACATCCCCCTGCTGCTACGGATGAACGCCTGAATCCTGCATTCCCGCTCCAGTTCAATCAACGCCTCAGAAATGGTTGACTGCGCTGTAAAAAGCCGTTTTGACGCTCCGCCTACAGAACCGCACTCTGCCACGGCAATAAAATATTGGATTTGCTGTAAAGTCATGCGCATCTCCACCCTTCCTGCCAGCCTCATTCCACAAAGTATAGCGCAAATCTTTTTCTAAAGCAAGACATGGCGCACATATTTATGTAATTTCCCCTATTCCCCACAAAGAAATCTCCTGACCTCCCCCTGCATACGGCAAAACGCCCGCCGCCTTTTCGCATGAAAAGGCGGCGGGTGTTTTGTCGAAGCAGAAAGCCTTGGCAGACAATGCCCTCCCGGTTTCGCCGGCGGGGCAGCGCGCCGTGCTTTCAGGGCCGGGGCGGACCTATAGCGCCCTCTCCCCCGGCACTAGGCCTGGACCAGGATTTCCGACATATCCAGCGGTTTTCCGTCGCTCCACAGCCGCTCCAGGCCGTAGAACTCCCTGGCCTCACCGTTGAACACGTGGACCACCACGCACCCATAGTCCAGCAGGACCCAAATGCCGCCCCGGTGCCCCTCTCGGTGCAGGGGCTTCTCGCCGGCCTCCTCTGCCAGCCGCTCCTCCACCGCGTCGCACAGGGCGTTGATCTGGGTGTTGCTGGAGCCGGTGCAGATGACAAAGTAGTCCGCCAGGCTGGTGAGGTCCGTGACCTCCATGATCTTGACCTCCCCGCCCTTCTTGCTGTCCAGGGCCTTCGCCGCCAGAATCGCCATTTCCTTCGGTGTCATACCGCAGACCTCCCTTTCATTTTTCATTTTGCATCCGCTCGCGCCTGTTTCCGGCCGCCTTGTTACAGCCAGCCGGGGGGCTCATCCTCAAAGCTGGGGACATCCGGCTCCTCCGGCAGCTCCGGCGGCACATCTGCGGGCGTATCCCCCGGAGCGGTCCCCTCGCCGGGGTTCTCCGTCTGGTCAGGGTTCTCCGCCTGACCGGGGCCCGCCGTCTGGTCCGGATCCGCGCCCTCGCCGGGATTGTCCTCCCCGCCGGGGCCGCCGCCCTCCGGCAGCAGAGGATCGCGGGTATTCCCCCCGCCATCAACCGGGTCGGCCGGCAGGTTGATCGGGTCGCCGGGCTGGCCCTCCTCGCCGGGGAGCGTGGGCTCGCCCGTTGTCAGGGGCTGGCCCTCCTCGTCGGTGTAGACCACGTTCCCCTCCTCGTCCAGGATGAACCAGTTGCCCTCCTCATCCTGCTCCGGCGCCACCGGCGGCGCGCCGTAGACCAGATTGCCCTCGTCGTCGTAGTAGGCCTCCCCCCGCTGCACCGCCATGATGCCGTTGTGCTGGCCGTCCCGCAGGGAGCCGGTGGAGGAGGCGATGTCCCCGTTAGAGAGAATGCTCATGGCGTCCAGCATGGAGGTGGTCACCTTCTGCTCATAGGGGTTGAAGCGCTCGTTCACCAACTCCACCACCTGCCGGGGGTAGATGGTCACATAGGACTGCTGCTGATGGGTGTCCCGGCTCCAGGCAGAGGCCCAGTAGTCCCCGGGAAGGGTGCAGGTGTACACGTCGTCCATGTTCAGCGCTGGGGCGGCGTTGAGCCCCAGCACGTTGGCGGCGAACCACACCACCGACCCGAACTCCAGATCCGTCTCCACGTTCTCCATGGCCAGGTCGATATACGCCTTGATCTTCCCCCAGTGCTGGATGCTCAGGCACTCCTTGATGAGGGCCTTCATAAAGTTCTGCTGGACCTCCACCCGCTTGATGTCCCCCTCGCTGTAGCGGCGGAAGCGGACCAGCTCCATGGCCTTCTCCCCGTCCAGGACCTGTACCCCCTTTTTCAGGTGGATGTGCAGGTCCTGCCAGGCGTCGTCGTAGTCCATGTCCTGGGGCACGTCGAACTCCACGCCCCCCACCAGGTCCACCAGCTCCACAAACATACTCAAGTCCACCTTCACATAGAAGTCCGGCTTGAAGCCCACCAGCTTCTGGATGCGGTTGGCCAGGGAGTCGACGCTTCGGCCCGTGCGGGAGTAGACGGAGTTGATCTTCTTGATGTCCCACTTCTCATTGATCATGGTGTCCCGGGGGATGGACATGATGTTGATGTCCTGGTTTACCGTGTCGTAGCTGACCACCATGAGGGTGTCGGTGTTGCCGTCGTCCATGTCGGTGCCCACCAGCAGGAAGGTGTACACCCCCTCCTTCCGGTTCCCGGACACGGTGGGCATGTCGCCGTCGTAGCCATCGTCGGGATACAGCTCGTCGTCGGTGGGGCCCTCCGGCTCCTCCGGGCGCTGCTCCGTGGGGGTCTTGGCGGGGGTCTTCTTGGGGGCCTCCGGGTCTGCGGAGGGCAGCGTGGGCGGCTTGATCCAGCTGCTGAGCACCACCGCCACCACCACCGCGAACACCGCCACGCAGCTCACCGCGGCCACCAGAATCTTCCCCTTCCCCGACTCCCAGTAAGCGCCCCAGCGCTCCCGCAGGGCGGGCTTTTTGCCGCCCCGGTCCTCCGCGAAGGGGTCCCCCAGCTCCTCCGGCGGGGGGGCGAAGGGGTCTCCGGGTCTCATACTCCTCTCCTCCCGCCCGGTGCGGGAGGACTCGCGTCTTCCTCTATATCGGCCCATGTCTCTCTGTCCTTTCGCGTCTCATCACAGCCAGCCGGGAGGCTCGTCTTCGATGCTCCCCTCCTCCGGGGGCAGAACCGGCTCCGGGGGCAAAACGGGCTCCCCCTCTGCCGGCGGGGTCTCCGGAAGCTGCGCACCGTCATCGGGGAGCTCCGGCTGGTCGGTCCCGCCGCCGGCGGGGGGCACGTCCGTACCGGCATCCGGCGGCGCGGGGGGCTCCGTGGTGCCGCCCGGATCACTGCCGCCGGAGGGCGGCGCCGTGACGCCGGGATCCGTGGACGTACCGGGGTCCCCGGTACCCGCGCCGTTGTCCGGCGGCAGATCCGGCTCGCCGCCCGTCTGGTCCTCCTCGGGCTCCGGCTCAGGCTCCGGATCGGGCTTCTTGGCGGGCTTCACCGGGGCGGAGGTGGCGGCGGTGTCCAGCACCGTGCCGTTGGTGATGCCCAGAGAGCCGTTCTTGTTCCTATACATGATCTGCAGGTCTGCCTCGGTGATGTCCCGGATATAGGGGTTGAAGGAGGCGTTGACCAGCTCGACAATCTCGCCGGGGTCGGCGAAGACGTAGGACTGGTTGCTCTGGTAGGTACGGCTCCAGGCCCAGCCCTCATACTCGCCGGGCATGGTGACAAAATTCACGTTGTCGATGTCCACGCCCATGGCCTTCTGAGCAAACCAGAGGAGGTTGTTCAGAGACAGCTCCTCGCTGGTCTCCACGTTCTCAAAGAAAATCTTGGCGAACGCGCCCACCTTGGTCCAGTTCTTCAGCTGGAGGCACTGCTTGGCCACCGCCTTCAGAAACTCCTGCTGAACCCCCATGCGGGTGGTGTCGCCGTAGTTGGTACCGCTGTTATTTTTCCGCCAGCGGACCACCTGCATGGCGTCGTCCCCGTCCAGCAGGCGGTAGCCCTTGGACTGGTGGATATGCAGGTCCTGGTAGGGATCGTCGTAGTTCATGTCGTAGGGCACATCGAAGTACACGCCCCCCAGGGCCTCCACCAGCTTGCCCACGGCCTTCCACTCGATGATGACGTGGAAGTCGGGGGTCACGCCGGTGAGCAGGCCCACCTGCTTTTTCAGCCCCTCAATGCCGCCGCCGCTGGACTCCTTGGCGCTGTAGACGGAGTTCACACGCTTGATGTCCCAGCCCACGTTGACCATGGTGTCCCGGGGGATGGACATGCAGTTGACCGCCTGGTTGACCACGTCGTAGGACACCAGGATGATGGTGTCCGTACTGCCGCTGGAGGTGTCCTTCCCCAGCAGGAGGAAGGTGAAGTAGTCCTCCTTCCGGCCGGATAGGGTCTCCGGGTCGTCGTTCTCCTCCTCCCCCTCCGCAGGCTTCCGGCTGGGGTTGGCGGTGTGGGAGTAGCCGGGGCGGTCGTTCTCGCTGACGTCCGGGGCGCGGACAAAACATATCCACCACGCCGCCGCCGCCAGAGCCGCCGCCGCCACGCAGCACAGCGCGATCACCGCCGCCCGCTTCCCGCCCCGCAGTCCGGCGCGCTCTCCGCCGCCGGTCCGCTCCTTGTCCTGTTCATGGGAGGCCCGCTTCTGTCCTCTCGCCGGCCTCTCCTCGCCAAAGGGGTCCCCGCTCCGGCGCCAGCTGCCGCCGCCGGGGGCCTCCCGCTTGCCTCTTGTCCTGCTCATGTCAGCTTTCCTTTCAGCTCGTCCCTCGCAAACACACTGTTAGAGTGGACCGCCACCCCCCGCTCCCGCAGATCCTCCACCGCCATGGTCAGCCCCAGCAGCACCGCCCGGTCCAGATCCGCAAAGGCCAGCTTCCGCAGCGGCCTGAGATCGCAGAAGTCGCGGGTGGGCTCGATGTAGTCCGCCAGGTAGAGGATCTTCTCCAGGGTGGACATATGGGGCTTTCCGGTGGTGTGCCAGCGGATGGCGCTCTCCACCTGGGGGGACACGCCGAACACATGGCGGGCCACCGCCGCGCCGGTGACGGCGTGGAGCAGCTTCTCCTCCCGCCGCTCCTCGCTGTCCAGCTCAATGCCATATTGACGGCAGAAGGCCAGATGTTGTTCCCTGTCCCACTTTTTGGTGCAGTCGTGGAGCAGGGCCGCCCGGCGGGCCTCCTCCTCGTCCGCCCCCCAGCGCAGGGCCAGCCGGGCCGCCGTCTCCTCGGTACCCAGCACATGGGCCGCCCGCTTCCGCCGGAGCATGGACAGGGCGGCGCACCGCAGGTCCTCCAGGGGGAGGCGCTTCACGTCCGCCCCCACGCCGTAGAGCCCCTGGCGCAGGATGTAGCCGTAGACGGCGTCGTCCAGATACGTCCGCCCCGCCCCCCGGGCCAGCAGGCCGCGCAGCTGGGTGGAGGACACGTCCACAACATGGGGCAGGACCATGGTCACCACGTCGGCCCCGAAGGTTTTGGCCAGGTAGGCCCGCTGGGCGGCGAAGAGCTCCTCCGTGTCCGCCTCGCTGCGGCCGAAGGCGCACAGGGTGCAAAGCCCCGCGATCTCGCCGGGGTCCCTCCAGTGCTGGAAGGTGAGGAACATGTCCGTCCCCAGCAGCAGATACAGCCGGTCCTCGGGGTGCTCCCCTTTGATCTGGCGCAGCGTCTCCAGGGTGTAGCTGCGCCCCTGGCGGCGCAGCTCCATGTCGCTGACCCGGACCTCGCCGCCCAGGGCCTCCGCCGCCAGGCGGACCATCTCCAGCCGGTGCTCCGCGCCGGGGGCGTCCGCGTCCAGCTCCTTGTGAGGAGGGATGCCGGTGGGGATCAGATACAGCCGGTCCAGCTCCAGGTATTCCCTTGCAAAGCGGGCGGCCTCCATGTGACCCAGATGGATGGGGTTGAAGGTCCCGCCGTAGATTCCTATTTTCAAGGCCCAGCCTCTTTTCTCTGTGAAGTCGCGGGAAAACGGTCTACACTTGTCATATGATAGCACACCCTCCGCGCCTCTGTCAACCGGTCATTTGCTCCGCCGCTCCCGGGCCAGCTCGATTTTCCGCCGGCTCTTGTCGTAGTGCTGGCGGTAGAGCACGAACTTGGTCCCGATGACCTGGACCTCCTCGCTGCGGGTCCGCTTCGCCAGCTCCCCGCAGGCCTCCCGTGCTGTCAGCATGGCGTTCTCCAGCACCCTGCACTTGATGATCTCCCGGGCCTCCAAGGCGTCGTTGGCCTGCTTGACCAGGTTGTCGCTGATGCCCTCCTTGCCGATGTGGACGATGGTGTCGATGCCGTTGGCAATGCCCCGCAGCTGGGCCCTCTGTTTACTGGTCAGTTCCATTCAGCCATTCCCCTTTAAATATTCCCGCAATTTCCCGTCAAAAACCTCCAGCGCCTTGCCCCTGTGGCTCACCGCCGCCTTCTCCTCCGCCGTCAGCTGGGCGTAGGTCTTGCGCAGCTGGGGCAGGAAGAACACCGGGTCGTAGCCGAAGCCGCCGTCACCCTGGGGGGCGAAGGCGATGGTTCCGGGGCAGATGCCCTCGGCCTCGATGGCGTCCCCGTTGGGGAAGACGCAGGCGATGGCGCTGGTGAAGTGGGCGGCGCGGCTGCCCGCCCCCCGCATGTTCTCCAGCAGCAGCCGGTACCGGCCCGCGTCGTCCAGCTCCGGTCCGCCGTAGCGGGCGGAGTACACGCCGGGGGCCCCGTTCAGCGCGTCCACGCACACGCCGGAGTCGTCGGCGATGGCGGGGAGGCCGCTGGCCTCCATCACCGCTCTGGCCTTGAGCATGGCGTTGGCGGCAAAGGTCTCCCCGGTCTCCTCCACGTCCACGTGGAGGCCTATGTCCGACTGGAGGACCACCTCCACGCCGTGGGCGGAGAGAATGGACTGCATTTCTGCAAGTTTGTGCTTATTCTGTGACGCAAGGACAAATTTCATGTCAGCTTTGGCCTCCCAATATTTCTTTCTGTTTTTCCAGCAGCGTTCGGATCCCGCCGGCGCAGAGGTCCACCAGGGCGCGCTGCTCGTCCACGGTGAAGCCCCGGCCCTCTCCGGTGCCCTGGAGCTCGATGAGCTCCCCCCGGTCGTTCATCACGCAGTTGAGGTCCACCATGGCCCGGCTGTCCTCCTCGTAGCAGAGATCCAGCAGGGGCGCGTCCTCCACGATGCCGGCGGAGACGGCGGCCACACAATTTTTGATGGGGTCCCGCTCCAGCGCGCCGCTGGCCACCAGCTTCCGGCAGGCGATGGCCAGGGCCAGAAATCCGCCGGTGACGGAGGCGGTGCGGGTGCCGCCGTCGCCCTGCAAAACATCGCAGTCCACGGTGACGGTCCGGTCTCCCAGGGCCCCCAGGTCCACCGCCGCCCGGAGGCTGCGGCCGATGAGGCGCTGAATTTCCGCCGAGCGGGGGCTGAGCTTCAGCTTGCTCACGTCCCGGCGGGATCGCTCCCGGTTGGCCCGGGGGAGCATGGCGTACTCCGCCGTCACCCAGCCGGAACCCTCCGGCACGTGGCGGGGCGCGCCCTCCTCCACGCTGGCGCAGCAGAGGACCTTGGTTTTGCCGCACTCGATGAGGACGCTGCCCTCGGCGAAGTCCACAAAGCCCACGGTCATTTTTACAGGACGCAGTTCGTTCTCTTTTCTGCCGTCAATTCGGGTCATTTGTCTGCTCCTCGCTCTCTTTTTTCTGCGGAATCTCGTCGCCCAGGGTCTTAAACCAATGCCAAAATACCTTCCCCACCGCCTCGGCCAGCATCAGAATCAGCCCCGCCAGCATGGAGAGCATCCCCAGGCCGCCGTTGGGCTCCGGGATGAGCGCGCCCCCGATAAAGAGAGCCGCTCCGGTAAGCGTGGTGCGCAAGCCTGTCAATTGTTTATCTGTCATCTTTTGCCGCTTCCTTTTTGATCTTGTTTCTCTGTACGCGAGGATGCAGGACGCTTATATCAGCGCCTCCACGTACTCCCTGGCGTCGAAGGGCTGCAGATCGTCGATGCCCTCCCCCAGGCCCACCAGCTTCACCGGCACCTGCAGCTCCTGGGCGATAGCGACGACG
>CAJTOM010000048.1 GCA_910577915.1 uncultured Oscillospiraceae bacterium
CAAAAAGTAACCGCAGGGCGTGGGGCCGCGTAGGCCCCACAGGCTGTAGGGCTGCACCGCAGCCCCCCCTCGCGCCCGGAGGGCGCGACCAACGCACCCCCATTTTACCATCCCTCCCTCGATTTTGCAATCCATCCTCCCCCCATCGCAAAAGTTTTTCCGAAAAAATTTTGATTCCCTGGTGACAGAACCCGCATTCCGTGGTAAAATAAGGGAACGACCGGCGGGCGGAATGCCGGCACACTTTGAGAGAGTTTGGAGGAAACCACTATGAACAGATTTGGTATCTCAGTTGAGCTGAAGCACGTTCCCCCGCTGGACCCGGAATTTATTCCCCTCATGCGCTTTAACCGCGCCTTCCTGGAGACCGCCAAAAAGCCTGTGGGCATCGCCGTGGAGCGGGCCGACGGACAGATGGCCTCCTGCCGCACCTTTATCCACGGCACCCCGGAGATGGCCGAGGCGGACCACTACTATATCAATCGCCTGGTCAAGACCATCCTGTGGATGAAGGGCGGCTTCAAGGTCTACGTCAGCGGCGACGAGGGCACCGCGGAGTATCTCAGGAGCATCTACTGCGCCGGCGGCGGGCAGGAGTTCGACTGGGACTACATGGCCTCCGTCTTTGAGCACCCCTTCGAGATCGTCCTGGTGGACGACATCCCCGAGGCTAAGGACGCCCCCAAGGCCATGGGCGGCCACCTGGAGGGCTGCCGCATCGGCTTCGACGCCGGCGGGAGTGACCGGAAGGTCTCCGCAGTCATCGACGGCGAGACGGTCTACTCCGAGGAGGTGGTCTGGTTCCCCAAGGTCAACTCCGACCCCGACTACCACTACGACGGCATCGTGGCCGCCCTCAAGTCCGCCGCCGGGCACATGCCCCGGGTGGACGCGGTGGGCGTCAGCTCCGCCGGCGTGTTCATCAACGACCGCACCATGAACGCCTCCCTCTTCCTCCAGGTCCCCAAGGACCTCTATGACAAGAAGGTCAAGGACATCTATATCCGGGCCATCACCGACACCTTCGGCGACGTGCCCTACTCCGTCATCAACGACGGCGACGTCTCCGCCCTGGCCGGGGCCATGAGCCTGGACGACTCCAGCGTGCTGGGCATCGCCATGGGCACCAGCGAGGCCGTGGGCTACGTGGACGAGGCCGGCCGGATCACCGGCTGGCTCAACGAGCTGGCCTTCGTCCCCGTGGACGCCCACCCCGACGCCATGCGGGATGAGTGGAGCGGCGACATCGGCTGCGGCGTGAAGTACTTCTCCCAGGACGGCGTCATCAAGCTGGCCCCCCGTGCGGGCATCGAGCTCGATGAGAGCGCCTCCCCCGCCGAGAAGCTGAAGGCCGTCCAGAAGCTGATGGCGGAGGACGATCCCCGCGCCGCCAAGGTGTACGAGTCCATCGGCGTCTACCTGGGCCACACCCTGGCCTACTACTACCAGCTCTACGGCTGCCGCCATGTGCTGCTGCTGGGCCGGGTGATGAGCGGCAAGGGCGGCGATCTCATCCTGGCCACCGCCCAGAGGGTCCTGAACGACGAGTACCCCGAAGCCGCCGCCGGCCTCAAGGCGGAGCTGCCCGACGAGAAGTTCCGCCGGGTGGGCCAGTCCATGGCCGCCGCCAGCCTGCCGGAGCTGAAGAAGTAATCCCGACCGATCCGCCCGCAGGGCGCGGCCGTATGGCCGCGCCCTGTCCTTATCCCGCCCCCGCCGGCACTCCCGCAGCCTCCGGAAGAAGGTGGACCGGCTCATGCCGCATTGGGCCATGGCGGCGGAGAAGGGGATCTGCTTGTCCTCCCACAGCGCCACCACCTGGGGGAAATCCGCCGGCGCGTCCAAAGCGGGGCGGCCGAAGCGGACTCCTCTGGCCTTGGCGGCGGCGATGCCCTGCTGCTGCCGGAGCAGGATACTCTCCCGCTCGTTCTGGGCGGCGAAGGAGAGGATCTGCAAAACCAGGTCGGCGATAAAGGTCCCCATGAGGTCCTTGCCGGTGCGGGTGTCCAGCAGGGGCATGTCGATGACGCAGATGTCCGCCCCGATCTCCTTGGTCAGCACCCGCCACTGCTCCCGCACCTCCTCGTAGCTGCGCCCCAGCCGGTCGATGCTCAGGATATAGAGCAGATCCCCCGGCCGCAGGGCCCTGAGCAGCCTGCGGTACTGGGGCCGGTTGAAGTCCTTTCCCGACTGCCTGTCCAAAAAAACCTGCCCCGCCGGCACCGCCGCCTCCCGCATGGCGGCCAGCTGCCGGTCCTCGTTCTGGTCCGCGCTGGATACGTGGATGTAGCCAAACGTCTTTCCCATTCCGTCCACCCCGATTTCTCTTAGTCGGAGGGGGCGCGCCCCCCCGGTCATGATTGTACCGGATAACCGGCGGGGCGTGGAGACAATTTTGACAATTCGCCGGACAAGCGGCCCCCAAAAGGGCGGCCGGTGAGGGAATCCCTCACCGGCCGTGCCGCTGCTATTTCAAGTTCTGGAACATCCGCAGGGCGATCACCAGCGCCTGCTGGATGGCGGCGCCGCTGGCGGGCTCGAAGCGGTTTTCACCCATGCCGTTGACGATCCCCTTCCCGGACATAAAGGCCACCGCGTCTCTGGCCCAGCCGTGGATGGCGGCGTCGTCGGCGAAGGTGGTGGCGCTCACCTTGGGCACCTCGCCGCCCAGCTTGGTGTACACTCTGGAGAGCATCAGGGCCGCCTGCTCCCGGGTCACGGGGGAGCTGGGAGCGAAGATGGTGTCCGACATGCCGGTGACGAAGCCCAGGGCGAAGGCCTGATTGATCACGGGGTCAGAGGTGTCCGTGAAGGGCCCCGAGGCGGCCGTGGGGGCCTTCTGGCCGCTCATGGCCTCGTAGAGCTTCACCGTCACGGCGGCGAACTGGGCGCGGGAGATGTCGCGGGTCAGGTCGGCGTCCGCCGCGGTGCGGACGGTGCCGGTGTAGAAGTCCGGCATCAGGCCGTTGTCATAGGCCTGGTTCACCGACTCCACGGCCCACTTGCTGGCTACGTAGCCGCCCTTGGTGACGGTGGTGTTGCGCTTCTCCAGGTGGGCGGGGTCCGCCTTCTCGCCGGTGAGCAGGTACCAGAAGGAGCCCTGCTGGCCGGACTCCAGGGACAGTCCGACCATCACCAGGGTGTTGGGCCCGAAGAGCTTGGTGAGGTAGTCCGAGGTGAGCTTGACACAGCCGCCCAGGCCGCTGCCGGCCAGGTTGTCGATGCCGTTGTGGATGCTCAGAAAGGGCAGGTAGTAGTCCCGCGGCCGCTCGATGGCCGAGGCCTTGTCGGTCAGGGGCGAGGCCGTGTCCACGGGCAGCACCTCGAAGGTGTCGGGGGTTCCGCTGTTGCTGCCGGCGGGGGTCTCCTTGATACGGAAGAGGCGCTCGTCATAGATGCCGTCCCCGTCTGGGTCGGAGTAGGCGCGGATGGAGCCCAGCAGCTTGGGATGGGCCTCGATCTCCGCCCCCAGGGGCAGCCGGACGCAGGGGCCCGTGACCTCCTGGAGCTCCGTGTTTCTGGTGTAGGTTTCCCGCCGGGTATCCCAGACGGGCTCGGTGCCGTTCCACTTGTCCCAGCTGGTCTCCGTCGACCATTTGCGCAGCTTGAAGGAGGCGTCCGCGTCCTGCACGTGCCCGTCGGCGAGGTTGAGCCACACCGAAATATCCGTCGACTCCCACCATTTCTCGTCGCCCGCCGCCCGGGCGCAGGGGGCCATCAGGGCCAGGGTCATCACCATTGCCAGGGATAAGGTCAGCCATCGTCTCCAGGTCTTCATACGCGTTACCTCCATAAAATAAACAGTTTTCCGGGGCGTCCGCCGGGCGGGGGAGGGGCGCTCCGCCCCCGGCGCAGACAAAAGCGGCGCGGGACGCTGAATCCCACACCGCAGATCACGCAGACGCAGGCCCTGGGAAACCGCCCCTTGTCAATGGGCGGTTTTTCCGGTATAATGAGGGCTGGCGCAGTATGTAGACTGTTGTGTAGGAGGAGTGTCTCCTGCATAGGGGCGCGGGGTGTTCACAGCGCCCTGCGCTCTGCCACTATTTGCCTGGCAACGACACTATACCACAAAACGGGCCGCCGCACAAGCAGTTTTTTCGCCCCGCCCGACCCCGCGCCGCGCAGCGGAGCCCGCCGCATAGAGAGCGCCGGCCGCTGTCCCGGCCGGCGTTTTTTCCATATTCAGCAGGCCTCGGACGCGGGCGTCTGGTCCTCAAGCAAAGCGATCAAATCCTTTTCCGCGAAAACATAGGGATAGGCATAGCGCATATCCGCCACGATGGGATCCGCTTCAGCGGAGCGGGAATAAATTTCGGCAAAAATCTCCTGCTGGAGAGAATAGTTGGCCGCAATGTCCATGGTTTCGCCCAAGATGCCATAGCGGTCGGAGTAATAGCGGGCGCCGTCGTCGTCGTAGGCGACATCCAGAATGGTCATAAAAGCGCCCATGATCCAATACGGCGAAGCATACTCTGTCACAGCGGCTTCCTTCAAAAAAACGAAAAGCTCGTTGCCGCGCGTAAACAGGGGGTAGTTTCGTAAGGTTTCGGCCGAGCACCCATCCTGGAGCAATGTAAATTCGCCGGGTATATCCCCCTTAAAACACTGTAATACCGCCGCTTCGTAGTATGTTTTTTGAAGAGCAATGTCTTCCGCGAGCCAGTTCCCGACTTCGATTCTGGCGACGGCATCCGCCTCTGAGAAGGCGGCGGCGAACGTGTATGTGGTCTCAAAGGAGACGTGTATCTCCGCGCTTCCCCTCCGTACCGGCGGCAGGACAGCGGTCTCGTCAGACGGCGCTGCGCAGCCGGCAGCCGATACCAGAAGCGCGCATATGAAGATAAAGCGAAGAAACGTTTTCATGGTACCTCTTACCATTTCCCTACAAAACTATCCCTGACCAAGAACCCTTTTCACCTACACAGAAAGTCCCTGCTCCCGCCGGTTTCCGCCTCTGATCGCAAGCCCCAGATTCACCGCCAGAACACCGAACAGAGTGTACGCGATCCCCAGGTTGACACCGCGCTTAAAGCCTGTGAAGCCGCCCTCCATGCGTGTGATGGACAGAATCCCCGCCCAGGAGAGCCCGCAGACCAGAAAGAGCGCAATGGTGACCCCATAAACAGCCAGCCGGAACCGCCTCTTCCGAATCTCCCTGAAAGGAAGCTTTGCCTTGTAGAGCCCATTCAGCATAGCCAGCAGCGGCAGTGAACTGAACAGAAACATGCGCAGATGGAGGGACATATCCAAACCTGAGCGAAAGAGCACAAAAATAGCCCCCAGATACATAAAGAGGAGAAAATTCAACAATTTCTGCACAACGGCTTTCACATGGCCCCCCCTTCCTACAAAAGCCCCTTTTCCCGATCTCTTACAAAACTATCCCTGACCAAGAACCCTATATTGACGACCAACAGAGCATATTCCGTGTAAGCCATTGCAACCAAGCTCCTATAGTGGATTGCCGATATATTGCCCTCTATCCTTGTAAAAGGGATCACACCTAAAAACGAGAGGAAATAAATGACAAACAGGAATACAGAGAGCCCATAGCTCAAGACGCGCAAACCGTTTTTCTTTATCTCCTGAAAAGTGAGCTGGAACATCAGGAAGCTCCCCCAAATAGGGAAAAACGGCATTATGCTCAACAGGAGCGCCGAAAGATGCGGAGACGAAACATCTGCAAAATCCAGCAGAAGCCATCCAATATAATAAATTTGAGTAACAGCAAAAAAGATAAAGCGTCTCCGTTTCATACCGCCCTCCTCTCAGGCCGCGTCATGCGCGCAGACCACTCTATAACCGCCCCTTTTCCCGATCACTAACATAGCTGTCTCTAATCAGAAAGCCCATATTGATCACAGTGGTGATGAACTCCGCATAAGCGGCGACAATTAAACTCCGATAATGCAAGGCAGATATATGCCCAGCATCAGTTCTCGTAAAGGAAATTACGCCTGCAAAAGAGAGGGTACAGACGAGAAACAGGAGAGCGGAAACACTGTAGCTGATAGCCCGCAGGCAGTTTTTTTTCGTTTCCCGAAAGGAAAGCTGATAGAGCATGATGCTCCCCCATATTGGCATAAGGGGCATGATGCTAGTTAAAAATCTCTGTGCGGAGGGGGATAAGGAAAAAAGATCTGTGTTATGCTCAAGAAACACCATTGCAAGGTAAAGCTGTGACACAATAAAGTATATTTTTCGCTTCATAGTCGCCCTCCTCTCAGGCTGGGCCTCACGCGAATGCCAGCTTACCACATTGGACTCTCCCCCTTTCCATTATACGATGATGGTCATATGTCATGTGTATATCATACAATAAATATTCCAACCTGTCAATCGAATTTCGCCAAAATACCCAATAAGCCGAAAAACTCCATCCCGCTCCCTCTTGCCAACCTCCGTCTTTTCCCGTATAATAAACCCACCATCACACCCACAAGGAGGCCCCCATGAAACATCTCATCGACTTCCCCGCCGTCCCCCTGGCCCAGCTGCCCACCCCCCTCCACCGGCTGGACAACCTCAGCCGCGAGCTGGGCAAAAATCTCTACATCAAGCGGGACGACCTGACGGGCACGGCCCTGGGCGGCAACAAGGTCCGCAAGCTGGAGTTCCTCCTGGCCGACGCCCAGGCCAGGGGGGCGGACGTGGTGCTCACCGCCGGCGGCCCCCAGTCCAACCACGCCATGCTCACCGCCGCCAGCGCCGCCCGCCTGGGGATGGACGCGGTGCTGGTGCTGAAGAAGCGGGGGGTGCTGGCCGGCGGCAATCTGATTCTGGACAGGCTCTTCGGCGCGGAGGTGGTCCTGGTGGACGCCGACGATTACGCCGACGTCTACGCGGAGATGGACCGCCTCATGGACCGCCTCCGCGCCCAGGGCCGGACGCCCTACGCCATCCCCGTGGGCGGCTCGGTGCCCCTGGGCAGCCTGGGATACGTCAACTGCGCCCTGGAGATCGCCAACCAGGCCCAGGCCCTGGGGGTGACGTTTGACAGCATTGTCAGCGCCGTGGGCTCCGGCGGCACCTACGCCGGCCTGACCCTGGGGGCGAAGCTGTATCTGCCCGATACCCGCTCGGTGGGGATCGGCGTGTGTGACGACCCCTTCGAGGCCATCGCCCTGGACCTGATGGGCGGCGCGGCGGCGCTGCTGGAGGCGGACGTGCCCATCAGCCCCGAGGACGTCCATATCCATTACCACATCGGCCCCGGCTACGCCCAGGCCAGCCCCGAGGGGGCGGCGGCGGTGCGCCGCCTGGCCCGGCGGGAGGGCATCCTGGTGGACCCGGTCTACACCGGCAAGGCCCTGGCGGGCCTCTTCCAGCTGCTGGAGGAGGGGTACTTCGACCGGGACGAGCATATCCTCTTCGTCCACACCGGCGGCGCGGGCGCGCTGTTCGCGGTGGATCTGCCGGAGGAATGAGCGGGGAATCAAATTGCCAGATATACCCTCTTGGCAAATATTTGCCAAGGGGGTATACTGTTCCTATATCCTGCCGCGGCATAAAGGGGAGGCCGGTATGAGAGCATTTTTCAAGCGCCATCTGTTTGTACATATCTGGGCCCTGGGGGTCCTGGCCCTGTTCGCCGTCTACTGGTACGGCGCCAGCAGCCCGGCGGCGGCCAACGCCGTGACCGGCGTGACCCAGTGTGTGAAGGACGGCTGGGCCCGGCTCTGGTACCTCTTCCCCTTCTCCGTGGTGGAGTGGTTCTACGTGGCCTTCATCCTGGGGGTGCTGGTCTGGCTGGCGGTGCTGTTCCACCGGCTGCGGACGGGCCGGGGCCGCCGGGGGCGGATCGCCTACGGCGGCGTTCTGGGCCTGGCCTGCCTGTGCCTGACGGCCTGGGGGCTCTACTGCGTGGGCTGGGGGGTGAACTACTACGCCGACGGCTTTCAGGAGAAGAGCGGCGTCCGCGCCCAGCCCGTGACGGCGGAGGCGCTGGAGCGGGTGACGGCCCTGTTCATCGCGGGCCTTCAGGAGACGGCGGACCAGGTGCCCCGGGACGGGGACGGCCTGTTTGCCGTCCCCCGGGACGAGATCTTCGCCGCCAGCACGTCGGTCTACGACAACCTCTCCCGCCGCTTCCCCTTTCTGGAGCGGGAGGACCGGGTGCCCAAGCGGATGTTTTTCTCCCGCCTCTTCTCCGCCATGAACTTCACCGGCTTTTACAGCCCCTACACCGGGGAATCCAGCCTGAACGTGGACAGCCCTGTCTGTCTGCTGCCGGCCAACATCGCCCACGAGCTGGCTCACCAGAGGGGCATCGCCTCGGAGCAGGAGTGCAACTTCCTGGCCATTGCCGCCGCCACCTCCTCGGACGACCCGGCCTATCAGTACTCCGGCTATCTGATGGGGTATATCCACCTGTCCAACGCCCTCTACCGCGCGGACCAGGACCGCTGGCGGGCGGTCACCGCCGGCCTGCCGGAGCCCGCCCGGGCGGATCTCCGCTGCCACAGCGCCTACTGGGCTCAGTTCGAGGGCCCCGCCGCCACGGTGAGCAAGGCCATCTACGACTCCTCCCTGAAATCCTACGGCCAGACGGACGGCATCCAGAGCTACGGCACCGTCGTGGACCTGCTGGTGGCCTACTACTGATTTTTTTGAAAAAAGTTGGGGGAAGTTGCACGCTCCGGTGCAACTTCCCCTCTTTTTCCCCCCTCTATTGTAGGGAGCACCACCACCGCGGTAACCAAGTCCGAAAGTAAGTGCGACTAGGCCAGGTACCGGGCCGCGTGCGGCAGGGTCAAGAAGACCGCACAGAGCGTACCTTGACAACCACATACGGCAATACACGGAAAATCCCCCGCCCCGCTGGAACCATCCGCCGCCCCCTCCATTTTTCTGGACTGGAAATCTGCCGTCCGCTGTGCTATAATACCCCACGAATACATAGAAAGGAAGCGTACACCATGACGGAGCGGAACGACAGCCTCCTGCCCAACGAGCAGGAGACGGTGATGGTATATTTTGACCCGGAGCTGATCCAGACCATGGCGGACCGCTCGGCGGCCAAGCGGCAGAATTTCCGCGAACTGCTCTCCGCCGCCGAGGAGGGCAGCCTGGACGCGGCCTACCGCCTGGGCCTGAACTACTACGAGGGCTCAGACGGCGCGCCCAAGGACGAGGCCCAGGCTCTTCGCTGGCTGACCAAGGCGGCGGAGGGGGACCACATCGCCGCCCAGTACAGCCTGGGCATGTGCCACCTGCGCGGGGTGGGCACGGAGAAGGACCCGGTCCGGGCGGTGGAACTGCTCTCCGGCGCGGCGGAGCAGGGGTATCTCCCCGCCCTGTGCGAGCTGGGGCTCTGCTACGAGCTGGGCAGCGGCGTGGAGATGAGCAAGGAGCGTGCGGCGGAGCTCTACCGGGAGGCGGCGGAGCAGGATTTCGCCCCCGCCCAGTGCAATCTGGGCTTCTTCTACTACCGGGGCATCTGGGTGGAGGAGGACGACCGGGAGGCGGCCATGTGGTTTGCCAAGGCCGCCCAGCAGGGCTACCCCCGCGCCCAGGTGCTGATGGGTGAGTGCTTTGAAAACGGCTACGGCGTGGAGCGGGACCCGGAGAAGGCCGTCCAGCTCTACCGGGCCGCCCACGAGCAGGGCTACGAGGCGGGATCCTGTGCCCTGGGTCTGTGCTACGACCAGGGCGTGGGCGTGGAGAAGGACGAGGCGGAGGCCTTCCGTCTCTACCAGGAGACCGCCCAGGAGGACTTCCCCCGGGGCCTGTACCTGACGGGCCAGTGCTGTGAGTTCGGCCACGGGGTGGAGAAGGACGAGGCGCGTGCGGCGGAGCTCTACCGCCGGGCCATGGACGGGGGCTACGTCCCCGCCATCTGCGCTCTGGGTCTGTGCTACGAGACCGGCTGCGGCGTGGAGGAGGACCGGGCCAAGGCGGCGGCGCTTTACCGCCAGGCCGCCGGGGAGGGCCACGCCCCCAGCCAGTGCAACCTGGGCTACTGCTACTACCGGGGCATCGGCGTGGAGGAGGACAACGCCCAGGCCTTCCACTGGTTCACCCAGGCGGCGGAGCAGGGCTACCCCCGTGCGCTGCAGCTGCTGGGGGAGTGCTACGACTACGGCTACGGGGTGGAGCGGGATGTGGAGAAGGCGGTCGCCCTCTACCGGGCCGCCTATGAGAAGGGAGTTATCCCCGCCGCCTGCTCCCTGGGCCTGTGCTACGAAATGGGCTCCGGCGTGGAGCAGGACATGGCCAAGGCGCTGGAGCTTTACCGCGAGGCCGCCGAGGGGGGCAGCCTCCGGGCCCAGTGCAATCTGGGCTACTGCTACTACCAGGGCCTGGGGGTGGAGGAGGACGACGGCGAGGCCGCCCGCTGGTTCGCCCAGGCGGCGGAGCAGGGCTACCCCCGTGCCCAGTACCTGCTGGGCCAGTGCTACGAGTACGGCAGCGGCGTGGACAAGGACATGGACCGGGCCCTGGAGCTCTACCGGGCGGCCCACGAACGGGGCCACCCCGGCGGCACCTGCTCTCTGGGTCTGTGCTACGAGCTGGGCCTGGGGGTGGAGACGGACAAGGCGCGGGCGGTGGAGTTCTACCGCCAGGCCGCCGAGGCGGGGGACGTGCGGGCCCAGTGCAATCTGGGCTTCTGCTGCTACCAGGGCATCGGCGTGGAGGTGGACGACGGGGAGGCCGTCCGCTGGTTCACCCGCGCCGCGGAGCAGGAGTACCCCCGCGCCCAGCAGCTGCTGGGGGAGTGCTATGAAAACGGCTACGGTGTGGAGCAGGACCCCGAGCGAGCCGTCCAGCTCTACCGCCTGTCGGCGGAGCAGGGCTACGCCCCGGCCCGCTGCAGCCTGGGGGTGTGCTACGAGGCCGGCATCGGCGTGGAGCAGGACCCGGCGCGGGCGGCAGAGCTGTACCGCCAGGCCGCCGAGGCGGGCCAGGCCCGGGCCCAGTGCAATCTGGGCTACTGCTACTACCAGGGCGTGGGCGTGGAGGAGGACGACGGCGAGGCCGCCCGCTGGTTCGCCCGCGCCGCGGAGCAGGGTTACCCCAGGGGCCAGCAGCTGCTGGGGGAGTGCTGTGAGTACGGCTATGGCGTGGAAAAGGACATCGACCGGGCCGTGGCCCTCTACCGGCAGGCCCACCAGCAGGGCTATCCCCCCGCCACTTGCGCGCTGGGAACCTGCTACGAGTTCGGCGACGGCGTGGAGGTAGATAAGGCCCAGGCGGTGGCACTGTACCGTCAGGCCGCCGAGGCGGGCAACGTGCGGGCCCAGTGCAACCTGGGCTTCTGCTACTACCGGGGCATCGGCGTGGTGGAGAACGACGGCGAGGCCGTCCGCTGGTTCACCCAGGCAGCCGGGCGGAACTACCCCCGCGCCCAGCAGCTGCTGGGGGAGTGCTGTGAGCACGGCTACGGCACGGACAAGGATGAGGTCCGGGCGGCGGAGCTCTACCAGCAGGCTCACCGGCAGGGATATCCCCCCGCCACCTGCTCGCTGGGGCTGTGCTATGAGCTGGGCACCGGGGTGACAGAGGACAAGGAGCGGGCGGCGGCGCTGTACCGCCAGGCCGCTGAGGCGGGCAACGCCCGGGCCCAGTGCAATCTGGGCTTCTTCTACTACCACGGCATCGCGGTGGAGGAGAACGACGGCGAGGCGGCCCGCTGGTTTGAGCGGGCCGCCCGGCAGGGACTCCACAGGGCCGAGTTCTTCCTGGGGGAGTGCTGTGAAAACGGCAGCGGCGTGGAGCAGGATCTGGAGCGGGCCGTGGCGCTCTACCGCCGGGCCCACGAGGGGGGCTACAGCGACGGCACCTGCTCGCTGGGAGAGTGCTATGAGCGGGGACTGGGGGTGGACCGGGATGAGGCCCAGGCCGTCCGCCTCTACCAGCAGGCGGCGGAGCGGGGACTGGCCCGCGCCCAGTACTGCCTGGGCAGATGTTGCGAGGAGGGCCGGGGCGTGAAGAAGGATCTCAAGCGGGCCCAGGCGCTCTACCAGCAGGCGGCGGACGGCGGCTGCCAGGAGGCCCGGGAGGCCCTGGAGCGGGTGAAAAAGAGCGGCCGGCGGTGGTGGCAGCGGAAGTAGCCGGAACCTGTCCCCGTGGGCGGGTATGGCGGGTGGACGAGGAATGCCGCCGTCCGGCAGGGCATGTTTGGACGCTGCCGGCACGCTAGACAGCAGATCTTTTTCCGCCCTGCGGCGTTATGGATTGTGCACGGCCCCATCGAGGGGCCGTGCACCATTTTTTTGCCATCCGGCGGGATGCGTATGAGAATTTGACTTGTCTGGAAAAATTTCTTGCTGCCGGGCGGAAAAAGACCCGGACGGACGGCGTGTAGTGCCTGTGAATGCAGGTTCTCAGTTCCGCTCCGCCAGGGCGGCGTCCACATTCTCCGCCACGCGGTCCATGAGGCGGGCCAGCTGGCGGCGCTCCTCCTGGGTGAAGCCTGACAGCAGGCACTCCCCGTACCGGCGCTGGACCGCGCGGCCCTCCTCCACGATGGGGGCCGCCGCCGCCGTCAGGCGCAGATGGATGGTCTTGCGGTTGCCCTCCTGCCGCCTGCGCTCCAGCAGGCCCCGCTCCGCCAGGGCGTCCACCCCCACGGATACGTGGGATTTGGCCAGGCGCCGCTTTTCCACAATGTCGCGGGCGGTGTCGTACTCCGGATTGTTGGCCAGGAACATGAGAATGTCAGCCTCCAGCTGGGTCAGGCCGCAGCGCTCCAGCAGGGGGGAGAAAAGAGCGCTGTACAGCTTCTCCATCCCCCGGGAGCGGAGAAAAAACGCGGGCAGCATGGCGCCGCCTCCTTTACGGGTGATTGTGGTGAGACTATACCACGGGGGAGCGGGCGGTGTCAAGAGGCCCCGGCGGCGGCTCTGCAAAAACGGTTAGAGGGAGCCGCCGGAACGTCCGGAAAATTCGGAGGGCGGGGCGAAACCGCCCCTATGGAAAGAGCCCGCGGCCTGTGGACGTCCATCAGGCCGCGGGCTTTTTGCACACCGGGCAGATTTTGCTTGGTCCGTCCGCCGCAAGGGGACCGGGGCGAAGGTTTTTCGCCGGATCCGGCAAAGGGGCGCGGGCGGCGGGGGCTACACACAGTACAGGGCGATGCAGGCGTATTGCAGGATGCTCCCCGCCAGCACGAACAGGTGCCAGACAAAGTGCATATAGTGCCGCTGGGATTTATAGAAGACGATGCCCGCCGTGTAGGCCACGCCGCCGGACACCAGCAGGCCCAGGCCCAGAGGCGGCAGGGCCGCCACGATGGCCCGCAGGGCCGCCACGACCAGCCAGCCCATCAGGGCGTACAGCGCAAGGCTCACCTTGTCAAAGCGCTTGAGGTCGATGGCGTTGAGGGTGATGCCGATGACCGCCAGGGTGGTGTTGGTCAAAAACAGCATCCACCCCGTGCGCCCACCCACCACCAGCAGGGACATGGGGATATAGGTGCCCAGGATGAGCACGAAGATGGAGCAGTGGTCCATGATCCGCAGTACCCGCTTGACCTCCGGCCGGCGGGCGGCGTGGTACACCGCCGAGGCGGTGTAGAGAAGCACCAGGCTCAGGGCGTAGGCCCCCAGGCTGAACACCGTTTTCGCTGAGCCGGTCATCACCCCACGGGCCAGCAGGGGCGCCGCCCCCGCCAGGGCCAGCAGGGCCCCCAGGGCGTGGGAGATGGTGTTGGCCAGCTCCTCGCCGGTGGTCTGCGTCCGTTTTTTCAATTCGCCGTCCATCATGTCCTCCTTCCGCGATTCGGAGAATCGCTATATCTAATATTTGATATTAGTATAAGCTGTTCTTACAAATATGTCAAGTACCCGGCGGGGATTATTTTTTGATTTTCCATATTGCATTATTCTGCCGGATCGGCTATACTGATAGCCAAGAACTGGAAATTTACGAAGGAGGCTGTCTATGCGCAGTGATAGGGAGACGCCCGCCGGCCGGCTGGCGCAGTGGCTGGAGGAGCTGGAGCGGTTCGATCTGCCGGACTGGGACAGCCTGCCCGAGCTGGATCTGTATATGGACCAGGTGATCCTCCTGCTCACCCGGTACCTGGCCCCCATCGACCGGGACTCAGACGAGCGGTCCATCACCGCCAGCATCATCAACAACTATGTGCGCATGAAGGTGATGCCGCCGCCGGTAAAGAAGCGCTACTCCCGGACCCACCTGGCCTATCTGGTGATCATCTGCACCCTCAAGCAGAGTCTGAGCATCGCCTGTATCCAGCGGCTGCTGCCCGCCGGCCAGGGCGAGGAGGCCGCCAGGGAGCTGTATACCCAGTTTATCCGGCAGTACCGCCGCTCCGTGGACTTCATCCGGGGAATCTCCGTCCGGGGCGGGCGGCTGGCGCTGGAGGACAGCGGGGAGTTGCTGATGGAGGGGGGCGGCAGCCTGACCCTCACCACCGCCATCCTGTCCACCCTGTCGAAGTCCCTGACGGAGTTTCTGCTCCGGCCGGAGGGCGGGGCGGAAGACGAGGACTACGACGACGAATAGGGAACAAGGGGGAGCGGACGGCTACAGCCGTCCGCTCCCCCTTTGGCGCAGGCGAAAAGGATGATATTACTGCCCCAGCTTGGCCCGCAGGGCCGCGCCCATGTCCTCATAGCCGGGCTTCCCCAGCAGGGCGAACATGTTCTTCTTGTAGGCCTCCACGCCGGGCTGGTCGAAGGGGTTCACCCCCAGCAGGTAGCCGGAGAGGCCGCAGGCGTACTCGAAGAAGTAGATCAGCTCCCCGCAGGTGCGGGCGTCGATGGCGCCGGCGTGGACGATCAGGTTGGGCACGCCGCCCTCCACGTGGGCCAGGAGGGTGCCGTCCATGGCCTGGGTGGCGATGAAGTCCATGTCCCGGCCGGCCAGGAAGTTCAGGCCGTCGCCGTCGGACGCATCCCTGGGTACGCACAGCTGGCAGGCGCTCTTCCCGAAGCGGATGACGGTCTCGAACATGGTCCGCTCGCCGTCCTGGAGGTACTGGCCCATGGAGTGGAGGTCCGCGGTGAACTCCACGCTGGCGGGGAAGAGGCCCTTGCCATCCTTGCCCTCGCTCTCGCCATAGAGCTGCTTCCACCACTCGGCGAAGAAGCGGGCGCGGGGCTCGTAGGCCGCCAGGACCTCGATGCGCTTGCCCTGGCGGTAGAGGTCGTTCCGGGCGGCGGCGTACTGCCAGGCGGGGTTGACGGCCAGGTCGGGCTGGCGGCAGAGCTCCATCATGTCCGCCGCGCCGCCCATCAGCTCGTCCAGATTCACCCCCGCCACGGCGATGGGCAGCAGGCCCACGGCGGTGAGGACGCTGAAGCGGCCGCCCACGTCGTCGGGCACCACGAAGCTCTCGTAACCCTCGGCGGCGGCCAGGGACTTGAGGGCCCCCCGGGCCTTGTCGGTGGTGGCGTAGATGCGCTTCGCGGCGCCGGCGCGGCCGTACTTCTCCTCCAGCTTGGCCTTGAAGAAGCGGAAGGCAACGGCGGGCTCGGTGGTGGTGCCGGACTTGGAGATGACGTTGACAGAGAAGTCGTCGCCGCCGATGAGGTCGAAGATCTCCTGGAGGGCGTCGCCGCTGAGGCCGTTGCCGGCGAAGTAGATGTTGGGGGTGTCCTTTTTGCGCAGGTTGTAGTTGTTGGAGCACAGCAGCTCGATGACCGCCCGGGCCCCCAGGTAGCTGCCGCCGATGCCGATGACCACCAGGGCCTTGCTGTCGCTCTGGATCTGCCTGGCGGCGGCCTGGATGCGGGCGTACTCCTCCTTGTCGTAGTCCTTGGGCAGGTTCACCCAGCCTACGAAGTCGCTGCCCCGGCCAGTGGCCTCCTGGAGCCAGGTGTGGGCCTGCTGGAGGTCCTGGACGTAGGAATCCGCCTTGGCGGCGCTGTTGGTGAGATTGACGCGAAGCATGAGCATATCCTCCTTGTCGATGGGTAGGTAAAAAATTGTATCCTGGTGAGAGTATAGCACACCGGGTTTCTCCAGGCAAGAGAAAGTAGGGGGAAAAGCCCGGATTTATTGCGCATATGAAACGCCCTCCCGCGTTGTGTGGACGGGGAGGGCGCGGCTGATGGCTGTATGGGGGGAGCTACAGCTGCCCCAGCTGGCGCAGCAGGACGCCGGCGATGTTCTCACAGGAGGCCTGGATCTGGACAGCCCCGATGTTCTGGGCCACCATGGGCATGCCGTAGACCACGCTGGATTCCTTGTCCTGGCCGATGGTGAAGGCTCCGGCCTTGCGCATCTGCAGCAGGCCGTCGGCCCCGTCCCGGCCCATACCGGTCATAATGATCCCCACCATCTTGCAGCGGACCTGCTCCGCCATGGAGAAGAACAGAGCGTCCACCGACGGGCGGTGGCCGCTGACCTTCTCCCCCTGGACGCAGGCCACGGTGTAGCGGGAGCCGCTGCGGACGATGCGCATCTGGTAGTCCGCCGGCGCCAGCAGGGCCAGGCCCCGGCGCACCTCGTCGCCGTGCCGTGCCTCCCGCACCTCCATCTGGCACAGGCGGTTGAGGCGGTCGGCATACATCTGGGTGAAGCCGGTGGGCATGTGCTGGACGATCAGCATCCCCGGAATGTCGGCGGGCAGGCGCTTGAGCACCTCCAGAGTGGCCTCGGTGCCGCCGGTGGAGGCCCCCAGGCCGATGATGACCTGGTCCAGGGCGGGCCGCTGCCCCAGCAGGGGGAGGGGCGCGCCGGCGCCAGCGGCCCCCGGTATGGCGGAGACCGGGCTCCGGCGGACCTGAGCCCCGGCGGCGGCCTGGACCTTCTGGGTCAGGGCGGCGATAAAGCTCTCGTTCTGCCCCGCCTCCGGCTTGCGGACAAAGTCCACCGCGCCGGCGCTCAGAGCGTCGAATACCCGCAGGTTCAAAGAGGACACCAGGATCACCGGCAGGGGGTGGCGGGGCAGCAGCTGCTTGAGGAAGTCGATGCCGCTTATGCCGGGCATCTCCACATCCAGGGTGAGTACGTCCGGCCGGAGCTGCGCAATCTTTGCCATGGCGTCGTTGGCGTTGAAGCCGGTGCCGACGATCTCGATCTGGGGGGTTTTGGACAGCCCCGTGGTGATCATGGTGCGGGCCATAATGGAGTCGTCCACCACCATGACGCGGATTTTCTTGTTGACAGGCCACATATCGCGGTTTTCTCCTTTTCCAATTGCTTACGCCCCGGAAAGGGGCCGCCCGCCGCCGCGGAAGGACCGCGGGGCGGGTGAACGGGCTCTGGCGGCCCGCGCCAGAGCGGCTACCGCTTCTGGAACGTGGAGGGGGCCACAGTCTGATAGGGGTTATTCTGTCCCAGGTTCTCCGAGTGGCTGATCATCAGATAGCCGCCAGGGACGGTGGCGTCGTAGAACCGGCGCACCAGGGCGTCCTTGGTGGGCTGGTCGAAATAGATCATCACGTTCCGGCAGAAGATCACGTCAAATTTCAGGCGGAACTTGATGGGGTCCATGAGGTTGAAGGTCTGGAAGATGACGTTGTTGCGGATCTCCGGGGCTACCATGAACTGGCTGGTGCCCTTCACAGGGGTGAAGTAGCGCTTGCGCCAGTTGGCGGGCACGGTGTCGGGCAGCTCGTAGATCCCCTTCTTCGCGCTGGCCAGTGCCTTCTGGGAGATGTCGGTGGCCAGGATGCGGGTGTCCCACTGGCCGGCCTGGGCCCCCAGAAATTCCTTGATATAGATGGAGAGGTTGTAGGGCTCCTCCCCGCTGGAGCAGCCGGCGCTCCAGATGGCCATGACCTTGTCCCGCTGGTGGCGGCGCACCAGCTCCGGCAGGATGGTCTTGACGAAGAAGTCGAAGTGCTCCGTCTCCCGCATGAAGAAGGTGTAGTTGGTGGTCAGGCGGTTGAGTACCGCCTCCATGTCGGCGGGGTTGCGGTCCTTCAGCAGGGCGGAGACAAAGGGGGTGTAGCTGGTGTATCCCTTCTGGCTGACGAAGGAGGAGAGACGGCTGGTCACCAGCTGCCGCTTCTGTGCCAGGGTGATGCCGTATTCCTTGTGGATGAACTGTGTCAGACGCTGAAAATCGTCGTCTGAGATGGTGGTCAATGCCATGACGCCGCCTCCTTTCCTGCGAGAATCATCCGTGGAGCAGCAGGCTGCAGTCCAGGATCAGCATGGTGCCGCCCTCCGCCAGGGAGCACATGCCGGAGATCAGCTTCTGAGGGTTCTGGGTGGGCATGGGCAGGATGGTGTCCCGGGGGATGTCCACCATCTTCTCCACCCCGTCCACCAGGATGCCCACGCAGTTGTTGTCCACGTTGACCACCATGATGCAGTTCTCCCCGGCCTCGGGCTTGCCCAGGCGCAGGCGGATGTCGATGATGGGGATGATCTGGCCCCGCAGATTGATGATGCCGCGCACGTAGTGGGGCACCCGGGGCAGGCGGGTGATGGAGTGCTCGGTGATGAGCTCCACCACCTGCTCCGCGTCGATGCCGTAGAACAGGTTGTCGGAGACAAAGATGAGATATTTGTCCGTCAGGATCTCAGGGGCGCCGTCCGCAGCGGCGGCGTCCGGCTCGGTTTCCCTGGCAAAGAGTACATTTTCCTCTGACATATTGGTTTGCTCCCTTCTTTTCCGGATAAATCAGAACATCTCCTGACCGGCGTTGTACAGGTTGGCGATGTCCAGGATGATGCTGATGCTGCCGTCGCCCATGATGCTGCAGCCGGTGATGCCGCAGCTCTTGACGTTGAAGCTGTTGACATAGGCGGGCAGGGGCTTGACGACGATCTGCTGCTGGCCCAGCAGCTCATCCACAAACAGGCAGTAGGACCGGTCGCCGGCCTCCACCCAGATGAGGATGCCGTCCTCGATCCGGTCGTGGCCCTCGTCCATCTGGAACAGCTCCTTGGCCCGGATGACGGGGTAGAAGCTGTCGAGCATCTTCATCATCTCGCCCTTGGCGGGGTCGTAGACGATGTCCCCGTCGGCCACCTTCAGGGAGGAGCGGATGTTGTTGATGGGGATGGTGAACAGGGAGGAGCCCACAGACACCTCCATGCCGTCCATGATGGCCATGGTCAGGGGGATCTTCAGCGTGGTGGTCATGCCCTTGCCCCACTCGCTGGAGATGGACACGGTGCCGCCCACGTCGGCCACGTTCTTTTTCACCACGTCCATGCCCACGCCTCTGCCGGAGAACTCGGTGACCTCGGTGTTGGTGGAGAAGCCGGGCATCATAAGGAAGTTGAGGATCTCCTTCTGGCTGTACTCCTGGCTGGGGTCCGCCAGGCCCTGGCGGATGGCCTTGTTGAGCACCGCCTGGATGTTGGCCCCCTGGCCGTCGTCCTTGATCTCAATGATGACCTCGCTGCCGGTGTGGCGGGCGGAGAGAATGATCTCGCCCACGGGGTCCTTGCCGGCGGCGATGCGGTCGGCCTCGTTCTCCTCCAGGCCGTGGTCCATGGAGTTGCGCACGATGTGCATGATGGGGTCGCTGATGGAGTCCACGATGGTCTTGTCCACCTCGGTGTCCTCGCCGATGAGGGTGAGCTTGGCCCGCTTGCCCAGCTTCTTGCTCATGTCCCGCACGATGCGGTTCATCTTCTGGAAGGTGTTGGACACGGGGACCATGCGCAGGGACATGGACACATCCTGGAGGTCGTCGGTGAGCTTGCGCAGCTCACGGGCGGACTTGGTGAAGTTGTCCAGCCGCAGCCCCTTGAGGTCGGGGGAGGCGGTGACCATGGACTCGGTGATGACGATCTCGCTGACCACCGCCATGAGCTGGTCGAGCTTGGAGAGGTTGACGCTGATGAGGCTCTCCTTGGCGTGCTGCTGTCCGCCGGCGGGGGCGGGAGCGGCGGGCTTGGCAGGCTCCGCCGAGGGGGCGGGGGCCTGGGCGGCAGGCGCGGCGCCGGCGGGCT
>CAJTOM010000049.1 GCA_910577915.1 uncultured Oscillospiraceae bacterium
GTGTTCTTCAATCTGGCCATCCTGTTCTTCTTTAAGTACTGGGACTTTTTTGCATCCAACGTCAATGCCCTGACGGGCCTTTCCCTGCCCGTGCTGGGTCTGCCGCTGCCCATCGGCATCAGCTTCTATACCTTCCAGACCATGAGCTACACCATCGACGTCTACCGCCGGGCCGCGCCGGCCCAGCGGAACGCGGTGACCTTCGGCGCCTACGTCACCCTCTTTCCCCAGCTCATCGCCGGGCCCATCGTCCAGTACAAGACGGTGGCGGCGCAGCTGACGGAGCGGGAGGAGACGCTGGAGAAATTTGTCTCCGGCGTCCTGCGCTTCTCGGCGGGGCTGGGGAAGAAGGTCCTGCTGGCCAACGCCATCGGGCCTCTGTGGGACCGGAGCCTGGCGGACGGGGAGCTGACGCTGGCGGGGGCCTGGCTGGGCCTGGCGGCCTACGCATTCCAGATCTACTTCGACTTCTCCGGCTACAGCGACATGGCCATCGGCCTGGGACGGATGCTGGGCTTCCAGTTCCTGGAGAACTTCAACTACCCCTATATGGCCCGTTCGGTGGTGGAGTTCTGGCGGCGGTGGCACATCTCCCTGACCACCTGGTTCAGGGAGTACGTCTACTTCCCCCTGGGGGGCAGCCGGGTGAGCCGGGGGCGCTGGGTGATGAACATCCTGGCGGTCTGGCTGTGCACCGGCATCTGGCACGGGGCGGGCTGGAATTTCCTGCTGTGGGGGCTGTACTATGCCCTCTGGATGCTGGCGGAGCGGCTGTTTCTGGGGAAATGGCTGGAGCGCCTGCCGGCGGCCCTGCGGCACGGCTACGCCATGGCGGTGGTGCTGGTGGGCTGGGCCCTGTTCGCCGTGGAGGACATGGGGCGGCTGGGGCAGTACTTCCGGGCCCTCTTCGGGGGCGCGGGCCTGTACCGGGCCGCCGACGGCTACTATCTGCGCACCTATCTGCCCCTGCTGGTGCTGCTGGCGGTGGGCGCCACGCCCCTGGCCGGGCGGTGCTGGGAGCGGCTGGGGGAGCGGCGGCGGTCAATACTGGCCCCGGCGCTGGTGCTGGGGGCGCTGGCGCTGTGCACCGCGTCCCTGGTGGACGCCAGCTACAACCCCTTTCTGTATTTTCGATTTTAAGGAGGCGTGACCATGGACGAGCGCACGTTGTCATTGAGCAGGGCCGCCCAGGCGGTCACCGCCGCTGTGTTCTGCCTGTTCCTGGCGGGGCTGGGCCTCGCCCACGTCCTGCTGCCGGACCGGACGTTCTCGCCGATGGAGAACCGGAATCTGAGCCAGATGCCCGCCTTCTCCTGGCGGGCGCTGGCGGAGGGGGATTACACCGCCGCGCTGGAGACCTATCTGGCGGACCAGTTCCCCGGCCGGGACGGCTGGATGGGGATGAAGACCCGGTATGAGGCCCTGCTGGGGAAGCGGGAGTTCCACGGTGTGTACCTGTGCGGCGACCGGCTGATCTCCAAGGTGGAGGACGCCGGCCGGGCGGAGAGCAACATGGACTACCTCCGGCGGCTGGGGGAGAAGGCGGAGACGCCGGTGTACCTGGGGCTCATCCCCACTGCGGCGGAGATCTGGCGGGACCGGCTGCCGGAGGGGGCGGAGAGCTTTGACCAGAGGGCCTACCTGGAGCGGGTCCGGGCCGCCTGCCCGGGGCTGGAGTGGGTGGACATAGGCGGTGCGCTGGCGGAGCACGCCGGGGAGGAGATCTACTACCGTACCGACCACCACTGGACCAGCCTGGGGGCCTACTGGGGCTATGCGGCCTTTATGGAAGCTCTGGGGGAGACCCCGGAGCCCCTGGGGGCGGGGCGGACCGTGTCGGAGGACTTTTACGGCACCCTCTACTCCTCCTCCGGCGTCCACTGGCTGGCCCCCGACGCCATAGAGCGCTACGAGGCCCCGGAGGGGGCTGCGGTAGAGGATGTGTATGCGGGGGAGACCCGCGGTCTGTACGCAGACCGCTTTCTGGAGGAGAAGGACAAGTACGCCTCCTTCCTGGGGGGCAACGCGCCCCTGTATATCATCCGCAGCCCGGAGGCCGCCGGCGATGAGAAGCTGCTGGTGGTCCGGGACAGCTACTCTGACAGCCTGGCCCCCTTTCTGAGCCGGCGGTTCGCGGAGATCCATCTGCTGGATCTGCGCTACTACCGCACCAGCGTGGCGCAGTACGCCAAGGATAACGGCATGGATATGATCCTGGTGTGCTACAGTGTGGAAAATTTTGTGAAGGACGCGGACGCCGTTTTCCTGGCTCAGTAGGGCGGCCGTATGATTTTCGCGGGAAGGGACAGACTACCCTCGAAAGCGAGGGATCATTCATGGACGAAGAAACCAAAACCACCGGGCCCTGCCAGGAGGACGGGCAGCAGACCGGCGGGCCCCAAAGAATTGTGGACTTCGGCTCTGCCGTCAGCCGCAGCAGGCGGGGGAATATCTACACGTTGACCATCATCGGCCAGGTGGAGGGCCATCAGGTCCTGCCGGAGACGGCGAAAACCACCAAGTACGAGCACGTCATGCCCCTGCTGGCCAGCCTGGAGCAGGACGAGGAGATCGACGGGGTGCTGCTGCTGCTGAACACCGTGGGCGGGGACATTGAGGCAGGGCTGGGGATTGCGGAGCTGGTGGCCGGGATGCGCAAGCCCACCGCCAGCCTGGTGCTGGGGGGCGGGCACTCCATCGGCGTCCCCCTGGCGGTGGCCCCCAGGGTCAGCCTCATCGTGCCCTCCGCTTCTATGACCATCCACCCGGTGCGGATGAACGGCACGGTGATTGCCGCCCCCCAGACCTTCAACTACTTCGAGCGCATCCAGGAGCGGATCGTCAGCTTTGTGGCCAAAAACAGCGGCATCAGCAAGAAAAAGTTTTTAAGCCTCATGCTGAAAACCGGCGAGATGGCGGCGGACGTGGGCAGCGTCATCTATGGCGAGGAGGCGGTGGAGCTGGGACTCATCGACCGCATCGGCGGCCTGGGGGACGCGCTGGACTGCCTCTATGAGCAGATCGCCCAGGCGCGCAGGGAGCGGGAGGAGCGGCTGGCGGAGGCCACCTAGTGGTCCATCCGGCCAGGAATCAAATCATATCCCGGGCGAAATTTCCGTATGGCATCGTTGTTGTCCTTGACGGGCGACAGCCCGCCTGCGTCCGCCGCCTTGCCCTGCAAAAATTCTGCTCCGGCCTCTGGTTCGCTTTCTGACCGGATACACCACTAGACGGGCGGCCGGGGATTTTACGGAGGGGGAGAGGGATGGGTTTGACTTTTTCTCCCAGATGGAATACAATAGGGGAAACATTTGTCAGGAGGGCCGAGCCATGCTGTATTCCGACCATCCCCGCGTACACTATGACAACCCCCAGCTGGCCGAGGTGATCTGCCAGCTCCGCTTCCCCACCATCCTGGCCATCGGAGCCAGGGAGCCGGTGGATTTCCAGGAGGCCGTCCGCACCCAGTTTCCCCGCTTTGCCGCCAAGGAGGAGCGCCCCGCCCCCAAGCTCGCCGGCTTGGGGACGCCGGAGGTGCGCATGGAGGAGCAGAAGCCTGTTATCAACTACAGCTTCATCTCCGCCGACGGCCGCTGGCGGCTGAACCTCACCAGCGGCTTCATCTCCCTGAGCACCGTGGCGTATCCCGGCTGGGAGGAGTTCGGACAATGCTTCGACCGGCCCCTGGCCCACTTTATCCGCATCTATCAGCCCGCCTTCTTTGAGCGGATCGGCCTGCGGTACGTCAACATTTTCTCCCGCAAGGCGCTGGAGCTGGAGGGGGAGAGCTGGCGGGAGCTCATCGCCCCCTCCTATCTGGGGCCCCTGGCCCAGGAGGACGTGGACGAACGCAGCACCCGCAAGTGCTCGGTAGATGTGGAGATGAGTTTGGACAGCACCTGCCGGGTCAAGGTCCACGCCGGGCCGGGGATGGTGAAGAAGAATATGCCCAACACCCCCCAGGACCCGGAGGTCAAGTTCATTCTGGACATGGACCTCTTCATGGGCGGCCAGCTGGACCCCCGTATGGCCGCCGCCGGGCTGGAGACCCTCCACGGGCACTCCACGCCCCTGTTCCAGGGGGCCATCACCGACCGGCTGCACAGTGCGCTGGAGCCCCGGTAAAATGAGAAGAACCGGCGGCGGGAGCTTGGATGCTCCCGCCGCCGGTTTTTTGCGCGCTATTCTGCAAACAGGGGGGTGGAGAGGTAGCGTTCCCCGGTGTCGGGCAGCAGGACGACGACGGTTTTCCCGCGGCTGGCCGGGCGCTTGGCCAGCTGGAGGGCCGCCCACAGCGCTGCGCCGGAG
This sequence comes from uncultured Oscillospiraceae bacterium, assembly GCA_910577915.1. Lineage (GTDB taxonomy): Bacteria > Bacillota > Clostridia > Oscillospirales > Oscillospiraceae > Pelethomonas. The sequence continues at coordinate 4,309 of CAJTOM010000049.1, forward strand.
GAGATGCCCGCCAGCACGCCCTCCCGGCGGGCCAGCTGCCTGGCGGCGGCCAGGGCATCCGCCTCCTCCACGGGGATGATCTCGTCGCAGAGGGAGAGATCCAGCACGCCGGGAATAAAGCCCGCGCCGATGCCCTGGAGGCCGTGGGGGCCGGGGGCACCGCCGCTGAGCACCGGGGAGCCGGCGGGCTCCACCGCCGCCACATGGAGGGCGGGGTTTTGCTCCTTGAGGTAGCCGCCCGCGCCGGTGATGGTCCCGCCGGTGCCCACGCCGGCTACGAAAAAGTCCACCCGGCCGCCGGCGTCCTCCCAGATCTCCGGGCCGGTGGAGGACCGGTGGGCGGCGGGGTTGGCGGGGTTGACAAACTGGCTGGGGATGAAGCTGCGGGGAATCGTCCGGGCCAGTTCGCCGGCCCGGGCAATCGCGCCAGCCATGCCGGCGCCGCCCTCGGTCAGAACCAGCTCTGCGCCGTAGGCCGCCACCAGCCGCCGGCGCTCCTCGCTCATGGTCTCCGGCATGACGATGATGGTCCGGTAGCCCCTGGCGGCGGCCACGGCGGCCAGGCCGATGCCCGTGCTGCCAGAGGTGGGTTCGATGATGACCGAGCCGGGGCCGAGCAGGCCCCGTGCCTCCGCGTCGTCGATCATGGACAGGGCGACCCGGTCCTTGACGCTGCCGCCGGGGTTGAAGGACTCCAGCTTGGCCAGGACGCGGGCCTCCAGGTGCTCCGCCCGCTCCAGGCGCGTCAGCTCCAGCAGGGGGGTGCGGCCGATCAGCTGATCGGCGGATGTGTAAATACGGCTCATAGGGGGGGACTCCTTTCAGGGGGTGCCCCCATTGTATGTGGGGGCATGGAGTTTGTCAAGGGGCTGCGCCAGTCACCGGCGGGCGTTTGGCGCATATTGTGGAAGGAGAATCCGATGAGTTGGGAGGAGTGCCCGTCATGCAAGCAACACATTTTTTCCTGGGGGCAAACAGCGGCCGGGGGTTCCAGAGCCTGTTTGACCGCTTCTGCGTACCGGAGGACCACCACGACCTGCTGGTGCTCAAGGGGGGACCCGGCGTGGGGAAGTCCACGATGATGCGCCGGATCGGTGCGGCCATGGAGGAGCGGGGAGAGGAGGTGGAGTACCTCTACTGCTCCGGGGACCCGGCGTCGTTGGACGGGGTACATATACCGCGCATCCGCACGGCGGTGGTGGACGGCACCGCGCCCCACGTGGTGGAGCCCCAGTATCCCGCCGCCGTGGACCGCTATGTGAATTTGGGGCAGTTCTACGACATCGCCGCCGCCAAGGCTGCGCGGGGGGAGATCGCGGCCCACACCCGGTCCGTCTCCGCCGCCTACCAGAGGGCCTACCACGCCCTGGGGGCCGCCCGGCAGATGGACGACAGCGCCGCCGCCCTGGTGCTGGAGGGGCTGGACGCGGGCAGGCTGCTCCGCCGCACGGACGGCATCATCGGCAGAGAGATCCGGGGAAAGGGGGCGGGAGGGCCCGACCGGCTCCGGTTCCTGGGGAGCCTGACGTGCAGGGGGCCCGTCTGGCGCTTTGACACGGTGGCGGCGCTGTGCCCCAGAATCTACCAGCTGCAGGACACCTACGGGCTGGCGGCGCCCATGCTGGAGCGCCTCCACGCCGCCGCCCGGTCCAGGGGGTATGCCGCCGTGGTCTGCCCCGACCCGGAGCACACGGACCGCATCCAGCACCTGCTGCTGCCGGAGCTGGAGCTGGCCTTCGTCACCAGCCGGGAGGGGATGGCCTTCGACGGCCCCGCCTACCGCCGGGTGCGGCTGGACGCCATGGTGTCTCAGGCCCACCTCAAGCGCTGCAAGGCCCGCCTCCGCTTTACCCGCCGGGTGGCGGACGCGCTGCGGGAGGAGGGGCTGGAGGCCCTGCGGGAGGCCAAGGCGGCCCACGACGCCCTGGAGGCCGTCTACCGGCCCCATGTGGACTTTGCCGGGGTGGACGAGGTGGTGAGCCAGGAGCTGGAGCGGATGGAGCGCTATCTGTGAACGGGTGTTAACCGCGTACAGACCGGGGCCGCCCCCGCTGCTTTCGCAGCGGGGGCGGCCCCGGGTATGTGATATGCGCGCCTCAGCGGTTCTGCTCGTAGTCCTTGATCATAGGGGGGATCTGAGCGATCATGTTGTCCATGTCCTCAAACATGGCGCTCTTCGTGGTGCCCAGGCGGCTGGCGGAGTCGATGTGCTGGATGACCTCCTGGTACCGGTCCTTGATCTGGTCGAAGAACTGGCGGATGGTCTGCAGCTCGTTCTGGGAGGAGGAGATGACGCCGGAGATCTCCGCCTGCACCGACACGGCGCCCTCCGCGGCGGCGGTGATCTGGCGGAAGCTCTCGTCCGTCTGGCTTACGATGCCTACGCCCTGACCCAGGGTCTGCTGGGAGGCGACGATGCTGTCGCTGAGCTGGCCGGCGCGGCTCTCCACGTCGCAGACGCCGGAGTCCACCTCGCCCGCCAGCACCTTGATCTCCTTGGCCAGGTCCTTCACCTGGGCGGCCACCACCGCGAAGCCCTGGCCCGCCGTGCCGGCCCTGGCGGCCTCGATGGAGGCGTTGATGGCCAGGATGTTGGTCTGGTCCGCGATGGAGACGATTTTGCCCATGCACTGCTGAATCCCTTTGATGGCGGCCTGGAGCTGGGTGAAGATCTCTGTCATCTCATCGTAGGAGTGCTGCACCTGCATGGAGGTGTTCCCCAGAGCCTCCATTTGACCCTGGGCCTCGGAGACGGACTGGGCGATCTCGCCGCGCACCTGGATAAACTGCTCCGCCGTCTGGTTGATGTTGGAGAAGGAGGCTCCCAGGTCCTGCAGCTTGGCCTGGAAGTGGTCCGCCTCCTTCAGCACGCTGGAGAAGGAGGTCCCCACAAGGCTCAGCTCCCAGAGGGAGGCGACCTCCTTCTGCACCAGCTCCTTCTGGTACTCCTTCAGGCTGCCCGCCACATGGAGAATGGGGTAGAGGCTGCGCTCCTCCCGCGTCTGCTCCGGCTTCTGCCGGTTTTTTCCCGCAAACAACATGGCCGTTCCCTCCTTCATTCAAAGACCACGCAGGTCATGGACTGGTTGACAAAGCGGTTGTTGTAGTGCTCGCCATACCCGACAAAGCCCGCGTGACAGCCCAGAGAGGCCATCTCCCGCAGGTAGGTCTGCATATAGTTGTGCTCGGAAAACAGCTTGTAACGGAACAGGCAGTTGACGGAGAAGATGGCCGAGCGGCGGGGGAACTCCCGGCAGATCTGGGCGATGGTCTCCCGGGTGATGGCCTGGTAGTCCCCCAGCTCCAGAAGGATCAGCACGTCGGAGTCGTTGACCTGGCGGAAGCAGGCCAGGGAGTTGCCGTGGACTTCCTTGATGGAGATGATGCAGGTGTCGTCCCCGTTGATCTTGCCGAAGGGGTTCTGGAAGGTCCGGGTGAGAATCTCCTCGTCCGTCACGTGGAGGATGCTCTTGTACACCTGCTTGGCGGGCTTCCCGTTCAGGGAGCCCAATATGTAGTTGGAGCGATCCGTGTTGGAGGCGATGAAGCGGTAGTTGCCCAGCTGGTGGTAGATGTTCTCCTTGTAGGTCTTCACCCGGCCGTTCTGGTTGCGGACCAGGGCGTAGGCCACCGCGTCCTGGTAGACGCGCCCGTTGGCGGAGACCTTCCCCTGGTCGCCGGTGCCGCCTACCAGGGAGATGCCCCGCTGGCGGAGGGCGGTGTAGATGGTGGTCAGCACGCAGGCGTCGTTGCCGGCGCAGAAGTCGATGCACACCGTGTCGCGGCTGGAGCCGCCCACCGTCTGCATATCCCGCTCCAGGCGCTGGATGTACTTCACCGGCATGGTGGACACCTGCTCGAGGACGTTGGCGGCGGCGGTGACGCCGTCGGAAAAGGCAATGATACCCACGCCGTGCTCCACGACGCCGGTCTGGTAGCTCATGCCGATGCATCCGATGCTGGGGATGCCGGGGTAGCGCTTCTCCAGAGCCTGGACGTGCTCCTCGAATTGGGCGTCGTTGGACAGCAGCATGATAAACTGGGGATTATAGAGACCCTGGAGCGCCTCGTCCAGGCTGCCCCTCTGGCTCATACCGTAAAACTGCTTCACGCGATTGTCTCCCTCCCATGTTTTTTACATATTTTCCAATTATACGTGAAAGAGGCCGCCCTGTCAACTATGTGCGTTTCAATATTTTGCCAAGATTTGGCTGGTATTCCGGCCTCATACGTGCAAATTGCGGAAAAGGGGGCGGGAGGGAGGCAAAACAGCGGCGAAGGCCCCGGCCTTCGCCGCTATTTCAGTTCCTGCCGCAGTTTTTCGATGGCCCGCTTCTCCAGGCGGGATACCTGCACCTGGCTCACCCCCAGGATTTTGGCGCATTGCTGCTGGGTCAGCCCCTTATAGAAGCGCAGCAGGATGGTCCGCTTCTCCCGGTCCGGCAGGGCGTCGATGGCGGCGCGCAGGGCGATGCGCTCCACCAGGTGCTCCTCCGTGGCGGCGCTGGCCAGGGTGGACTCCAGGGTGAGGCCGTCGGCGTTCTCCTGCTGGAGGCTGTCCGGGGGCGCGGCGGCCAGCTCCGCCACGGCGATCTCCTCGGGGGTGAGCCCCGTCTCCGCGCTCAGCTCGGAGAGGACGGGCTCCCGGCCCAGGCGCACCCGCAGGCGCTCCCTGGCGGCGTAGATGCTGATGCCCTGCTCCTTGAGGGTGCGGCCCACCTTGATCAGGCCGTTGTCCCGCAGGTGCCGCCGGATCTCCCCGGCGATCTTGGGCACGGCGTAGGTGGAGAACTGGGTGCCGTAGCTGACGTCGAAGCCCCGCACCGCCTTGAGAAACCCCAGGCACCCCAGCTGGTAGAGGTCGTCGGGCTCCACGCCCTTGCCGTAGTAGCGGCGCACCACCGCCCAGATCAGGCCGCTGTTCTCCTCGAGCACCCTGGCCGCCGCCGCCTCGTCCCCCTCCCTGGCCAGGGCCAGCAGGTCCAGGGCGCCGGCGGTCACTGGAGGGGCCGGCGGGGCTGGATGCGCCGGCGCATGGTCACCCGGGTGCCGCGGCCCTGCTGGGAGCGGACCGAGAGGCGGTCCATGAAGCTCTCCATGATGGTGAAGCCCATGCCGCTGCGCTCCTCGCCGCCGGTGGTGTAGAGGGGCTGGCGGGCCCGCTCCACGTCCTCGATGCCCCGGCCCCAGTCCCGCACCACGATCTCCAGCACGTCCCCGTCCAGGACGCGGGCCTTGACGGAGACCCTGCCCAGGGTGTCCGGGTAGGCGTGGACGATGGCGTTGGTCACCGCCTCGCTGACGGCGGTCTTGATGTCCCCCAGCTCCTCCAGGGTGGGGTCCAGCTGGGCGGCAAAGCAGGCCACCGCCCCCCGGGCGAAGGCCTCGTTGGCGCTGCGGCTGAGAAACTCCAGAGCTATGTAATTCGTGCTTTTTGTCCTCATGTCACACCTCGACTTTCTTCAGATCAGATCCACATACCGGCTCAGCCCGGCCGTCTCCAGCACCCGGGCTGCCTGCCGGGGGATGTTCACCACCATCAGCGTCCCCGACAGGGCCTCCATCCGCCGCTTGGCCCGCAGCACCACCGCGATGCCGGAGCTGTCCATGAAGGACAGCTCCCCCAGATCCAGCAGCGTCCGGGCGGGCAGGACCTGCTCGAGCAGGCGGTCGATGGACTCCATCAGCTCCCTGGCCGCGTGGTGGTCCAGCTCGCCGGAGAGGGTGATGGTCAGCTGGCGGTTTTCCGCCTTGTACTTCATCTCCATGGCTTGTCTCCTTTGTGGACAGATTGCGGGGCTCGTCCCCTCTCAGGACATGGCTGCGAGCGGTCCGCCTGCCGTCATTATAGAGCGCAGCCCCGGCGGGTTTTTGTCGAAAGGAGGGGGCGGAGGAAAAATTCCCCGCACTTTTTCAAGGCGGGGGGCGAAATTCCTGCGGCGTAGATAAATATGCAGAAGATCTGTCGTTTTTTTTCACAGCTTATTGACTTCATCGAATAAAAGTGATAGAGTATACAGGAAAATCCGGTCCAGACGGCCTGATTCATACAAAAAGCCAAGGAGACCATCTAATGGAGCGTTACTATCAGCCTGAAATTGAGTGCGCCTCGCGGGAGCAGATCCTGGCGTGGCAGAACGAGCGCCTGGTCAAGCAGGTCCGGCATGTGTGGGAGAACGTACCCTACTACCGCCGGAAGATGGAGGAGAAGGGGGTGGCCCCGGAGGATATTCGGGGGGTGGAGGACCTGCACAGGCTGCCCTTCCTCACCAAGGACGACCTGCGGGAGGCCTACCCCTACGGCCTGCTGGCGAAGCCCCTGGCGGACTGCGTGCGCATCCAGTCCACCTCCGGTACCACCGGCCGGCGGGTGGTGGCCTTTTACACCCAGCACGATGTGGACCTGTGGGAGGACTGCTGCGCCCGGGCCGTCATGGCCGCCGGCGGCACCAGCGAGGATGTGTGCCACGTCAGCTACGGCTACGGCCTGTTTACCGGCGGGCCCGGCCTCAACGGGGGCAGCCACAAGGTGGGCTGCCTGACGCTGCCCATGTCCTCGGGCAACACCGACCGGCAACTGCAGTTTATGGTGGATTTGGGCTCCACCATCCTGTGCTGCACCCCCTCCTACGCCGCCTACCTGGCCGAGAGCATCCACGAGCGGGGGCTGCGGGACCAGATCAGGCTGAAGGCCGGCATTTTCGGCGCGGAGGCCTGGAGCGAGGAGATGCGCCGGGACATCGAGGCGAAGCTGGGCATCAAGGCCTACGACATCTACGGCCTCACCGAGACCAGCGGGCCGGGGGTGGCCTTCGAGTGCTCCGCGCAGACGGGGATGCATATCAATGAGGACCACTTCATCGCCGAGATCATCGACCCCGACACCGGCGAGGTGCTGCCCGAGGGGACCAAGGGGGAGCTGGTGTTCTCCTCCATCACCAAGGAGGCCTTCCCCCTGCTGCGCTACCGCACCAGGGACATCTGTGTGCTCACCCGGGAGAAGTGCGCCTGCGGCCGGACCCATGTGAAGATGTGCAAGCCCATGGGCCGCAGCGACGACATGCTGATCGTCAAGGGCGTGAATGTCTTCCCGTCCCAGATCGAGACGGTGCTGCTGGAGCAGGGCTACCCCGCCAACTACCAGATCATCGTGGACCGGGTGAACAACTCCGACACCCTGGAGGTCATGGTGGAGATGACTCCGGAGAACTTCTCCGACAGCCTGGGCGCCATCACAGAGATGGAGAAGGGCCTGGTGGCGGCGCTCAAGGCCATGCTGGGCATCTACGCCAAAGTGCGCCTGGTGGCCCCCAAGACCATCGCCCGCAGCGAGGGCAAGGCCGTCAGAGTCATCGACAAGCGCAAAATCTGAATATTTTCATCCAATTTTGAGAGGAGCAGTCAACATGACAATCGTGCAGCTATCTGTATTTCTGGAGAACCGGGCCGGCCAGCTGTCCAGCGTGACGGAGCTTCTGGCCCAGAACAGCGTGGACATGCAGGCCCTCAACATCGCGGAGACCGCGGACTACGGGGTGCTGCGGCTGATTGTGGACGCCCCCCTGAAGGCGGCGGCTCTGCTCAGGGAGCAGGGCTTCATCGTCCGGGAGACCCCGGTGGTGCAGGCTCCGGTCCCCGACAGGCCGGGCGGGCTGAACTGCGTTTTGCGGACCATCGCAGAGGCGGAGATTGACATTGAGTACATGTACTCCGTGCTGGGACAGCGCAACGGCCTGGCCTACATGGTCTTCCGGGTGGCCGACGTGGAGCGGCTGGACGCCGTGCTGTCCGGGGTGGTCTGAGCGCCTGGCTCCGATCTCCCCGCGCGCGCAGGGCTTTGCGGGAAAACGCTATCATCATAAAGGACGGATTTTACCATGCAGGAAATGAGCAGAAAGAACCGACTCTTCACCGACTCCGTCATCCGCCGGATGACGAGGATCGCCATTAACGTGGGGGCCATCAATCTGGCCCAGGGCTTCCCCGACTTCGATCCCCCCCAGGCCATGATGGACCGGCTGGCGGAGGTCAGCCGCTTGGGGCCCCACCAGTACCCCATCACCATGGGGGCCCCCAACTTCCGCCAGGCACTGGCCCGGAAGTGCGGCCGGTTCATGGGCCGCACCCTGGACCCGGATACGGAGATCGTGGTGACCATCGGCTCCACCGAGGCCATGGTGGACACCATCTTCGCCCTGACCAATCCGGGGGACAAGATCATCCTCTTCTCCCCCTATTTCGAGAACTACCACGCCCAGGCCATCCTGGCGGACTGCGAGCCCGTCTACGTGCCCCTGGTCCCCCCGGCCTTCGGCTTTGACCCCGACGTGCTGGAGGACGCCTTCCGGCAGGGGGCCAAGGCGATTCTGATCTGCAACCCCTCCAACCCCAGCGGCAAGGTGTTCACCTATGACGAGCTCAAGCTCATCGCCGATCTGTGCGTCAAGTACGACGTGTACGCCATCATGGACGAGGTGTATGAGCACATCATCTACGACGGCCACAAGCACACCTACATGAACGCCCTCCCCGGCATGTGGGAGCGGACGGTGAGCTGCTCCAGCCTCTCCAAGACCTACTCCGTCACCGGCTGGCGGCTGGGTTACGCCATCGCCCCCCAGCCCATCATGGACCGGATCAAGCAGTACCACGATTTCAACACCGTGGGCGCGCCCTCGCCCCTGATGGAGGCCGCCGTGGTGGGCCTGGATATGCCGGACAGCTACTATGAGGAGTTCGGGGCCCACTACGCCCACATGAAGAAGCTGTTCACCGACGGACTGAAGAACATCGGCATCCCCTTCACTGACCCCCAGGGGGCCTACTTCGTGCTGGCCAACATCGGGCCCTACCTGAAGAAGGGGCAGACGGACGTGGACTTCTGCGAGGAGATGGCCCGGAAGGTGGGGGTGGCCTGTGTCCCCGGCACGTCCTTCTTCAAGGAGAACGTCAACGATATTGTCCGGGTCCACTTCGCAAAGAAAGACGAGACCCTGCTGGAGGCCCTGGACCGGCTGTCCCACATCCGGGAGAAGATGGCCTGAAAAGGGATATATGCATGAAAAAACCGGCCGGAGTCCTGGGGCTCCGGCCGGTTTTCGGCGCTGTGGGAGGTGGGGGTCAGCTTCTGGCCTGGCCGGCCACGTGGAGAATCTCGCCGGTGATATAGGAGGCGGCGTCGCTGGCCAGGAAGAGGAAGGCGCCGGCCAGGTCCTCCGGTTCGCCGATGCGGCGCAGGGGAATCTGGCTAATCAGGGGGGCGATGACCTCCTGGGGCACTTTCTGCATCATGTCCGTGTTGGTGATGCCGGGGGCCACGGCGTTGACCCGGATGCCCTGGGGGCCCAGCTCCCGGGCCAGGGAGAGGGTCATGCCGTTGATGGCGGCCTTGCTGGCGGGGTAGGCCACGCCCTTGGGCTGGCCGTAGCGGCTGACCATGCTGCTGGTGTTGAGGATGCAGCCGGCGCCCTGGGCGGCCATGGCGTCGTAGACGGCGCGGACGCAGTAGAAGACCGCGTCCACGTTCAGGGCCATCACCCGCCGGAACAGCTCCGGGGTGTAGTCCGAGAGGGGCTCGGAGGAGGACACGCCGGCGTTGTTCACTAGGATGTCGATGCGCCCGTACCGCTCCCGGACGCCGTCGAAGGCGGCCTTTACAGAGGCGTAGTCCGTCAGGTCCGGGGCGATGCCCTCCACGGGCCAATCGGGGTGCTCCGCCTTCAGCTGGGCCACCGCGCGGTCCGCCGTCTCCTGGCGGGAGCCGCAGAGGACGACGGAGGCGCGGTTCTCCAGATATTTTTTTACGACGGCGTACCCGATGCCGCGGGTGCCGCCGGTGACGATGGCGACCTTGTTGTTGAGCATGGTGGATTCCTCCTTTTTTATTGGTAAGTATATGCCGCCCCGCCCCCGGTTATCAGGGGACGGGACGGCAGGGGAAATTTTTACTTGCAGAGGGCGGCGGTGTCCATGGCGATCATCAGCTCCTCGTTGGTGGGGATGATGAAGATCTTCACCTTGGAGCCCTCGGCGGACACGTCCGCCTCCTTGCCCCGGACCTTGTTCTTCTCGGGGTCCATCTTGACGCCCATGTACTCCAGGCCCTGGCAGATGTGCTCGCGCATGTCGGTGGAGTTCTCGCCCACGCCGGCGGTGAATACGACGGCGTCCACGCCGCCCATGGCGCTGGCGTAAGCGCCGATGAACTTGCGCACCTCATAGGCGAACTTGTCCAGAGCCAGCTGGGCGCGCTCGTTGCCCTTGGCGGCGGCGTCGTCCAGATCCCGGAAGTCGGAGCTGACGCCGGAGATGCCCAGCACGCCGGACTTCTTGTTGAGGATGTTCAGCATCTCCTTGATGTCATAGCCGTAGCGGCCCATGAGGTACTCCAGGATGGTGGCGTCCACGTCGCCGGAGCGGGTGCCCATGGGGAAGCCGGCCAAGGGCCCCAGGCCCATGGTGGTGTCCACGCACTTGCCGTCCACCACGGCGGAGAGGGAGGAGCCGTTGCCCAGGTGGCAGCAGATGACCTTGCTGTGCGCCGGATTGCCCAGCATGTCGATGGCCCGGGCGGAGACGTAGCGGTGGCTGGTGCCGTGGAAGCCGTAGCGGCGCACGTCGTCCTTCTCGTAGTACTCGTAGGGGATGGCGTAGATGTAGGCCTTGGGGGGCATGGTCATATGGAAGGCGGTATCGAACACGGCCACCTGGGGCGTCTTGGGCATGATCTTCTGGCAGGCCTCGATGCCCATGAGATTGGCGGGGTTGTGGAGGGGCCCCAGGGGGATGCACTTCTTGATGGCCTCGATGCAGGCGTCGTCAATGATGCAGCTCTCGGTGAAGGCCATGCCGCCGTGGAGGACGCGGTGGCCCACAGCGGCGATCTCGTCGGTGGAGGAGATGACGCCCTTGGCGGGGTCCACCATGATGTCCAGAACCGCCTGAATGGCCTCGCCGTGGGTGGGCATGGGGATGTCCTGCTTCACGTTCTCGCGGCCGGGGACCTTGTGGGTCAGGCGGCCGTCGATGCCGATGCGCTCGCACAGGCCCTTGGCGAAGACTTCGCCGCCGTCGGACTCCATGAACTGGTACTTCAGAGAGGAACTGCCCGCGTTGATAATCAGAATTTTCATGGGGTAAATTCTCCTTATCCATTTTGTCATTGTTTTGTTATTTTTTGTTTCCAACCTGTCTCTTGCGTTTCCGGAGGGAGACGGGTACAATAATAACAGGTATATTGTAGACCATTCTCGCCGGTTAGACAACCATTTTTTTGGCAAAATCCAGAAAAAATATGGACAGACCGGCGTTCACCTGCCGAAAGGGGGCCGGGCCGTGGCTGTGGCGGGCATTATCGCGGAATATAACCCCTTCCACCGGGGCCACGCCTGGCAGATCGCGGAGATCCGCCGCCGCCTGGGGGCGGATACCGCCGTGGCGGCCTGCATGAGCGGGAACTTTGTCCAGCGGGGGGATTTTGCCATTATGCGCAAGCACTGCCGGGCGGCGGCCGCCCTGCGGGGCGGCGCGGACCTGGTGCTGGAGCTGCCCACACCCTGGTCCGCCGCCGGGGCGGAGCGCTTCGCCCAGGGGGGCGTGGGGATTCTCGCCGCCACGGGGGTGGTGACCCACCTGGCCTTCGGCAGCGAGTGCGGGGCGCTGGCCCCCCTGGCGGAGACGGCGGCGTGGCTGGACAGCCCGGCGTATGACCGGCGGCTGCGGGAGTTTGTCCGGGGCGGCGCGTCCTTTGCCGCCGCCCGGCAGGCGGCGGTCCGCTCCCTGGCGGGGGCGGCGGCGGAGTGCCTCTCCCGGCCCAACAACGCCCTGGCGGTGGAGTACCTGCGGGCCCTGGGGACCCAGGGCGGCGGCATAGAGCCCCTGGCCCTGCCGCGGGTGGGGGCGGACCACGACAGCGGGGAGGAGAGCGCCTTTCCCTCCGCCTCCGCCATCCGGGAGCGGATTCTGGCGGGGGCGGCGTGGCGGGAGCTGCTGCCGGAGTGCGCCGCCGGGATCCTGGAGGCGGAGATGGCTGCCGGGCGGGCCCCGGTGTGCGTTGGAAACTGCCAGCGGGCCGTGCTGGCCCGTCTGCGCCGGATGGGGGAGGAGGACTTCCGCCCCTATGATGGGGGAGGGGAGGGGCTGTACCACCGGTTTTACGCCGCTGTGCAGTCCGCCGCCTCCATAGAGGAGATTCTGGAGCGGGCCAAAACCCGGCGCTACCCCATGGCCCGCCTGCGGCGGCTGCTGCTCCAGGCCTATCTGGGCGTGCCCCAGGCGCGCCGGGGGGAGCGGCCTCCCTATCTCCGGGTGCTGGGATTCAGCGAGCGGGGCCGGGCCCTGCTGGGGCAGATGCGGGAGCGGGCGGCGCTGCCGGTGATCACCAAGCCCGCCCATGTCCGGCGGCTGGGCGGGGCGGCGGAGCGGGTCTTCGACCAGGAGGCCCGGTGTACGGACCTGTATGTGCTGGCTTATCCCGATCTGGGACAGGCGGGGCCTGGGAGCGAGTACGCGGCGGGGCCGCAGATGGAGAGTATCCTATGAAAAACAATGCCTTTCCTATCTTTTTAGCGGCGTGGCTGATCCTGCTGGCCGCCCGGGGCTTTACCCCCGCGCCTGCGCCGGTGCAGACGGCGGAGACGGCGGAGGCGGTCTATACGCTCGAGGCGCTCTCGGAGGAGGAGACCTTCCTGTCCGAGGGCGGCAGGAAGCTGGCGGACTACAGCTACCAGCTTCTGGTGCTGTCCGTGGCCAACCTGGAGGAGCTCTCCCCGGAGGAGGCGGAGGCGGCGCAGCGGAATGTGGAGACCTTCCACGCCAAGATGTCCGCGCTGATGGAGGAGCTGACGGCCTACGGGGCCGTGATGGGGGACGACGCGGCCCAGATGGAGCGGGACGGCTATACCATCGAGGCCTACTACGACAGGGCGGCCGCCTCCGGGACCATGGCGGGGGATCTGGTCAGCGTCCGGGTGGACCAATGCAGCTACACCGGCGGAGCTCACCCCAACCGCTATACCTCCAGCTACCTCTTTGATCTGCGGATCGGGCAGTTTATCGACCCCACCCAGCTGGCCGACGATCCGGCGGCTTTCCAGTGCGGGGCGGCGGAGCTGCTGCGAGAGAAGGCGGACGCCATCACCCGGAATCGGGACGGCTACTGGCCGGACTACGGGGAGATCATCTCCCGCTGGAGCGAGGGGGCGGTCCTCTTCGACGAGGAGGGGATGCTGGTGGTCTACTCCACCTACGAGCTGGGGCCCTACGTCATGGGCGAGGTGGAGCTGCGTTTGAGCTATGAGGAGCTGGCAGGGCTCATCGGCGACGGGGGACTGGCCCGGCTGGGCATGGCGCCCGCTGCGGCGGAGGAGTAGGCTAGGAGGCCCGGCCGCGGAGCAGGGAGAAGACGATCCGCCCGGCGCACATGGAGAGGACGGTCAGCAGGTTCCAGACGGCGGCGAAGACCCGGAAGTCCGCGGGAACGCGCAGAAGGGCCCACAGGTAGACAGCGGTGACGGCGAGTCCTGCGGCGATGTTGGGCAGGCGGAGGCGGGGGTACTCCTGGACGGCGATGGCCATGTCGCTGACCAGATAGATGCTCCCGACGACGAGGTAGCTGACAATCTCCGCCAGGTGGAGGGTCGTGAACATCCAGAGAAAGAGCTGCACATAGCCGTTCTCAGGCTGAAGGAGGAGCAGGAGAGCTCCGCCGGCGCCCGCCCAGAGGAGATTGGCGATCACGCCGCCGTAGGCGGCGAGGGTGCGCTGCCAGGGGGCCAGGGCGCGGTATTTGTCCAGATCCACCGGGCCGGGGTTGGAGAAGAAGACGTAGGGCTTCACCTGCACGCGGCTCCAGCCGGGGCGGCAGCCGAAGCGGGCGTTCAGCAGGGCGTGTCCGAGCTCGTGGAGCCAGACGGCGGCGTACAGTGCGCAGTAGGCGAGCAGAGAATACAGGATCCAGCGGCCCATATGCGGTTTCCTCCAGACAGTGAGAATGTGGTTCGGTGAGATCAGTATACTACTTCTCCGGCGGCGTGTCCATATGATTGAGAAAAAGGCCTCGTTTCCGCGGCTGCGGAAACGAGGCCTTTTTTATCTGTTCAGATCGCGTACCATTTGATCTCGTTGGCCGCCAGATCCAAGGGGAAGTGCTCGCCGCCGTCCATCCAGACGGTGGTGGACTGGGGCTCGTAGGTGTTGTTCACTACGCAGAACTGACCGCTCTGGACAAAGGCGTGGACCTCCACGTTGAAGTTGGTGGAGAACCAGCGGTGCAGCTCCTCCTCGCCGTGGGCGCTCCAGAGGATGGCCCGATAGAGCAGGCGGCTGTTCTCGAAGGAGTAGGGGAGGCCGGAGAGGTACACCGCCCGGCCGGAACCGAAGCCGTTTACCGCCAGCTGGACCTCCTTGTCCCGCTGGACCAGGATCTCCGTGCCGGGGAGGGCGTAGATGCTCTTCTTGCCCTCGCCGAAGTTTACGGGACCGGTGCAGTCCGCCAGCAGGAAGTGGTCCGGGTGCTCCTCCCAGTTGTACTTGTCGTACCCCAGGGTAAACCCGGTCTCCTTCTCCACGCCCAGCACGCCCGCCAGCTGGAGGTAGCGGCCCTGGTACTGGTGGCCGGAGGGCTCGCCCACGCCGATGAGGCCGCCGCCGTTCCAGATGAAGCGCTTCACCAGGGCGGCGATCTCCGGGTCCTCCCAGACCGCGCCGCCGGTGTGGGCCGTGTCGCCGTCGCCCACATTGAGCAGCACGTCCACGCCCTCCAGGGCGCGGGGATCGGCCTTGAGGTCGTCAAAGCTGAGGAACTTCACGTCGAAGGGCGCGCCGGACAGGGCCTCGATGACCCCGGCGTAGGAGTAGTTCTGCTTCTGGTACAGGGCGTGGTGGACCATGTGGCAGCCCCAGGACCGGGCGCGGCCCCAGCTGTTGAGCACCGCCACGGTCTTCACGCAGTAGGGCTTGGCCCCGCCAATGTTGTCGTAGAGCAGCCGGAACTCCTTGCACACGCTCTCCACGTAGTCCACAAACTCCGGGAACTGGCAGGCCAGCTTCAGGTAGCCGCCGTAGCCGATGCGGTCGATGGGCTTGCGCAGGATGGCCCGGCGGGCGGTGACCCAGTTCTCCTTGGCCTCCCGGACGGGGTCGCCCCCCTCGTGGAAGGTGTCGGGGAAGAAGTAGGGCAGAAAGCGGCCCTCGGTGTACTTCACCCCGGGGATGTCGGAGATGAGGCGCAGGGTGGAGCCGTTGCCAACGCTGCCCACCACCGCGTCCAGGCCGATAGAGGCGAACTCCGGCATGTAGGGCTCGGTGCCGATGAAGTGGTCCCCCAGGAACATCATGGCCTCCTTGCCCAGCTCGTGGGTGATGTCCACCATCTCCTTGGCCAGCTTCGCCACCTCCCGGCGCTGGAAGGCCATGAAGTCCTTGAACTCCTTGGAGGGCGCCCGGTACTGGTTGTTGTAGTAGCCCTGGTCGATGATGA
>CAJTOM010000050.1 GCA_910577915.1 uncultured Oscillospiraceae bacterium
CAGTAAATCGTGAACACTCTTTTTGTGCAAGGAAACGCTTAGTTTTCTTACCCCCCGCCCCCCGAAAAACTACAATATTTCTTCGGCGTTTTCTTACATTTTCAGATTGGCGTTGACAGAACGGATCCGCATGGAGGCGCTGGACGGGCAGACGCCGTAGCCGCGCAGAAAAAGAACGCCCCGGCTGTGGGAGGGTTCCACAGCCGGGGTGTTCTCGCGCATATGGGCCGGTCACTCCGGCAGGGGAACGCAGGTGGCGTTGGGGTCGCAGCCGGCGGGGCCGAAGAAGGACACCCTTTTTTCCGACAGGCGGAACGCTGCCTCCCGACTGAGGGTGCACTCCCCATCCAGGCAGGTGACGATGTCCCTGTCCTGGGAGCGGATGACCACCTCCCTGGCGGTGTAGCACCGGGCCACGTCCGGCAGGGTGTGGTACAGGCCCTTGGAGTAGGCCCCCACAAAGCGGAGGAAGGCGGGGCGGCTGACCTTTCGGACAATGAGGGTGTTGAGGACGCCGTCGTCCATCCGGGCCTCTCCCACGGGCATGAAGCCGCCGCCGTAGTACCGGCCGTTGCAGACGGCGGCCAGCACGTAATCGCCGGTCATGGGCGCTCCGTCCAGGGTGATGGTCCAGCGGTGGTCCAGGCCCCTCACCAGGAAGTTGACCCCCAGGGAGAGGATATAGCTGCCCTGGCCGCCCAGCAGGGGCAGTTTACCGTATGTATGTACGTCCCGGGCTACCTGGGCGTCAAAGCCGGAGCAGGCCACCGTCAGGGCCAGGCGGCCGCTGCAGTCGATGGCGTCCAGGGGGAAGGCGGGGCCGTCCCAGAGGTTCTCCGGGTCGGCAAACAGGGCCGCCGTGCCGCCGAAGTTCTTCAGGAAGTCGTTGCCCGTGCCCACGGGGATGCAGGTCATGGCGGCATTTTCAAATCCGGCAATGCCGTTGGCCGTCTCGTTGACGGTGCCGTCCCCGCCGCAGGCGTAGATGCGCACCGGCTCCCCCCGCGCCGCCAGGCTCCGGGCGGTCTCCATGGCGTGGCCGGGCCGCCTGGTGAGGATGCACTCCACGTCCAGGCCGTGCCGGACCTCCAGCTGCTTGGCCATGCCCATCAGCCGGGCGGTGCAGTCCCGCTTCCCGGCAGCGGGGTTGATGATGAATACGTGCTTCATGGCGTCGCCTCCCTGTCTGTCCGGCCTACGCGCCGGCGGCTCCGTCCGGGCGGAAATAGGCCCGGGCCGCCGCCGCGTCCGCCGCAATCTGGGCCCCCAGGGCCTCCAGACTCTCAAAGCGCCGCTCCGGACGCAGCATCTTCAGAAATTCCACCCGGCAGACCGCGCCGTACAGATCCCCGGCGGGGGTGAGCAGGTGGCTCTCCACCGTCACGCCGCCGTCGGTGTCCACCGTGGGGCGCACGCCCACGTTGGTGACGGCGGGAAAGGAGACTCCGTCCACTGTCACCCGGGCCACGTAGACGCCGAAGGCCGGCGTCAGCTGCCGGGGGTCCGGTACCAGGTTCACCGTGGGGGCCCCCAGCCGGGAGGAGCCCAGCCGCTTCCCGTGCCGCACCGGGCCGGAGATGGCGAAGGGCCGGCCCAGAAAGCGCCGCGCCGCCTCCGCCTCCCCCCGCTCCAGCAGGGCGCGGATGTGGGTGGAGCTCACCGTCACGCCCTCCAGGCGCACGGCGGGGATGACGTCGCAATTCAGGCCCAGCTCCGCGGCCTTCTCCCGCAGGAGGTCCGCGTTTCCGGCGTTTTTGTGGCCGAAGCGGAAGTCGTGGCCCGCCACCAGCCAGCCGGCCCGGTAGGTCTCGGACAGCATGACCACAAAGGCCTCCCAGGGCATGGTCATCATGGTCCGGTCGAAGGGCAGCGCGATGACCTCCAGCCCCGGAAACAGCGCCGCCGCCGTCCGCCGCCGCTCCTGGACGGTGGTCAGCAGGGGCACCGGGGTGCCGGTGACAAACTCCCGGGGGGAGCGGTCGAAGGTCAGCAGGGCCGGGGCCAGGGCGCGCTCCGCCCCCCGCTCCGCCGCCCGGCGCAGCAGGGCCTGGTGGCCCAGGTGCAGGCCGTCGAAAAAGCCCAGGGCGATCACCCGTTTTTGATTACTCTCCATGGCCTACCTCTCCAGGCGGCGCACTCAGCCGCCGAAAAAATTCTTGACGGACCGCAGCTGCCCCTTCTCCCACTGGCTCAGGCAGAGAAATTCCTGGTCCTGGCTGTAGACGCGGTACCGTCCGGGCGGCAGCTCGGGCGCAGGGATGGGGTTCCCGTTGCGCGCCAGCCGCTCCAGCCGGGGGGAGCGCAGCAGGAAGACCGGACAGCCGGCAAAAAGGCAGTCCACCGGCATAAGCAGATCCTCGCCCCGCTCCTGGACCTGCTCCAGCGTCACCGCGTCCTCGATGGGGAAGCCGGCGGCCATGGTCCGGCGCAACGCGTCCATGCACCCTCCGCAGCCCAGGGCCTGTCCGATGTCGTGGCAGAGGGTGCGCACATAGGTGCCCTTGGAGCACCGGACCCGGAGCAGGTACCGGTCCGGCCCGGTCTGCTCCAGCACCTCCAGGGCGTGGATGGTGACGGGCCGGGGGGGACGGTGGACCTCCTGGCCCTTCCGGGCCAGATCGCAGAGCTTCCTGCCGCCGATCTTGATGGCGGAGTACATGGGGGGCACCTGCTCGATGGGGCCGGTGAACCGGAGCAGGACCGCCTCCAGCGCCCGCCGGTCTGCTGTGACGGGCCGGGTCTCCATAACCTGGCCCGTGCTGTCCTGGGTGTCGGTGACCAGCCCCAGGCGCAGTCCGGCGACATACTCCTTGTCCCCCTTCTCGGCGAACTCCACCGCCTTGGCGGCGCTCCCCACGAAGACGGGCAGCACGCCGGTGGCCATGGGGTCCAGCGTCCCCCCATGGCCCACCCGGCGCTCTTTCAAAATGCCCCGCAGCTTGGCGCATACGTCCATG
Source organism: uncultured Oscillospiraceae bacterium (assembly GCA_910577915.1). Taxonomy (GTDB): domain Bacteria; phylum Bacillota; class Clostridia; order Oscillospirales; family Oscillospiraceae; genus Pelethomonas. Next base: position 2,958 of record CAJTOM010000050.1, read on the forward strand.
CTGGTCCAGCCGGCGGGCTTGTCGATGATGATGATCCCGTTAGGCATAGGGCGCTCAGTTGGAACCGCCGGCTTCGCCGCCATCCGCGTCGGGCTCTCCGGCGTCTCCGGTGCCGTCCGCATCCCCACCAGCGTCTCCGGCTCCCTCGTCCGCAGGCGTCTTGGCGGCCATGAGGGCCTCGGCGGCCTCGTTGTAGCCGGCGTAGAAGCTGCCGGCCTCAATGGAGTCCAGCTTCTCACTGCGCACCACCTCCGCCTCCGCCATCTGCTCCTCCAAAATGAGGGTCAGCTGGTCGCCCGCCAGGGACAGGCGCTGGGCCTCGGTCAGATCCTTGCGCAGGAGGATGTGGAAGCCGTAGTTGGTCTCCACAATGCCGCTGAGCTGGCCCACCTCCAGGGAGAGGGCCGCGTCCTTAAACTTCTGGACAAAGTTGGTGTTCTCATCCATGAGGTAGCCCGTCTCGGTCTCCCGGCCGGGGTCCTCGCCGTGCTCCGCCGCCAGCTGGGTGAACAGGGCCTCCCGATCTTCGGCGGCCTGGAGCTGGGCCAGCAGGTCCTCCGCCGCAGCCCGCTTGGCGGCGATCTCCTCCTCGGGGAGGGCCTCGCCGGTCTCGTTGTTCACGGTGGAGAGGAGGATGTGGTCCACGTAGATGCTGCCGCCCAGCTCGCGGTAGAGCTCATCGCCCTCCACCAGCACCAGCTCCCGCAGGCGGTCGAAGAGGAAGCCGGCGGCGGAGATGCGGCGGAAGTTCTCCTGGGTGATGCCCATAAGCTCCAGGTAGTCCGCGAAGCCCTCCTCCCCCAGCTGCTCCTTGGCGGAGGCGATGCTGCCGTCCAGGGCGGCCTGGTCCTCCTCGGTGAGGGAGACGTCCCGGCGGGCGGCCAGGTTTTCGATGGCGGCGTAGAATTTTACGCTGTTCTCCGCGTCCTCCAGGGCCTTCTGGGCCAGAGTCTTGCCCTCCTCAAAGTCGGCATCCCAGCTGAGGGAGCCGTCCTCGCCGAAGAGCTCGCCGTAGAGGCCGTAGTAGGTATGGTACATGTTCAGGCTGTTCTCCAGGTTGCCGCAGGTGTAGGTCAGCCAGTAGAAGTACAGCTCCGCAGGAATCTGGTTCCCGTCCACCTCCAGCACCGTCTCTCTAGGGTGGATGCCGGTGACGTCGTAGTAGATGCCGTAGGGGGCCTCCTCCGTGGGGGTATCAATCGGACGCTTGTCCCCGCAGCCGGCGCACAGGCCGGCCAGAAGTACCAGGGCCAGAAGCCCGCTCATCCATCTTTTCATCATGTTTTGGTTTCCTCGCGATTTCTTTAAAATTGTGGGCCCGCCCGCGCTCGGGCGGGGCGCACCGTGTCATCATACCACGGATTGGACGCGGATACAATAGGGGCGCTACGACTTCCGCAGACGCAGGCGGCCCCGCTCGATCACGGTGCGGAAGATCTGCCGCAGCTGGGCGCACTCCGCCGCCCGGTCCTCCATCTGGGCCTTGGGAAGGATCCAGGCCTGGCTGTCGGAGAGGAACAGGTAGAAGGCCCCCCGGGTCTCCTGGACCCGGCGGAGCTTGTCAAAGCCCAGCTTGGCCCGGTCCTTCCCCACGGTGACGCGGACCCCGAAGCCGTCGATCTCCGTCTCCTGGACGTAGCGCTCCCGGCCGGAGCGGCGCAGCTGGGCGCGGACCCTCATGCAGGTGGAGACCGCCAGAAACAGGGTGGACAGCCCCATGCCCGCCGCCGCCCCCGCCAGCAGCAGAAGCCCCCGCAGGGGCAGGGACAGCGCCGGCATATACAGCAGGGCCGCCAGGGCCCCCACCGCGCCAAAGCCTACAATGCCCTTCCTCCAGCTGCCCAGCACCAAGGTCAGGTAAAAGTTCCGGGTCTCCCGGCGTCCAATGGTAAAATTCCGGCGGTATGACATCTGTACGCACTCCTTTTCTCACGCGGCCTCAGCGGCACAGAAAGCTGTGCCAGCCCTCGGACCGGTTTTCCTCCAGAACGGTGAAGCCCGATGCCTCCAGGGCGGCGCGGACCTCCCCTGCCCGCTCGTCGATGATCCCGGAGCACAAAAAGAGCCCCCCCTCCGCCAGCAGGTCCCCCACGGCGGGGGCCAGGGCGATGATCACGTCGGAGACGATGTTGGCCACGACCATGTGGTAACCCCCGCCCAGCTCCCGCCGCAGGCCAGGGTCCGTGAGTACGTCCCCGGCCAGGACGGTGTACCGCTCCCGGCCCACGCCGTTGAGGGCGGCGTTCTCATAGGCGATGTCCACCGCCTTCTCGTCGATGTCACAGGCAGCTGCCTCCGCAGCCCCCAGCAGCAGGGCGGCGATGGAGAGAATCCCGCTGCCGCAGCCCAGATCCAGCACCCGCATGCCCGGCGTCACCGTCCGCTCCAGGGCGGTCAGGCACAGGCGGGTGGTGGCGTGACTGCCGGTGCCGAAGGCCAGGCCGGGGTTCAGGCGCAGGGCCACCCGGCCTTGGGGGTCCGCCTCCTCCCAGTCGGGGATGACGATCAGGCGCTCCCCGATCTCCATGGGCTTGTAGAAGGCCTTCCAGTTGTTCTCCCAGTCGGCGTCCTCCACCCCGTCCATGGTCAGCAGCAGAGGGGCGCACTCCGGGCGGGCCCGCTTCAGCTCCGCCATAGCGATGCGCACCGCCGCCACCTGGGCGAAGCCGGCCTCGCTCTCCTCGGCGTAGAAAGTGACGCGGCACTTGCCGGTCATGGACCGGTCCAGCTCCTCGTCCACGTAGTCCCAGTACTGCCGGTTCTGCTCCAGAAAGCGGCGGAAGTCCCCCTCGTCCTCAATAACCAGGCCGTCGATGCCCAGGCCGCTGAGCATGGTCTCCACAGGCTCCAGGCCGGCGGGGGAGGTGTCGATGTGCAGCGCTAACCACTTCATTGTCGGTCCCCTTTTTCCGTTTTTTTCTATTATAACGGATGTGGGCGCAAAAAACAATGCAATCTTAAAAATTCGGAGAAAAGATGGGGCGGGCCGCCGGTTTTTGGCGGAGCCCTTCCCGCCTTGACAGGCGTGGTATACTAAAGGGGTTATTTTAAGCGCGCCGCGGGCGCAGGAGGATACCATCATGCATGAGAAAAAACAGGACGGACACAGACGGAGCGCCCTCTGGGCGGCCTTGGCACTGGCGGCGGCGGTTCTGGCGCTGCTGGCGGTGTGGCGGCTGCTGGCCCCCCGTGGGGCGGCGGGGGAGAAGCATCTGACGGTGGAGGTCGTCCACGGGGACGGGAGCGTCCGGGAGTTTGCCCTGGACACCGACGAGGCCTGCCTGGGGCCGGCCCTGGTGGCCGGCGGGGTGGTGGAGGACAACCAGGGGCCCTACGGCCTCTACATCCTCACCGCCGACGGGGAGACCGCCCGCGAGGCCGCCCAGGAGTGGTGGCGGATCACCAGGGACGGCGAGGCGGTGAACACCGGGGCGGACAGCACCCCCATCGCCGGCGGGGAGCACTACGAGCTGACCTTCACGGTGGGCTATGACGGGATCTGAGCGCCGGGGCGGGAGCGCCGGGGAGCTGGCGGTACTGGGCCTTCTGACGGCGCTTCTGTTCGGGAGCAAGCTGGCCTTGGCGTGGCTGCCCAACGTGGAGCCGGTGTCCCTGCTGGTGATCGTATACACGGCGGTGCTGGGCTGGCGGGCGCTGCTGCCCCTGTACGCCTATGTGCTGCTGGAGGTGGTCACCTGGGGGCTGAACCTGTGGTCGGTGTGCTATGTATATGTGTGGCTCATCCTGGCCGGGGCGGCCTGGCTGCTGCGGCGGATGGAGTCCCCCTTGGGCTGGGCGGCGCTGTCGGGGGGCTTCGGGCTGGCCTTCGGCGCGCTGTGCGCGCCGGTGTACCTGCTCAGCGGGGGCTGGGCCTTCGCCCTGAGCTGGTGGGTGCAGGGGATCCCCTTCGACATCATCCACTGCGGGGGGAATTTCTGCATGGCCCTGGTCCTCTTCCGCCCCCTGCGGTCGCTGCTGGAGCGGCTGGCGGGACAGGCCGGGCTGCTGTGACGGGCCGCGGCTCTCTCCGGAGGGGCCGGGCGGACGCCGCCGGCGGAAAAAGACGCTTTCCTATTGCCGGAAAATATGGTATACTGCCTTTGTCAGATCAAATGAGCCGCATCTGCGGAGAAATGAGGAAAACTACTATGGAACTGAAGACGCTTCTGGCCACTGTGGACCACACCCTCCTGACCCAGGGGGCCACCTGGGAGGAGATCCGCGCCATCTGTGACGACGGCGTGAAGTACGCCGCCGCCTCCGTCTGCATCCCCGCCAGCTACGTGAAGCAAGCCAGGGAACATCTGGGGGATAAGCTGGCGGTCTGCACCGTCATCGGCTTCCCCAACGGCTACTCCACCACGGCGGTGAAGTGCTTTGAGACCGAAGACGCGGTGAAAAACGGCGCGGACGAGATCGACATGGTCATCAACATCGGCTGGGTGAAGGACAAAAAGTGGGACGAGCTGCTGGCGGAGATCAAGGCCGTAAAGGCCGCCTGCGGCGGCAAGCTGCTGAAGGTCATCATTGAGACCTGCCTGCTCACCGATGAGGAGAAGATCAAGATGTGCGAGATCGTCTCCGCCTCCGGCGCGGACTTCATCAAGACCTCCACCGGCTTCGCCGGCGGCGGCGCCACCCGGGAGGATGTGGCCCTGTTCGCCAAGCACGCCGCGCCCCACCTGAAGATCAAGGCCGCCGGCGGCATCTCCAGCCTCCAGGACGCGGAGGATTTCATCGCCCTGGGCGCGTCCCGGCTGGGCACCAGCCGCATCATTAAGGCGGTGAAGGGCATCGAGGGCAGCGGTTACTAACATTTAATACAGAGAGGAGATTCCACCATGTCTACACCCCACAACTCCGCCAATCCCGGCGATTTCGCCAAGACCGTCCTTATGCCCGGCGACCCCCTGCGGGCCAAGTTCATCGCGGACACCTTCCTGGAGGACGCCAGGCTGGTCAACAACGTCCGGGGGATCCACGGCTACACCGGAACCTACAGGGGCGCCCCCGTCTCCGTGATGGCCTCCGGCATGGGCATGCCCTCTATCGGCATCTACTCCTATGAGCTCTTCAGCCAGTACGATGTGGAGAACATCATCCGCATCGGCTCCGCCGGGGCCATCAGCCCGAAGCTGAAGGTGCGGGACGTGGTGGCCGCCCAGGGGGCCTGCACCAACTCCAACTTCTTCCACCAGTACGGCCTGCCCGGCCTCATCGCCCCCATCGCCGACTTCACCCTGCTGGAGACCGCCGTGGGCGCGGCCCGGGAACTGGGGGTGGAGATGCCCGTGGGCAACCTGCTGTCCTCCGACACCTTCTATGACGCCTCCAACACCACCCTCAAATGGGGAGAGATGGGGGTGCTGGCGGTGGAGATGGAGGCCGCGGCCCTGTACTGGACCGCCATGAAGCTGGGCAGGCGGGCCCTGGCCATCTGCTCCATCTCCGACCACCTGGTCACCGGCGAGGACCTGCCCGCCGACCAGCGGCAGACCACCTTCACCACCATGATGCGCATCGCCCTGGAGACCGCCGTCAAAATGGCGGAGAAGTAACGGCTTTTTTCGTCACTTTTGACAACGTCCCGCCGCCTGCCGCCAAATTTCATCCCGCATCCTTGGGAATTTTGGTTGCTTTGTGGCGCGAGATGCGGTATAATAAGCCATACGCCGCCCGGGCGCCACTCTGCACCGGGCGGTAAATTTGGAAAAGAAAGGTTGATTGATTCCCATGAAGAAGAAGTTATTGGCCCTGCTGCTGGCCCTCACCATGGCGCTGGCCCTGGTCGCCTGCGGCGGCAACGGCGGCGGCAGCGGCAACGGCGGCGGCAAGGACGCCGACAGCATCGATGACACCATGACCAGCTCCGACGGCAAGTACGTCATCGCCATGGTCACCGATGTGGGCCAGCTGAAGGACAAGTCCTTCAACCAGGGCACCTGGGACGGCGTGAAGCTCTACGCCAGCCAGAACAACAAGTCCTACAAGTACTACGCCCCCGCCAACGGCAACGAGGCCACCGACGAGGACCGCTATAACGCCTACATCTCCGCCATCGACGGCGGTGCTGAGGTCATCGTGGCTCCCGGCTACCTGCAGGAGGCCGCCATGAAGCGGGCCGCCGTGGAACATCCCGACGTGAAGTTTGTGTTCATCGACGGCTATCCCCTCGCTGACGACAGCGGCAACGTGCTGAGCAATGTGGTGGGCGTGGCCTTCCACGAGGAGCAGTGCGGCTATCTGGCCGGCTACGCCGCCATCATCGAGGGCTACACCAAGATGGGCTTCACCGGCGGCGGCGGCGGCACCAACCCCGCTGTCAACCGTTTTGGCTACGGCTTCGTCCAGGGCGTGAGCGCCGCTGCCGCTGAGGCGGGCGTGAACGCGGAGATCAACTTCAGCTTCCTGTACGGTCAGAGCTACTCCGCTTCCCCCGAGCTTCAGACCCAGGTCAACGGCTGGTACGCCAACGGCACCGAGGTGGTCTTCTCCTGCGGCGGCTCCATGTGCGACAGTGTCTTCGCCGCCGCCGCCGCCAATAACGGCGTATCCATCGGCGTGGACGTGGACCAGGCCGACGCCTCCAACACCGTGATGACCTCCGCCGTGAAGGGCCTGAGCGAGGCCGCCAGCCTGATGCTGGGCCGCTTCTATAACGGCAAGTGGGACGAGGTCGGCGGCCAGGCGGTCAACCTGGGCGTGGACGAGGACGCCGTGGGCCTGCCCATGGAGACCTCCCGCTTTGAGAAGATGACCCAGGATAAGTATGACGAGCTGGTGAACGGCATGAAGTCCGGCGGCTCCCTGTCCGTGAACGGGAACTATGACACCTTCCTGGCCGGCGGCGAGACCTTCCCCAACGTCACCGTCAACTTCGTGCAGTAAGCGTTGCTTTACATCCGGATTATCCCGCGAAAAGGGTCCCGCCATACTGGCGGGACCCTTTTCTGCTGCATAATTGCGGGGCGCTTCTACAGCTGCCGCAGGGCGGACTCCAGGGCGGTCTTCTGGTTGGTGCCCTCGTCCCGCTGCTTGATGACTCGGGCGGGGCAGCCGGCCACCACGGCGTTCTCCGGCACGTCCTCAATGACCACCGCGCCGGCGGCCACCACGGCGTTCCGGCCCACCCGGACCCCCTCGATGACCACCGCGTTGGCCCCCACCAGGACCCCGTCCTCCACGATCACCGGGGTGGCGCTGGCGGGCTCGATGACGCCGGCCAGGACGGCCCCGGCCCCGATGTGGCAGTTGCTGCCCACGGTGGCCCGGCCGCCCAGGATGGCCCCCATGTCGATCATGGTGCCCGGCCCCACCACGGCGCCGATGTTGATCACCGCCCCCATCATAATCACCGCGTTGTCGCCGATCTCCACCTGCTCCCGGATGATGGCGCCGGGCTCGATGCGGGCGTTGAGATGCTTGAGCTCCAGCAGGGGGATGGCGCTGTTGCGCCGGTCGCACTCAATCTCCATGTCCTGGATGTTCCCGGCGTTCTCCGCCAGGAGGGGCCCCAGCTCCCGCCAGTCGCCGAAGACGGTCTTACTGGCCCCCTGGCCGAAGACCTTGGCGGCGCCGTAGTCGATGGGGGCGCGCTCGTTGACGTAGATCTTCACTGGCGTTTTCTTCTCCGCCGCGCCGATATAGGCGATGATCTCCTGGGCGTTCATCATCTCTCATTCCCTCCAAACAAAATCTCCTCCAGCTGGTAGCGGCCCTTGGGCAGGCGGTACAGCCGCCGGGCGGCGTGGAGGGCCCCGTTGACGAAAATCTGCCGGGAGGAGGCCCGGTGGGTAATCTCAAAGACCTCGTCGGGGCCGAAGAAGCTGACGGTGTGGGTGCCGGCCTCGGTGCCCCCCCGGAGGGCGTGGATGCCGATCTCCCGGCGGTCTCGCTTCCCTGTGACCCCCTGCCGGCCGTAGACCGGGAGGGCGGTGCGGGCGGGGTCCACCGCCTCCAGCAGCAGCTTGGCGGTACCGCTGGGGGCGTCCGCCTTCTGGTTGTGGTGGGTCTCCACGATCTCCACGTCAAACTCCCCCAGCACCTCCCGGACCTCCCCCAGGATCCGGCGGAACACCGCGATGCCCAGGGAGTAGTTGGCGGAGTGGATGACCGGGGCGTGACGGCCCAGCTCGTCGAACACCGCCAGCTGTCCCGCCTCCAGGCCCGTGACGCCGGAGAGCAGAGGGGTGCCGGTGGCGCGGACGTAGTCCGCCACGGCGGGCAGGGCGGCGGGGGCGGAGAAGTCGATGGCCACGTCCGCCACACGGCCGATGGTCCCCAGGTCGGCCAGGTTCCCCACATCGATGACGCCGCCGATCTGGTCCCCGGCGGAGAGGGCGGTCTGTTCAACGAGGCGGCCCATGCGGCCGTGTCCAATCAGCAGTATCTTCATGAGAGCAGCCCGGCCTCCTCCAGCAGCCCACGCAGCTGCGCCGTGTGGGCCTCTGTCATCCCGCACAGTGGCAGGCGGAAGGGGCCCACATCCTTGCCCATCAGGTTCAGGGCGGTCTTGACGGGGATGGGGTTGACCTCCATAAAGAGGCCGTTCATCAGATCTAAGTACTTGACAGCCGCGGCGGCGGCCTGCTCCCGGCGGCCCTCTAAGTAGTCCATGACCATATCGTGGCACGCCCGGGGCATGATGTTGGCCCATACGGAGATCACGCCGCTGCCGCCGATGGACAGCAGGGGGATGGTGATGTCGTCGTTACCGCACCAGAGGGCGAAGTCGGGCCCCACGCAGTGGGCGATCTTCATGGCGTAGGACATGTCCCCGCTGGCCTCCTTGATGCCGCAGATGTTGGGGTGGCGGCTGAGGCGCTCCACGTTCTCCGGGGAGATGGCGCAGCCTGTCCGGCCGGGGACATTGTAGAGAATGCAGGGGATCTGCACCGCGTCGGCTACGGCGGCGAAGTGGCGGAAGATGCCCTCCGGATTGCCCTTGTTGTAGTAGGGGGTGATGAGCAGCAGGCCGCCGGCCCCCAGCGCCTCCGCCCGCAGGCTCTTCTCCAGCATGGTCTGGGTGGAGTTGGAGCCGGTGCCGGCGATGACGGGAACCCGGCCGGCGGCGGCCTCAATGACGCAGCGCAGAACCGCGTCGTCCTCCTCGTGGGTCATGGTGGAGCTCTCCCCGGTGGTGCCCAGGGTGAGAATGGCATCGGTTTTGTTCGCAATGTGCCACTCCGTCAGCTCCCGCAGCTTCTCAAAGTTCACCGAGCCGTCGGCGTGGAAGGGGGTCACCAGGGCCACAATGGAGCCCTTCAGGTTGCGGATGTCCATGGGTCAATTCCTCCTAAGAAAAATAGTGGGACGATATGCGGCGGCCGGCGTTTTGGGATATAAAAAAACCGGCGGACGCTTCCGCCGGCTTTGCACAAGGCGCCTTGTTCAATCCGAGCAGATAGCGCAACCATGGAGCCGGGGGCTCCACGGACAGTGGCGGAGATGTTCTCCCCGTCCCCATCCGCCGCCCGCGCCCGGACAGCGGATTCGGCGGACTTGCCCCCGCTGCGGTCATCGCCTGCCGGCTAGCGCAGCTTCATCGCGTCCGCGACCTCTATCGTGTTATCTATTACCATACCACAGATTTGGGCGGGAGGCAAGAGGGAAATTGTACAAAATGGGGTCAAAAAAAGCACAGGATGTCAGGCGGGGGCATCCGGATGCAGGAGGAGGGGCAGCACGCGCGCTTTTATGGGAACTTCCGGCGATTGTCCGCGAGGAACGGCCGGATGCTATCGCACTGAAAAACTTTTCAGCATCGCGCCGCCTGTACCCGGACCGCCGCACCCCGCCCCCGCCCCGCGCATACACTGGTCGTGACCAGGAGCGTGATATACGATGGCTTATTCCGATAGAGAACTTCTGGCCCGCCTCATTCAGTGCGAGGCCGGCGGGGAGGGACCCGAGGGGATGATGGCGGTGGCCGGCGTGGTTATGAACCGGGTCCACGCCAGGGGCGGCGAGTACGCCCGGGTGGGCCAGGGCAGCATCCGCAACATCATTTTCCAGCCCTACCAGTTCGTCTGTGCCAGTGAGACGGAGGGCGGGGCCTACAACCCGCAGAACATATACAACATGCGCCCCGAGGCCATCCACTATCAGATCGCCGACTGGGCCATTGCGGGCAACCGCCTCCCCGACGTGGCGGAATCCCTCTGGTTCTACAACCCCTTCAGTCCCAAATGCCGCAACAATTTCCCCTCGGATGTGGGCTACTGGCAGACCCGCATCGGGGATCACTGTTTCTATAACCCGACCAACGCCTACTACGACACATGAGCGCACAACAAAAAGGAGTGGATCATATGCCTCAGAACGACCAGAGCTTACTGCCGGACAACACCATGGACACCCGCCAACTCATGGGGGCGGATTCCGACGAGACGGGTCGCAACGCGCCGTCCGGCGCCGCCGGCGGGATGGGCGGCACCTGGGTTTACGGGGAGCCCATCCCCGGCTATGCCGGGTGCACCGGCGGCAGCTGTCCCGCCGGCGCCAGCGAGATTGTCTACCCCGGCGCCGCCCCGGCGGCGGGACAGGGAAACGGCGCCTCCGCCGCCCCGGCTCAGGGGGAGCTCGCCCCCATCCCCATCCAGGGCATGAACGGCGGGGAGCGCCTGGGCGGCATCTCCAGCGCCGCCGCCCAGAGCAACCGGATGAAAAACCCTGTCAGCCTGGCCTCTACACACTCGCCCTCCAACAGCGCCGAGGCTTACAACGCCTCCCTGCGCTCCCTTTTGAACCGGAACGTGGGCTACTTCATCGTGGCCACCTTCCTCGTGGGCATCCAGCAGACGGTGACCTGGCAGGGCATCCTCCATACGGTGGGCAGCGACTACATCGTCATCTACCAGCCCAACTACGAGCGCTACGTCTCCGGCGACCTGTACTCCCTGAAATTCGTCCAGTTCCACAACTCCAAGGACATCCCCTACTGCGCGGCGGCCCAGAACTGGCAGGGACAGTCCGGCTTTTGACCGCCCGCGGCCCTATCCATGACAAACATCCCCGGCGGCCCAAAAGGGCCGCCGGGGATACGCTCTGTTTTTCGGTTTACAGGGTGAAATCCTCCTCCGACAGGTTGGCGGTCTTCAGCTTGACCGGGCGGGGCGGGACCCGCTTGAGGGGGTCGTACTGAAAGCGGCGGCAGTGGTACTCCGCAGCCACCACACCCTTGCGGGGGCAGGCCACCTCCCGCTCGTTAATCACGCCGCCCCTGGCGCAGTATGCGCACCGGGGCTCTATATCCTTGCGAAACAGCACCGTTCCCCTCCTCTCACAGGGCGCGGATGACGACCTTGCCGTCCTCCTCTGTGGCGGAGAGCTGGGTGACCGGATGGTCGTAGCTGCCGATGATCTCCAGCGCCAGGGCGTCCTCCACCTCCTTCTGGATGGTGCGGCGCAGATTCCGGGCGCCGTAGGCGGCGGAGTAGGACTTGCCCACCAGATACCGCACCAGCGCGTCGTCGTAGGAAAATGTCAGCCCCTTCTCCCGGAGGCTGGCCGTCAGCTCATCCAGCATCAGCCGGGCGATGGGCTGGAAGTTCTCCTCGGTGAGCTTGTTGAAATAGACGATCTCGTCCACCCGGTTGATGAACTCCGGCCGCAGAAACTGCTGCAGGGCCTTCATGGCCCGGTCCCGGCCCAGCTCGCTGGTGCTCTTGTTGAAGCCCACCGTACCCTCCTTCCGGTCGCTGCCGGCGTTGGAGGTCATCACGATGACAGTGTTCTCAAAGTTCACCTTCCGGCCGTGGGCATCGGTGATCTGGCCGTCGTCCAGAATCTGGAGCAGTACGTTGAGCACGTCCGGGTGGGCCTTCTCGATCTCGTCGAAGAGGACCACCGAGTAGGGCTTGCGGCGGATCTTCTCCGTGAGCTGCCCCGCCTCGTCGTAGCCCACATAGCCCGGCGGGGAGCCGATGATCCGGGACACGGAGTGCTTCTCCATAAACTCCGACATGTCCAGCCGAATGAGGCTCTCCGGGGCGTTGAACAGGTCCTCCGCCAGCTGCTTGACCAGCTCCGTCTTGCCCACGCCGGTGCTGCCCACGAAAATGAAGCTCACCGGCTTGTGCTTGGGGGAGATGCCCACCCGGTTGCGGCGGATGGCGGCGGAGACGGACTCGATGGCCTCGTCCTGCCCCACCACCTTGGTCTTCAGCCGCTGGTCCAGCTCGCTCAGGCGCTTGAACTCCTCCTCCCGAATCTTGCTGGCAGGAATCTTGGTCCACAGCTCGATGACCCGGGCCAGATTGTCCATGGTCAGCTGGGGCTCTCCCTGGGCGGTAAGGCCCTCCAGCTCCGTCTGGAGCTGGAGCTCCCTGCTTTTGATCTCCGCCATGCGCTCAAAGTTGGGATCCTCAGCGGCCTCCAGCAGCTCCCGCTCCCTGCCGTAGTCCTGCAGCTCCCGGTCGATCTCCTGCCGGCGGTTGATGTTGGCGTCCTTCAGGTTCATGTCGGAACAGGCCTCGTCGATGAGGTCGATGGCCTTGTCGGGCAGGAAGCGGTCGGTGATGTAGCGCTCGCTGAGCAGCACCGCCTGGCGGAGAATGCCCTCGGGAATCTTCACCCCGTGGAAGCTCTCGTAGTAGTGGGCGATGCCCCGGAGAATCTTCATGGTGTCCTCCAGGTTGGGCTCGTTCACCGTCACCGGCTGGAAGCGGCGCTCCAGGGCGGTGTCCTTCTCAATGTGCTTGCGGTACTCGGTGAAGGTGGTGGCCCCGATGACCTGGATCTCCCCCCGGCTCAGGGCGGGCTTGAGAATGTTGGCGGCGTTCATGCTGCCCTCGGCGTCCCCGGCGCCCACGATGTTGTGGACCTCGTCGATGACCAAAATCACGTTGCCGCACTTGCGGATCTCCTCGATGAGGCCCTTCATGCGGCTCTCAAACTGGCCCCGGAACTGGGTGCCCGCCACCAGGGCGGTGAGATCCAGCAGGTACACCTCCTTGTCCCGCAGCTTGAAGGGCACCTCCCGGTTGGCGATGCGCTGGGCCAGGCCCTCGGCGATAGCGGTCTTGCCCACGCCGGGCTCGCCGATGAGGCAGGGGTTGTTCTTCTGCCGGCGGTTGAGAATCTGCACCACCCGCTCGATCTCCTGCTCCCGGCCCACCAGGTTGTCCAGCTTGTGCGCCCGGGCCCGCTCGGTGAGGTTGATGCAGTAGCTGTCCAGATACTTCCGCTTGGCGGCCTTGTCGCTCTTGCGCTCCTTGGCCTCGTGGCCGCGTCCCTCCCCGCCCGCCGGGGACGGAGCCGGGGTGTCCCCGCCGGTGCTGCCGCCGCCGAAGAGGCGGTTGAGGAAGGGGAAGGTGGCGGTCTTGCCGTCCTCGCTGTCGTCGTCCTCGTCCTCCCTGGGGATGAGGCCCTCCATGGACTCCGCACCGCCGAAGGCCTGCATCATCTCGTCAGAGATCATATCCAGATCCTCGTCGGTGATGCCCATGCGGCGCATCATATCGTTGACCTGGGGCAGGCCCAGTTCCTTGGCGCATTTCAGACACAGGCCCTCGTTGACGGTCTCGCCCTTTTCAATCTTCGAGATGAAGACCACGGCCACCCGCTTCTTGCATCTTGTACACAGGGTCGGTTGCATAGCTTTCTACCTCCATGGCCGCCAAACCGGACGGCCCCATTGTTTTGTATCCGTTATACCAAAACGCCGCAGCGTTAGCATGAACAAATTGAAAATTTTCTGTCGCTGGAAAATCTTTTCGCTCCCCCGCCGTTCTCTACCCCAGCAGTCCCCCGCCGAAGGCCCCGGTCCACGCCGCTATGCGCCCCGCCAGCAGGGTCCCCTCCGTCATCTCCTCCGTCAGCACCCCCGTCCGGCCCAGGACCCAGACGCCCAGGCAGACCAGCACAAGGCCCTTCACGACCCCCAGCGCCAGGCCGCCGGCCTCGTTGAGCTGCCGGAGCACCGGCAGCTTCATGGTCAGCGACAGGGCCCGCACCAGCAGGCGCAGCAGGAACAAAATCACCATAAAGCAGAGGCCGCACAGCAGCGAGTGGACCAGACTGTACACCACGCCGTCCATGACCGCGTCCACAGCCCTCCGGCCAAGATCCATCACCGCTGCCTTCGTATAGCTGACGGCCGTGAAGAGCTCCGTGCTCTCCAGCAGCTCCTGGGCCCGCTCCCGGATGAACTGGCTGGGGATGGCCTCCAGCAGCTCCTGGGCCCCCTCCCACGGGCTTCCGTCCAGGCCGCCGCCCTGGTCTATCTCCTCCAGCCGGGCCTCAATAGCCTCGTAGGCGGCGGGGCGCAGGAACCGGTCCACCACCACCGGCGCGGCCATATTGGCCGCCTGGGCGGCGATCACCAGGGCCAGCACCATCGCCGCCAGCTCCGCCAGGCTGCGAAAGAGCCCCCTCCGCCAGCCCAGCACAGCCAGCAGCGCCACCACCGCCGCGATTGCAAGGTCGATCATACCATGTGCAGACACAAAAAGCTATCCCCTTTCTCTGGCAAAATGCCAGCCGGACCCCGTCAGGGCAGAAACCGCCACGCCGAGGTGCCGGATATGAGCAGGACCGTGCCGTCCTCCTCCATGCGCACCTGCCCGGCGTAGTCCGTGCCGTCCAGCCGCGCCCGCTCCTGGAGCTCCCGGTCATAGACCACCAGGCTCTCCCCGTAGAGCACCGCCAGACTGTCCCCTGCGGCGGACATGTCCAGCACCTCCTCCGCCAGCTCCAGGCTGGCCAGCTGCCGCCCCTCCAGGTCGTAGGTGGTCAGCGTGCAGATATTCCCCGACTGGTAGCGCCCCAGCAGCAGCGCGCAGAAGTCGGCGCCGGTGAGGGCGTACTTGTGCAGGTACAAGTTCCCATAGGGCCGGTCCAGCAGTTTCTCCCCGTCCAGCCCGGTGATGGTAAACCGCTTGTCGCACAGGGACAGCACCCGCTTCCCGCTGCAGCTGAGGTCCTGGACCAGCCCGTCCCGGATGGGTATATCGCCCGTCTGCCGGGCGCTGTCCAGGTCGTAGACCAGCAGGCGGCTGGCGAAGGCCCCGTCCTGGGAGTCCAGGCTCACCATCACCACGCTGCGGCAGTCCGGCGTCACCGCCGCGT
This sequence comes from uncultured Oscillospiraceae bacterium, assembly GCA_910577915.1. Lineage (GTDB taxonomy): Bacteria > Bacillota > Clostridia > Oscillospirales > Oscillospiraceae > Pelethomonas. Next base: position 18,027 of record CAJTOM010000050.1, read on the forward strand.
CGCTGATGTAGCTGTCGTGGGAGTCGAAGTGGAACACAATCTCGCCGTTCGCGTCATAGACGGACACGGAGGCCTTGTAGCCCCCCTTCTGCTCCGTCACCGCCAGATAGTCCCCCTCGTTGAGCCGGGCGGCGTAATAGCACAGCCCCCGCTCCGTCTTCATGGTGCGGCGCACGCCGTTCCGGTCCAGCACATAGAGGGTGTCCCCGCCCGCGTCGCACACGGAGGCCAGGCGGGAGCCCGCCGACACCTGGGGGCTGGCCATGTTCAGGGAGAGATCATAGAGGATGGTCCCGTCGTCCAGGCACATCTGGGCGGTGTTGGGGCTGACCACCAGCAGGCAGTCCCCCAGCCGCCCGTAGCGGTTGCTGGCATCGGCGGCGTAGATGTACACATCCCTGGTGGCGCTGCTCTCGCCGTACATCAGCCAGCGGCGCAGGGAGGCGAAGTGCCGCCCGTCCTCCATGGTGGTGAGCACCACCACCGCCAGCACCGCGCACAGCACCAGCAGCAGGGACAGCAGGCGGCGGGCCAGCCCCCTCTTTTTTTCCGCCGGCTGCGCGCCGGGATTTTCCTTACTACTCATTGAGCCGTTCATCCTCATACCACAGTCTTGTCAGGTACAGCCCCCCCGGCGGCACCGTGGGCCCCGCCAGGGTCCGGTTGCCGCTGGCCAGGATCACCGGCACGTCCTCCGCCGCCAGCTTCCCCTCGGCGCAGTAGAGCACCGTGCCTGTAATGGCTCGTACCATATTATACAGGAACCCGTCGGCGCAGACCTTCAATTCCAAAAGATCCCCGCTGCGGGCCACCCGGCAGTAGTGGATGGTCCGCACGGTGGTCCTGGTCTCGGTGCCCACGCTGCGCACCGCCCGGAAATCGTGGGTGCCCTCAAAGGCCCTGGCCGCCCGGTCCATCACCGCCTCGTCCAGCCGCTTGGGGTAGAAGTAGGCCCGGTGGACATAGAAGGGATTGCGGATGCGGGAGTTAAAGATTCGGTAGGTGTACTCCTTCTTCAGGCAGGACCCGATGGCGTTGAACCCCTCGTCCACCTCCACCGCCTGCGACACCACAATATCCTCCGGAAGCCGGGCGTTGACCGCCAGCGGAAACCGGTCGCAGGGGATGGTGCAGCCGGTCCGGAAGTTGGCCACATAGCGCTCCGCGTGGACGCCCGCGTCCGTCCGTCCGCACCCGGTGAGTTTTATTTTTTCCCCGCAGAGGGAGGAGAGGGATTTCTCCAGCGTCTCCGCCACGGTGGCGTGGGTTTTTTGGACCTGCCAACCGTGGTAGTCTGTTCCGTTGTACATGAGCTTAAAGGCAATGTTTCTCATCGGCGGTTCCTTCTTCGCCGCCTCCGGCGGCGAGGGGTGAATTCTTCTATTCGGAAGCTTGCGGGGGCTACGCGCCCCCGCGCCCTCGGGGCCGTCATTCGGACTTTGGCCGAACGACCAGCCCAGCGGCCACAAGCCGCCCTGTTACTTTTTGTGCAAACAAAAAGTAACCAAAAAATTGCCAAAACCAAGGGTTTT
>CAJTOM010000051.1 GCA_910577915.1 uncultured Oscillospiraceae bacterium
CCGTGCCGCCGGTGCCCTCCGCACACCTCGCCTTTCCGGACGAACTGGAGGCCGCCGTCCGCTTCGACCCCGCCGTCCGCTGGCGGCTGGTGGATGAGTACGGCGCGGACAGCTTCACCCAGGCCCCGGACGGCAGCCTCCTCTTCCGCCGGAGCTTTCCGGGGACGGAGGCGCTGCTGCGGTGGGTGCTGACCTTCGGGCCGCAGGCGGAGATTCTGGAGCCCGCCGCCCTGCGGGGGGAGATGGCCGCCCTGGCGCAAAAAATTTGGGAGAAATATGACAGCCAGTTGTCCCATTACGAGGTGTAGAATCGGTGTAGACAACAACAGAGAGGAGTGAACGGATGGAATTTCTGCGTGTCACCGGGGAGAATCTGGACCGGGAGCACATCTGCTGCGCCCTGACCGGGGCGGACGCCGCCGGCAAGAAGGCCTGGCTGGCGGACCGGTTTGCCGACGGGCTGGTGTTCTGCAAGGGGGATGCCCGCGGGAAGTGCTTTGTGGAGTACCTTCCCGGCGAGAAGGCCTGGGCCCCGGTGGAGGCGGAGGGCCTGCTGTGGATCAACTGCCTGTGGGTGTCCGGCCAGCTGGCGGGCCAGGGCAACGCCGGGCAGCTGCTGGAGCGCTGCGAGCAGGACGCCTTGGACCAGGGCCGGGGCGGCCTGGCCATCCTGTCTGCGGACAAAAAGCGCCCCTATCTGGCGGACCCCCGGTTCCTGACCCACATGGGCTTTACGGAGGCGGACCGGGCGGGGTACTTCCGCCTGTACTGGCGGCCCCTGGACGGGGCGGCCCGGCCGCCCCGGTTCCGGAACTGCGCCAGGTCCCAGCGGACAGACTGTGAAGGTCTTATCCTTTACTATACCTGCCAGTGCCCCTTTGCCGCCAAATACGCCCCCCTGGCGGAGCGGCTGGCGGCGGCGCGGGGCGTTCCCCTGCGGGCCCTGCGGTTGGAGACCATGGAGCAGGCCCAGGCCGCCCCCTCGCCCTTCACCGCCTACGGCCTCTTCTGGCGGGGCGCCTTTGTTACCCACGAAATTAGTCGGAGAAAAAGCTGGACAAGCTCCTGGCGGAGCTGGAAAAGGAGGATTGACATGGTGGAATCCAGATGCGGACTGCTGTGCAGTCAGTGCGCCTATCGCGAGAGCACGGACTGCGCCGGGTGCGTACAGATCGAGAAGCCCTTCTGGGGCGAGAGCTGCCCGGTGAAGAGCTGCTGTGAGGAGCGGGGGCTGTCCCACTGCGGCCAGTGCCCGTCCATGCCCTGCCGGCTGCTCACCCAGTTCGCCTGCGACCCCCAGCAGGGGGACGGCGGCGCGCGGATCGAGCAGTGCCGGAAGTGGCGGGAGGAGGCGTGACATGGCGTCCAGCCTGAGCTATGTGGCGTTCGTCATGGAGCAGCTGTCCGGGGCCGGGGCGATCTCCTTCCGGCGGATGTTCGGGGAGTACGGCCTGTACTGCGGCGGGAAATACTTCGCCTGCGTCTGCGGCGACCGGCTGCTGGTGAAGATCACCCCGGCGGGGGAGGCGCTGCTGCCGGACTGCCCCAGGGGCATCCCCTACGAGGGCGGCGGGGAGATGCTGCTGCCGGACGTGGAGGACCGGGAGACGCTGACGGAGCTGGCCCGTGTGACCTGTGCGGCCCTGCCCGCCAAAAAGCCCCGGAAAAAGCCGGAGAGAAAGGAGTGACCTCTGTGGAGAAAATCGACTACAAGAAGACAGAGAAGCACCTGTACATACCCAAGCAGCCAGCCATTGTGGAGGTGCCGGAGATGGTTTTTTTCGCTGTGGACGGCCGCGGGGACCCCAACACCGCCCCCGCCTACGCCGCCGCCATGGAGATTCTGTACGGCCTTAGCTTCACGGTAAAGATGAGCAAAATGGGCGGAGAGGAGCCAGAGGGCTACTTCGAGTACGTGGTGCCGCCCCTGGAGGGCCTGTGGTGGACCGATGACCCCGCCTTTGACGGCCGGGCCCCGGCGGACAAGAGCCTTTTTTACTGGACCTCCCTGATCCGCCAGCCGGATTTCGTCACCGAGGAGGTGTTCTCCTGGGCTCTGGAGAAGCTGGCCCGCAAGAAGCCGGAGCTGGATCTGAGCGGCGCACGGTTCTGGCGCTGGCGGGAGGGGCTGTGCGCCCACATCCTCCATGTGGGACCCTACGACGCCGAGCCCGCCTCTATTGACAGGCTTTCTGCCTTTACAGCAGAACAGGGCTGCGCCCCGGATTTCACCCCGGAGCGCCGCCACCACGAGATCTACCTGGGCGACCCCCGCCGGACCGCCCCCCAGCGCCTGAAGACGCTCATCCGCCATCCGGTGCGGAAAATTCACACGTTTTCCTGAAAATGTGCATCAAAACGAGCTGTACATTCAAACCAAAAACCATAGCGGCCCCCAAATTTCTGCCGGATAACACTGCTCTTGGGGCGCCGCGTCAATAACAACTTGTATGATTTTGTAAAATTCTACAGATCGGAATCGCATTTTGTCCTATAATAGGACGGAGAGGCCCCCGGCGCATGTATGCGCCGGGGGCCTCTGATCTTAGGTGCGCGCTGTTTTGAAATCACGTAATAAAAAGAAAAAACCCACGCCCGCAAGCGTGGACTGCCATCTCTTCATGCTGCCGTGGGCTTACCGCCCGCTGACGACCGTCGTGTCGCACTCACCGTAGATCATGTCGTCGATGTCGACACCGGTGAACTGGTTTGTCATGCCTGCTCTCACATCCTTTCCTTCAGTTTTCTGCCTTATTGTAGCACATCAGTTTGCAAAAAACAACAAGAAATTTTTTACAATTACTGTGCCCTGCCACTTTGACGGGCGATTATGCATTACAATTATCCTTATTATGCAAAATAAAAATTTTAACCTCAATTATTTGGCAAATTCCCCATTGAAAATGAAAGTTAATTATGTTATACTTGCAAAAACAAGTGGCAGAAGCCGCCGGTGAAAGGAGCGCCCGCTATGATTTGGAAGGAGATTCGCGAGAACGCCTACTGTGAAATCACCCCCGCCATTATGGCCCTGAAGGAGCAATGGGAGAAGGAGAACTACATCGACCCCCAGCTGTACAAGGACTACAACGTCAAGCGCGGCCTCCGGAACGAGGACGGGCGGGGCGTGCTGACGGGGCTGACCCGCGTGGCAGAGATTCAGTCCTACACCGTCACGGAGGACGAGCACATCCGGCCCGCCGACGGCGTGCTCTACTACCGGGGCATCGACTGCCGGGAGGTGGTGCGGGGCTCCGAGAGCCGGGGGCGGTACGCCTTCGAGGAGACGGCCTACCTGCTGCTGTTCGGACAGCTGCCGGACCAGGCCCAGCTGGACGCCTTCTGCGATCAGCTGGCCTCCTACCGCACGCTGCCCACCAACTTCTTCCGGGACATCATTATGAAGGCCCCGCCTCAGGACCTGATGAACACCATGCAGCGGGCCGTCCTAACCCTGGCCTGCTACGACGACAAGCCCAACGACATCGGCCTGGAAAACGTGCTGCGCCAGTCCCTCCAGCTGCTCAGCAACATGCCGGTGCTGGCCATCTATGCCTACCAGGCCTGGCGCTACACCCAGGGGGAGAGCCTTTTCATCCATGTGCCCCAGCCCGAGCTGTCCACGGCGGAGAACTTCCTCCGGATGCTCCGGGAGGACCGCAGCTACACGGAGCTGGAGGCCCGGGTGCTGGATGTGGCCCTGGTGCTCCACGCGGACCACGGCGGCGGCAACAACTCCACCTTCACCAACCACGTTGTCACCTCCTCCGGGACGGACACCTACTCGGCCATCGCCGCCGCCATGGCCTCCCTGAAGGGCCCCCGCCACGGCGGCGCCAACAGCAAGGTCATGGCCATGATGTCCGACATCAAGGCCCACGTCCCCGACTGGCGCAGCCAGGAGCAGGTGGCGGACTACCTGACGCGGATCCTGGATAAGGAGGCCTTCGACGGCAGCGGCCTCATCTACGGCCTGGGCCACGCGGTGTACACCCGCAGCGACCCCCGGTGCGAGGTGTTCCGCTACTACGTCAAGCGCCTGGCGGCGGAGAAGGGCCGGGATCTGGACCTGGCCCTCTACGAGAACGTGGAGCGGGAGGGCAAGCGCCTTCTCACCGCCCGCCAGGGCCGGGAGGCCATCTCCACCAACATTGACTTTTACAGCGGCCTGGTCTACGAGATGCTGGGCCTGCCCCAGGAGCTGTATACGCCCCTGTTCGCCGTGGCCCGCATCTCCGGCTGGAGCGCCCACCGGATGGAGGAGCTGAGCGGCGGCGGCAAGCTGATCCGCCCCCGGTACGAGTGCGTAGAGGGCAAGCGCCCCTACATCCCCATGGAGGAGCGGTGATTCCCCGCATAGTATAAACTTACGGCGGCGGGCTGTCCTCAGCCCGCCGCCTTCTTTTTGGGAATCTGGATGGTGATGGTGATCTCGTCGTCGCTCTCCTGCTTGTCGCAGCGGGCGTCCACCCCGGCCCGGCGGATGGTCTCCATCCCCCGGTTGACGCTGTTGAGGAACAGGCGCACATCCTTGATGACGAACACCGGCTTCCGCCCGCCCCCCTTCGGCCGTTTCTGGAGCAGGGACTCTATGTATTCGTCGGAGGCGGCCACGTTCAGCCGCCGCTCCCCGATGTGGCGCAGGGCGGCGACCCTGGCCTCCTCGTCCTCCAGCCGCAGCAGGGCCCGGGCGTGGCGTTCCGTCAGCTCGAACTGGCGCAGCAGTTCCACACAGGCGGGGCTCAGCCGCAGCAGCCGCAGCTTGTTGGCCACCGCCGACTGGGACCGGCCCAGCCGCCGGGCGGCCTCCTCCTGGCTCATGCCGTAGGCGGAGATCAGCCGGGAGATCGCCGCGGCCTCCTCCATGTAGTGGAGGTCGCAGCGCTGCAGGTTCTCCACCAGGGCCAGCAGGGCGCTGTCCCGGGAGGAGGCCCGCACCAGGATGCAGGGCACCTTGTCCAGCCCCGCCAGCCCCGCGGCCCGCAGCCGCCGCTCCCCGGCCACCAGCACATAGCCGCCGGGGGTCTTCTGCACGGTGAGGGGCTGCAGGACCCCGTGCTGACGGATGGAGTCCGCCAGCTCCCGCATGGGCTGTTCGGCAAAATGCCGGCGGGGCTGGCGGGGGTTGGGGCTGATGCGGTCGATGGGCAGGTGGAAAATGCGGTTGGACTGGTAGCGCGCGGTCCTCTTTTGTTCCATAAAAATCCCCCTCCGCAGTGTTTACTCCATTTTACGGCTTGTCCGCCAAAAATGGGATCAAATCCTGTCGGAGGGGGAAATTTACTTTTTCGGAGGCGCGCCTACCGCTTCTTCCACAGGCTGGGAAACAGCAGCAGCAGCAGCGGCATGATCTCCAGCCGCCCCAGCAGCATGTTGATGCTCAGAAATATTTTGCTCACGTTGGAAAGGGCGAAAAAGTTGCCGGTGGGGCCCAAAACATCGAAGGCGGGGCCCACGTTGCTGATACAGGTCAAAGAGGCGGTGAAGGCGGCGGTGAAGCCCACGTCGTCCCAGGCCACCACCAGCGTGCCCGCCAGCAGCAGCAGGATATAGGCGAAAAAGAACAGGCTGATGCCGGACAGGATGGGCTCGTCCACCCGGTCGCCGTCGCTCTTCAGGGTGGTCACCACCCTGGGGTGGAGGATCCGCTGCACCTCCCGGCGCAGGTTCTTCACCAGCAGCACAACCCGGATCTGCTTGATGCCGCCGGCGGTGGAGCCGGCGCAGGCGCCGGCAAACATCACCAGCACCAGGATCACCTGGGAGAAGGTGGGCCACAGGACATAGTCGTAGGTCATATACCCCGTGGTGGTCATCAGCGTCACCACCTGGAACACGCTGTCCGTCACCGTCCGCGCGTCCAGGGCCCAGGAGGCGTGGAGCACCAGGTTCAGCACGATCAGCCCCGAGGCGGTCACCGTCATAAGGGTGTAGGAGCGCAGCTCCTCGCTCTGGAACACCGCCTTGAAGTTGCGGCACAGGGCGAAGTAGAGCAGGGCGAAGTTGATGCCCGACAGGAACATGAACACGATGATGATCCACTCGATGGCCAGGCTGTTGTAGGCCGCGATGCTGGCGTTTTTCACCGAGAAGCCGCCGGTGGAGATGGTGGTGAAGGCGTGGATCACCGCGTCGAACCAGGGCATCCCGGCCAAGCGCAGGCAGAGGACCTCCGCCGCCGTCAGGCCGATATAGATGCTGTAGAGAATCTTGGCCGTGTCCCTCACCCTGGGGGTGAGTTTGCTCTTGATGGGACCGGGGGACTCCGCCCGCATCAGGTACACGCTGCCCTCCCCCAGCTTGGGCACCAGGGCCAGGGCCAGCACCAGCACCCCCATGCCCCCCATCCACTGGGTCTGGGCCCGCCAGAACAGCACCCCCAGGGGCTGTCCCTCCATGAAGGTGAACACCGTGGCCCCGGTGGTGGTGAAGCCGGAGACCGTCTCAAACACCGCGTCGGCGTAGTTGGGCAGCACGCCGCTGAACACGTAGGGCAGGGCCCCGAAGAGGGAGAGCACGATCCAGCTCAGCGCCACGGCAGCAAAGCCGTCCCTGGCCTGCATCTTCATGTTCTTCCCCGGCAGCATGACCAGCGCCTGCCCCACCGCCAGGGTGATGCCCGCCGAGAGGAGAAAGGCGGAGCCATCCTGCCCCGTGGCCAGGCCGATGACCGCCGCCGGCAGCATCAGCACCGCCTCCACCCGGAGGATCATGCCCAGAATATGGAAAACCAGCTTGTAATTCATCTCGCCCTCACTCCTGCAAAATCTCATCCAGATCCTGGAGGAACAGGCTCTTGGCCATGACGATCACCTTGTCCCCGGCGTGGATGGAGGTGGAGCCGTCGGGGATGATGGTCTTCCCCTCCCTGGCGATGGCCGCCACCAGCATACCGGGCTTCAGCCGCAGATCCTTGAGGGGCGTGTCCAGGAATTTGGTGGCCCCGGCGGCGGTGAACTGCACCGCCTCGATGGCCCCTCCCAGCAGCCTGTAGAGGTTCTCCACCGCGCTGCCCTGGCTGCGGGCCATGGCCCGGACGTAGGCGGAGATCTGGTTGGCGGTGATGTCCTTGGGGCTGATGATGCAGTCCACCCCGGACTCCCGCATCATCTCGATATAGTTGGGCCGGCTCATCTTGGCGATGACCTTGCCCACGCCGTGGCGCTGGGCGGTCATGGCCATGAGCAGGTTCTCCTCGTCCCGGTTGGTCAGGGCGATGAAAGCGTCCGTATCCAGAAGGCCCTCGGCCTCGATCACCTCGCTGTCCGTGCCGTCCCCCTGGATCACCAGGCTGTCCGGCAGCTTCTCCGACAGGGAGCGGCACTTGCTCTCGTCCTGCTCCACGATGCGCACCTTCATGCCCACCTTCTCCACTGCCCAGGTGAGGTAAGTGGCGATCTTGCTGCCCCCCAGGACGGTGAGGCGGCGGATACGGTTGCCGTCCCGGCCCAGGGTGTGGAAGAACTTGGCGATCTCCCGCTGCGCGCCGATGATATAGGCCTTGTCCCCCACCTGGGGGACGAAGCGGCCGTTGGGCACATAGACCTCGTCGCCCCGGATGACGGCGCACATGAGCACCCCGTTGGGCCGCCGCCTGTTGTACTCGAAGAGGCTGATCCCGGCCAGGCCGTCGCTGTCCACGATGGGGAAGCCGATGAGCTCCACCAGCCCCTGGGCGAAGGTCTCTACGCTGAAGGCGGAGGGGACCCGGAGCAGGCGGCTGATCTCCTGGGCCGCCGCGTACTCGGGGTTGATGATCATATTCAGGCCCACCTCCCGTTTGAGGAGGTTGGCCTCCCGGAAGTACTCCGGGGAGCGGATGCGGGCCACGGTGTGCCGGGCCCCCAGCTTCTTGGCGATCAGGCAGCAGACGATGTTGAGCTCGTCCGACCCCGTCACCGCCACCACCAGATCCGCCGCCCGCACGCCGGCCTCGATCAGCACCTTAATAGAAGCGCCGCTGCCCTCCAGACACATCACGTCCAGGGATCCGTCCGCGTTGCGCAGGGCCTCCGCCCGCTGGTCGATGAGCACCAGCTCGTGGTTTTCGCCGCTCAGCTGCCGGGCCAGGGTGAAGCCTACCTTGCCATTGCCAATGATGATGATTTTCATAGTGTTCCTCGTGGTATTTGTAAAATTGGGAGCGCTGCGCCCCTTCGGGGCGCGAGGGGGAAGTCCCTGCCGGGACGGGGGATGCAGGGCCTGCGCAGGTCCCACAAGCGGTAGGACTGCAGCCCAGCCCCTATCTCCGCTTTTTCTCCCCCCGCATCGCCAGCAGCGCCCCGTTCACCTCCGCCCCCATAATCAGCACCACCGCTGTGAGATTGAGCCACATCATCAGTACGATGATCGTACCCAACGCCCCGTAAATCACCGAATAATTCGCAAAATTCTCCACATAGAAGGAAAACCCTGCGGAGACAAGCATCCACGCCAGCAGGGCCGCCAGGGTCCCCGGCACAATACTGCGGGCGGGCTGGCGGCTGTCCTGGGCGGCGGCGTAGAGGAGCCCGACGGCGGCGAACATGACGCCCCCCAGGATCAGGAAGCGGAGATCGCTCCATAGGTCGATGAAAGCTTCCGGCAGGACGAAAAAGCGGCTGAGAAACTGGAGGGCCGCCCGGCCCACGGTGGCCAGCGCCAAGGTAAGAGCGATAGTCACCAGGAGAAAGACGGTGTAGAGCAGAACCTTGACCGTGTAGAGCGCCTGGTTTTTGGGCCGGGGCAGGTGGTAGGCCCGGCGCACGGCGTACATCAGGCAGTCCGCCGCCCGCATGGGGAAGTAGATGGAAAAAATCAGGCCGAACCAGAGCATGGCGGTGCTGGATGTGCGGCTAACGTAGCTGAGATACGTCTCCACCACCTCCAGCACCCCGGCGGGGAGCAGGTTGTTCAGAGCGCCGGTGATCCCGGAGACGTCCAGATCCAGCAGGCCCAGCAGACTGCTGAGAAAAATCAGGAAGGGGAAGAGCATGAACAGCAGGTAGTAGGCCAGGGCCGCCCCCTGCCGCCCCACGTCGTGGACAAAGTACCGGCGCAGAATCTGGGTCAGAAACCGCCCCGGCCAGCTGTCCGCCGCCGGTTTGAGCCATTTGGGCACCGCACTTCCCTCCCCTCTGCGTATGCCGCTCCCGAGCGGGCATACACGCCTCTTTTCCGCCGCCGGCGGACCGGCGGCAGTGCCCCCATTCTATACCAAATCGCCGGAGGATGCAAGGGGAAGCTGCCGCCGCCGCTGTTTTTTTGCGGAGCCGGGCGCGCAGAGGCGCGAAAGAGCGCGCCTCGCAAAATGCGGAGCGCGCTCCTTGGGTCGTGTTCGCTTTTTCCTCTACCGGGTCATGGTCCGGTGGAGCAGCACCGCCATATCAGAGCGTGTGAGGTCCCCCTTGGGGTTGAGGCGGCCGGTGTCGGTGGTGGGGTAGATGCCCAGCTGGACCAGGCTGGTCACCGCCCCCTGGGCGTAGCCCGTCACCTGGTTGGCGTCGGCGTGGGAGAGCTGGCCGGGGACGTCGGCGGTCATACCGGCGGCGCGGAGGGTCCGCTGGACCATAAGGGCCGCGTCCTGCCGGGAGATGTTGGCGTTGGGCTGGAAGCGGTTGGTGCCGGTGCCGTTGACGATGCCCAGAGAGCTGAGAATGTTGACCGCCTCGGCGTAGTAGGCGTCCTGGGGCACGTCGGCGAAGGAGAGGATGGTGCCCCCCCTGTCAAACCGGAAGGCCCGGTACAGCATCAGGCAGAAGTCCCCCCGCCGGATGGACAGGCCCGGACCGTAGACACCGGGCTGCATGCCGTTGACGATCCCCTGGCTGGACAGGTAGTCCACCGCCGCCTTGGTCTGGGCGGAGTAGCCCGTCAGGTCGGTGAAGCTGGCAGACACCGAGGGGGCCTGGACCGTGATCTCCAGGCGGCCGGTGTAGCTTGTGCCGTCGTAGCAGGTGGCGGTATAGGGGATGGCCATGGTGCCCGTAAAGCCCGCCTTGGGAATGAAGGTCAGGTTGGACAGGGCCGGATCTCCCGCCAGGGAGTAGGCGGCGGTGGTGTTGGACTGCCAGGAGTACTTGGTGGGGCTGACGTACTGGTAGTAGAGCCGCCCGGCGTTCTGGTCCGGCGTCGCGTCAAAGCGGATGGCGGACGGCTGGCTGCCCCCGGACACCGCCTGGAAGTCGGCGGCGGAGAGCTGCACCGGCGTGCCGAAGGTGGCGTATCGCACCGTGGAGCCGCTGGTGGCCCCGGCCCGGACGTTGACCTCCACCGTCCCCTGGAACTGCCGGCCGTCGATGGCCCAGCCGGTGAAGGGGATCACCGACACACCGGAGAAGCCGTAGGCCGGGACAAAGGAGATCTTGGACAGCCCCCGCTCCCCGCTGAGGTAGAACTGCTCCCCCGTCCCCACGGACACGGAGGTGCCCCCGGTCTGCTGCTGGAAGCAGAGCATGCCCTGGGCAGAGGAGGGCAGGGAGAAGACCAGGTAGTGCAGCGCGGAACCGGTGGCGGCGCGGCAGGCGCTGTCGAAGTCCCCGCCGGAGAAGGCCGCCGGGGCCCGGCCCGTGGTGGTGTAGCTTACCGCCCCCTGTCCCGAGCCGCCGGAGGAGCTGCCGGAGTCAATGCTCAGAAGCCCCGTAAAGGTCTGCCCATTGACAGCGCAGCCGGTGAAGGGGATCTCCACGCTGTGGAAGCCCTCCGACGCCCAGAAGGAGAGATTCGCCAGATAGGGGGTGGCGCTCTGGAAATACTTGGTGGTGGTGGTCACGCGGGCGCCAATGCCGTTGGCGCTGGTCCGGTTGTGGTAGAGAGCGCCCTGGTTGAAGTCCGGCAGGGTCTGAAAGGTGATGTAGTGCAGCCGCTGGCCGGTCTGGTCCATGGAGAGGTTGTTGAAGTCCGACAGCGCCAGCTTCACGAAGCCGCCAGGGGCGCAGGTGTAGTATATATCCCCTCTGCTGCCGCCTCCGGAGGACTGGATGTGGATCTCCACCGTACCGGAGAAGGGCACGCCGTTGCGGTCCTCCCCGGTAAAGGGCACCCGGACCACGCCGTGGAAGCCCTCCGCCGCCACGAAGGTGACGGAATCCAGCGCCTTCAGGCCGAAGGTGTCGCCGCTCTCCACCGCCGTACCCCGGCCGCTGCGCCAGCTGCGGTAGAGGGTGCCCTGGCTGGCGGGGGGCGGGGTGAAGCTGACGAAGTCCATGCGCTTGCCGGTCACGGCGGTGGAGTAATCGTCAAAATCCCCGCCGTCAAAGCTGACATAGCCCGCGCCGTAGTCGTTGTACTGGAGCCCCCGGTCCAGCTCCCGGGTGACCACGATGACCAGCTGGCCGTTGTAGCGGGTGCCCGTGGTGCTGTAGCCGGCGTAGCCGATGGTCACCGTGCCCACGAAGCCCTGGGCGGGGACGAAGGTAATCTGCTCCAGATCCTTCCTGCTGTACTGCTCCATAGCGGAGACACGGGAGCCGTAGTCCAGCTCGCTCTTCCAGTCCCTGTACAGCACGCCCTCCGCGGCGGGGGGCAGGGTGAAGATCACGTAGCTCAAGGGCGAGCCCGTCTCCTCCTGGCAGACCTTGCTGAAGGGTGTGGCCGTCAGGGGCAGGGGCTGTCCGTGGGCCGCAGTGAGGGTCACGTCGGTCTGAGCGTCCTCCAGGGTGACCTCCAGGCGGCCCTTGAAGGTGCGCTGTTTATTGTCCGCCCCCAGGCCCTGGCCGCTGAAGGTGATCCGCGCCTTCTCGCCGGTAAAGGAGGGGTTGGGTACGAACACAATATCCTTGATATAGGGCCCCCGCGCCGCCGAGCGGACATAGTAGGTCACGGAGCTGCCCACGCCCGCGCCGGTGTCGTCCGGTGAGTTGTAGCCCAGGTAGAGAGTCCCCTGGGCGGTGGAGACGGTGAGGCCGATAACCGCAGTCAGCTCCCCGCCGATCTGCTCCTTGCAGGCGGCCTTGATCTTCTCCTCCAGCGCGGAGAATTTCAGCGGTTTGCTGGGGCTGACGCCCTCGGTCCACTCGATGACCGCCTCGTTGGCCTCCACGGCCACCGCCACCTCGCCCTTGTAGACATACCCGGCGGCCTCCATCTGCAAAACCACCGTGGCGTCGCCGGCCTGGCGGCCCTCGATGGTGACGGTCCGGTTCTCCACTAAGGCGTAGACATTGCTTTTATTGTTGACAATGGAGGCGGTGAGCCTCGCCTCCGTGGAGGCGGCCCGGCCGTAGAGCTCATAGTCCACCCCCTCCTGGAGGGTCTTCGTCTCATTCTCCAGGAGGGACACCTCGGTGGTCAGCAGCTTGATGCCGCTGACGGTGATCTCAATCTCCACGGGCTCCAGCTCCCCCGCCTTGACGGTGACGGTGGTTTTGCCGGGGGATTTTCCGGCGATATAGGCGATACGCCCGTTGTCCTCATCCTCCACCGAGGCGATCTTCGGATCGGCGCTGCTCCAGGAGATGCGCATGTCCTGGGTCTCCGGGGTGATGGGCTCCAGCTGGGCGGTGATCCGGGCCCCCTGGTCGGCGTCGGAGTTGGGCTCCAGCAGAAGGCCGTAGGGCGAGATCGTGCTCCAGCTCTCGCAGCTCAGGCGCAGGGTGACCTCGGCGTCCTCGCCGGGTTCCTCCGGCGCGGCGTCGTCCTCGTCCGCCAGCAGGGCGGTGGGAGCCATGGTAAGGGTCAGCAAAAGGGCCAGCAGCAGGGACAGGCCCCGCCGGGCAGTGGGATGCTTCATAGAACACGCTCCTTTTCAGGTGATGTGCCGGATGGGGAAACGGGAGCGGGCGGATGCCCGCTCCCGTGGGGGTGTGGCTGCTATTTGCGGAAATTGGGCCTGGGACGCGCGGCCTGCTGGCCGCTGTCGTTGGGAGCGGAAAGAGTGATGGTGACCGTTTTTGATCCGCTGACCGAGGTTAGATTGATAGTAATGGTAATATCACCGCTGTTCCCGCCCTGCCAGGTCAAAGGAACCTCCACAGTGGTCCCGTTGATCTGAGTATTTCCGACACTGACTTTTGTCGTGTCACTGGAGGTCACAGTGAGTGATCTGTTATCTACAGTGAATCCCGTGTCAAAAGAAAGCTTCGCGCCGGAGGTAACCGCACTGCTCTGCCGGGTCCACGTATAGCTGTCTAGGGTGTTGGGTGTCGCTGTAATCTGCGAGGTCCCATCGGTGGGACGCAACGTGGATGTCCCGATTGTTGGCTTGACTGTGACCTCAATTCTTTTACGTATGATCCGGCCGCCAGAGTGAACCACCGCCGTCAGTGTCGTTTTTCCGGCATTCCGCGCAATAATCTCGATTTCCTGACCGCGTCCCAGATCATCCCAAGTAACAATACCGGTGGGCTCGGCCGCCCAGTCAACCTCAACAGAAGATGTGTCTCCATCTTCTGGATCAGTGGTAAACTTCACCTTAACTAGCTGGCTTTTTTGGGATGTCGTCAACTCAAGGGCTGTCAAAGTCTCCTCAGCGTCTGCTTTCGTCAGCGTAATATCTGTCACTTTCGTCGCCGTACCGATCGCAACCGTTGACAGGTCTATCTCCCCAAGAGGAATGCGCAGATAGTCCTCCAGCCCCTGCCGGCCCCACTCCACGACAAACTGGATGTATCTCCGATACACGGGTGCATCCTTCGTTCCGATATTCTCTGTGCGCCGGACCGTGGAAACCGTCAGGTTCTCACTTGCGGGGGCGCCGCTCTTGTTGACGAGGAAGTCGCTGGTGGGAGAGCTCATGGTTCCCGTACCGGCATAGCTCTCAAAAGACAACACAAATTGGGTGGCTTCACCACTGGTAGTGGGCGAAATTGTACCCTTAGCGCCTACTAGGGTGAAATGCGCGCTGTCCATCGCGGGATAGTCGTTGGGCATCCGCTCATAGTGCAGCGATTTGTCAAATTCAAGGTAGATCGACCCAGTGAAGGGACCGGAATAGTTGCCATCAGCGTCTGGGCCATTTGCAGCCAACAGATCGCCCATACGGGCGCTCACCAGATTCGGCGCACGGTCGTCATTCCACTCCAGAACGGCGGCCTTGAAGGCGTCCCGCGCTCCGTTGGAGGGCGGATCATTGGGATTGCGCTTCTGGTTCTGCGCCGCGACCAGAATGATATACGGCGTCTTGGGCTCAATGGCATTTCCGCTGGAGTTTCTGACCGGCTGATTGGTGGCCGTTTCCTCGCCGCCGCCCACGGTCGTATTTCCACCACGGCAGAACCAGCTCTTCACATAGTCGTCATTCTGGTTTGCGGTTCGGATAATTTCGTCCACCGTCTCCCGCACCCCCACATTGGCGTAGATGTCGAAGATGGATGCGCCCATGACCCAATCGCCCTCGGCATTAATGCTGGTAGTGGGGTAGTAGGCATTCGTATTGCTGCTTTTCCCAGCGTCGCCGAAGTTGTAGGAGGTCTTCATGGCGTCCAGCACCGTAAAGACCGTGCCGTCTTCGTTTGTGTTATAATAGTCAGGCAGCGCCATACCTGTGGGAACATAGTTTCCGGTGGTATCCACGAACTCAGAGAAGGGTCGGTTGAGGGGGTTGATGTTCCTCGCGTTGGCCTCGGTATACACACGGTACACATAGTTCGAGGGAATACTCTCCTCCGTCCAGATGTCCGCCGAGCTGTCGCCCTTATCGTTGATATTGATCTGGGGCTTGGCGCTCTTCTTCGTGGTAAACTGGTAGATGTAGACCTGGGAGTATTCGGTCTGAGTGCCCTTGAGGACGAAATACACATAGTAGGTGGTATCCGGCTCCAGGTCCTTGGACAGCGGGTATACCTCACCGCACTCAGAGTCGCCGCCAAAGGGAATCTTCCCGCTATCCACAGCGCCGGTCAGCTCCTGCTGATAGATGGGCTTGGCATTGGGCAGAATCAGATTCGGCTGCTTCGGCTCAAGAGCCGGGTCCGTAATATTGGGCCAGGTCTTGGGGACCTCATCCAGCTTGATGGTCCGCGGCTTTCCGTCGTCACCCGTAATGGTGGTGCCCACCACCGGCGTTCCGTCCGGGTTGACCTTGCTGATGGCGTAGTAGATGTCGCCCTCCCGGTCCAGAAACAGCTTCATATCCACTTTGGTGGAGGAGGGCGTCAGCTTCGGGTACTCATCGGTGAACGAGGGAATCTTGGTGTCCACAATGTCAATGGGGAGCTTCAGGTACTTCTCCGGTTTCGCCGAACCGATGTCCAGGATACCGTCCTTCAGTCCGCCGGCCACCGCCGGATCCCACCAGGCCTCCTTGATCT
Organism: uncultured Oscillospiraceae bacterium; assembly: GCA_910577915.1. Classification (GTDB taxonomy): domain Bacteria; phylum Bacillota; class Clostridia; order Oscillospirales; family Oscillospiraceae; genus Pelethomonas. The sequence goes on from CAJTOM010000051.1 coordinate 15,228, forward strand.
CAGCGGCCTGGGCGATGTTCTGGCCCAGGAGCTGGAGGTTCTCAGAGACGCCGGCGGCCACGTGGACCTGCATCTCCGTCTTGCCGGTCCACTCCGTCCGGTCGTCCAGCGTGCCCCACTTGGTCAGGGAGATGGCAAACTCATAGCTCAGGTCGTTGTCCGGCGTCTGCATATTGGTCAGCTTGGGGAAGGAGTTTTTCCCCAGCTTGTTGAAGGTCTGGCCCACGGATTTGCCGGTAAAGATGCCGTACTTCTCATTGTAGTGGGTGCCGCTGTGCCCCAGATACATCCAGCCGTTGCTGTCGGCATCGCCGTTGCTTGGGGAGAGGAGGTAGGCGTTGTAGTCTGTAAGACTGTCCCCCTTCACAACGCCGTCGCTGTCCTTGAGCCGGTAGTAGAGCTGATACTCAATATCCCGGTTGGTCCACAGCTGGATGTCGTAAGCCAGGGCGGGGTCCACCGCAGAGGTCGCGTCGCCCTTCATGGAGAAGGCGCGGTCCACGAAAGCGGATATGGCCGTCTCATTCCCTTCCGCATCCGTATCAAACTGGGGCTTTCCGTTCATATCCCGCTTCTGGGGGCGGTCGTCATCCTCGATGCCGACCCGCTCCAGCATGGCGGCGGGGAAGTCCACGATGAAGGAGTTCACATCGTAGCCCGCCTCCATGGCGGCCTTTTTGGTCTCCTCGTCCCAGCTCCAGAAGTCGATGGGGTCATACAGGAAGGGGTTCCGGCTGCTGTCGAGCAGGTTGGTAATCAGGAAGCAGTACTGCCCGCCGTTTTCCAGGTGCAGGCCGCTGTTGGGGAAGATCACCCGGATACCACCGCCCTTGGCGCGGTTGTCCTCCAGCTGGACCTGGGTATAGTCGATGTCCACGTCCTTCCCGAACTCGCCGCCCACCACATGGTTTTCCTTGATTGGCAGCTCGTCGCCGGACAGGGAGAACTTGCGCAGGGTGATGCTGTTGAAGATGGCGTTGGCCAGCTTGTTTTTGGCCTGCCGCTTAGCGTCCCCGGTGGACTTCTCCATCTCCTCGAACATGGTCCACAGGCTCTGATTGACGCCGGCCCCGGAGCCGGTATAGATCACGTCCTCAGAGAAATCCAGGTAGATGTTGGAGGAGGTTTTGGGGTTGCCTGCGTCGGACACCGGGAAGAAGGACTGCTTGACGGTGGGCGCGCTGCTGTCCTCCGTGTGGATGGTGATTTTCTTGACGGTGACGGAATAGTTCCGGTCCGGCCCCGCATCGTCCTTGGCCACGTAGTAGAAGTCGTAGTAGCTCTCCGGATCCAGGCCGGTGACATTGATGACTCCGTCCACATTCTCGCCGGCGGCCACGGAGCCGGATTTGCCCTTAGCGCCGATGCCCAAGCCGGAGCGGACCTGCAGCTTGGCCCACGGGCTGGTCAGCGGTTCAGTAGCCCCTTCATTGCCATCCTTGACCTGGGGATAGGGGGTCCCGGCGAGGACGGCCACCCAGTACACGGTGCCCTTCTCATTGAGCCGGAAGTTCAGGCGCACGCTGGTCGCTGCCACAATAGCAGTCTCGGCGCTGGGGTCGATGATGAACTCCGGCGGCGTCTCGTCGTCGGTGGTGAAGGTCAGGCTGGTAATGGCGGACTTGTTGGCCCCGTTGGCGTCCACCAGCCACAGATAGAGAACGTAGGTGGTCTCCTCCTCCAGAATCCGGTCGTTGACCCGGAAGGTCTTCTCCTCGTTCTTGTAGACGTCCTCCACGCCGTAGCCCAGCGCGCCGGAGACCGCGCCGGTCTTCAGCTCCGTCTCTGTGGGAGCCTGGGCCCCCTGGGGCAGCAGGGCGTAGTAGAGCTTGCAGTCCTTGTTGGGCATGACCACCGCCACGCTGTCCGTCCGGGAGACCTTGGACATGTGGGGATAGCCTGTGCAGAAGGCCGGGACCTTGTTGTCAGGCGTCGTGAAGGAAATTACCTTCACAGGGCTCAGCAGTCCCCTGGCGTCCTCCAGAACGGCGGAGAGGTAGTAGGAACCGTCGGGCTGGAGCCCGGAGATTTTGGCGACGCTCTCCTCGTTGCCCCTGGGGGAGACGGTGGTGCCCCAGCGCAGGGCGATATTACCGTAGGAGGGGGGCTTGATGAGGTCGTCCGCCCCCACGGAGCCGTCGGTGATGGCGCTGACAGCCCAGTAGATGGTACCCTTCTTATTGGTGGAGAACACCGCCTCCAGAGAGGTGGGGGCCACATCCTGCGCCTTGGGGTACCCGGCCAGAATCAGGGGCTCCAGAGAGGCCTCCTCGGCAGAGGTGGAGTCCATCTCCTCACCGGCGATAATGGCGGTGATGCCGGGCCGGATCACGATCTCATCGGGCAGCATGGCCACGTCGGAGCCGGGGGCGTTAACCACCAGCTTCTCAATGTCGCCCTCGCCGGTGACGGTGGTGCCGGTGTCCAGGTTGAGCTCCTTGACCACAGCGCCCCGGTCAATGACCACCGTGGAGCCCACGGCGGCCTCGTCCACCGTCAGCTTGGCCACGGTGCCCTTGGCGGCCTTGACCTGGGAGTTGGGGGTGCGGTTGACGACCTCCCCGATCCGGCCGGCCAGATCCAGCTGGATGGGCTCCCAATCCTCGGGCTCCTCGCCCTCGGGGTAGGTCTCCCCCTCCAGGGAGATGTACTTCAGGCCCATGCCGTCGGGGGTGTTGTCCTCGATGTAGGCGCTGGTGCGCACGGTGGTGCGGCCGATGTCGGTGACGCCGTCGGCCCTGACCGTGACATAGTTGTCCTGGAGGTTGTCCACCAGCAGCTCGTCGGCGGTGACGTTGCGCAGCAGGATGCTGGCCTCGCCGCCCTCGCTCTCCCCGCTGCCGCTGGCGATGATGCGGCCCAGGACGGTAACGTTCTCCAGCTTAATATTTCCCTGCCCCACGCCGCCGGTGATATACAGGTCCCCGCTGATCACGGTATCCCGCAGCGTGACGCCGGGCGAGGTAACGGTGACGTTGCCGAACACGCCGCCCAGGGAGTAGTCCCCCGCCTCCTGGAGGGGGGTGCCGACGGTGCGGGAGATCAGCGCGGCCATCTCGCCCCAGGTGACGTTCTTCTGGGGCCGGAAGGTGCCGTCGTCATAGCCGGAGACCAGGTAGTGCTCCAGGGAGGACTTGATGGTCCCCCGGCTCCAGTTGCTGATGTCGCGGGCGTCGGAGAAGTCCAGAATCTCCCCCGTGGACTCCTGGAGCATCATATTGCGCCCCAGGATGGTGGCCGCCGTCTCCCTGGTGAGGGTGTCGTTGGGGGAGGCGGTGGTGGGGGAGGTGCCGTGGATGTAGCGGGCGTTGTAGGCGATGCCCACATCGTCATAGAACCAATCCCGCTCGCCCACATCCTCAAAGGGGGTCACGCCGACCTCGTGATAGCCGTAGGCCCGGTTGACGATGGACATAAAGTCTGCCCGCGTCAGGGCCTTGTCAGGGCTCCCTGTCTGGTCGGCGCGGATAAAGCCCCACTCCAGCAGCTGGCTGAGGTAGGGATCCGCCCAGTGGGCCGAGGCCGTCTCCCCGCCGGGGAGGCCGGGAACCAGCCCCAGCAAGAGGACAAGGGCCAGCAGGAGGGATAAGGCCCGCCTGGGCCGCGTGGTTGCACAATGCATAGAAAAAACTCCTTTCACGACTGGTGGACGGGGGTGCGTTTCTTCGCGCCCTCCGGGCGCGAGGGGGAGTCCCTGCCGGGACGGGGGATGCGGGGCTTACGCAGCCCCGCGCCCTGCGGTTACTTTTTGTGCAAACAAAAAGTAACCAAAAAGTTGCCA
>CAJTOM010000052.1 GCA_910577915.1 uncultured Oscillospiraceae bacterium
TCCGCTCCGCCCCCGGCAGGGTGCCCTCCTGGGCGGGGGCGGCTCCAGGGGCGGCGGGAACGGGGGCGGGCTCCGGCGTATCCGGCGCTGTCTGGGGCGCGGGTGGCGAAGGGGCGGCCTCGTCCCCGGCGGGAGCGAAGGGGTCCACACCGGGGGTCACCCGCTGCCAGACCTGGTCGTAGACGCGGAAATCGTAGGCGGGGGAGGGGCTCTGCCCGCCGTACATGGTGTTTTCCATAGCAACAGCCTCCTTTACTAGGCCATTGTATGTGAAAGGGCGGCAAATGGTTAGCCTTTGGCGATGATTCCCTCCGTCAGCACCTTGATATGTTCCGCCGCCATGCGGTAGCCCTCGAAGCCGTGTCCCGCAATGGTCCGGCAGCAGGCCAGCCGGACGTAGGACACCTGCCGGAAGTCCTCCCGCCGGGACACGTCGGAGAGATGGACCTCCACCGCCGGCAGGCCCACCGCCTTCAGGGCGTCCAGCAGGGCCACGCTGGTGTGGGTGTAGGCGGCGGGGTTGATGACGATGCCGTCGAATGCCCCGTAGGCGGCCTGGATGGCCTCCACCAGGACCCCCTCGTGGTTGGACTGGACGATCTCGCACCCGATCCCCAGCTCGCCGCAGAAATCCCGGATGTAGGCCTCCAGGTCGGCGTAGGTCCCCCGGCCATAGATGTCCGGCTCCCGAATCCCCAGCATGTTGAGGTTGGGGCCGTTGAGAAACAGCAGCTTCACAGCGCGTTCAGCTCCTTTACAATGGTGTCGGCCGCCGCTTCGACGGCGCCGCTGTTGGGTACGGTGAGGTCGGCGAAGGCGGCGTACAGCGGGGCCCGCCGGGCCCACAGCTCCTCCAGATCCGTGCTCTGGGACACGGGCCGCCCGCTCCGGGGCAGCAGGGCCAGATCCCTGGTGAGGTGGACCACTACGCCGTTCTGGCGCAGTGGGTCCCGGTTTTCCGGGCGGGTGACCGCGCCGCCGCCGGTGCTGATGACGCAGCCGGTGCGGCTCCCCGCCTCGCGGGCGATCTGGGACTCCAGGGTCCGGAAGGCCTCCTCGCCGTCCTGGGCGAAGATGTCGGGGATGGATTTTCCCGCGCGGGCGCTGATGAGGGCGTCCATGTCCACAAACTCCTTCCCCAGCCTGCGGGCCAGCGCCCGGCCCACGGCGCTCTTGCCGCAGCCGGGCATGCCCACCAGGACCACGCTGCGCACCTGGCGCGTCAGAGCGGCCAGCGCCTCCTCCATCCGGCTGTCGGGGATGGTGGTCCCGGTGAACAGCTCGGCGGCCCGGCGGGCCTGGGACACCAGCATGGGCAGACCGCCGGAGCAGGGGATGCCCCGGTCCTCCGCCGCCAGCACCAGGGCGGTGCGCAGGGGGTTATACACCACGTCCAGCACCCCGGTGAGGGCCGGGAAGAGGTCCAGGTCCACCGGTGAGACGCCGCAGCGGGGATACATGCCCACGGGGGTGGTGTTGATGAGCACCTGGGCGTCCCCGTGGCGGGAGAGATTGCCGTAGTTGTCCGCCCCCCCTCGGGAGACCACGGTCACCGACGCCGCCCCCAGCTCCCCGGCGGCGGCCTGGGCGGTGCGGCTGGTGCCGCCGGAGCCCAGGATGACCACCTTTTTCCCCGCCATGTCCACCCCCGCCCGCCGGGCCAGATCGATGAGCCCGTCGATGTCGGTGTTGCAGCCCTCCAGCAGGCCGTCCCGGTTGACAATCGTGTTCACCGCCCCGATGGCGGCGGCCCTGGGATCGACCCGGTCGCACAGAGGGATCACCGTCTGCTTGTAGGGGATGGTGACGTTGAGCCCCCGGAACGCCCGGCGGCGGAGCAGCGCCTCTACCTCCTCCGGCGGCGTGGGCAGCAGCCGGTAGTCGTAGCCCCCCAGGGCTCTGTGAATCTGCGGAGAGAAGCTGTGCCCCAGTTTTTCCCCCAACAGTCCGTATTCAATCATACAAATTCTCCTGTTTGTATTTAAACCGGCCCTCAGAACACCTCGCTGTAGGCCCCCAGGAAGGTGAAGAAGGGCTCCTTCTCCAGCTGGCTGAGCACCGTCTGGGTGTCCGGGCTGAGGACGGAGGCCTCCACGTCGAAGTAGAAACGGAACTCAAAGTCCTTGCCGGGGATGGGCCGGCTCTCCAGCTTGCAGATGTTGAGGCCCCGGGTGGCGAACTTGGCGATGAGGCTGTAGAGGGAGCCGGGGCGGTGGCTGGCGGAGGCCACGAAGGTGATGCGGTTGGCCCCCTCGTAGATCTCCAGCTCCTTGGAGATGCAGATGAAGCGGGTGTAGTTGTGGTCCGTGTTGGCCACCCGGTCGCTGAGGATCTCCAGGCCGTAGAGCCCGGCGCAGCCGGCGGAGGCGATGGCGGCCACGTCCGTCCGGCCGCTCTCGGCCACGTACTGGGCGGCCCTGGCGTTGTTGTCGAAGACGGTGACCTTCACGCCCTGGTTTTTCAAGAACTCGCCGCACTGGTTGAGGGCCTGCTCGTGGGCCACCACCTCCTTCACGGCGGCGAGCGTCACGCCGGGCCGGGCCAGCAGGCAGTGCTCCACCTTCAGCTTGAGGCTACGCACGATCTTGCAGTTATACTTCTCCATGAGGTCGTAGACCTCGGTGACGGATCCGGCGGAGGAGTTCTCAATAGGCAGGATGCCGTAGCGGCACATGCCGGTCTCCACCGCCCGGAACACGCCGTCGAAGCGGCTGCAGTACATGATCTGCGGCAGGGGGAACATCTTGCCGCAGGCCAGCTGGGAATAGGCCCCCTCGGCCCCCTGGCAGGCCACCACCGCCCGGCTGGGGAAGGCGCCGCCGCCCTCCGCCGCCGCCAGAATGTCCCGGCACAGCCGGGACTCCCCGGTGGACAGGCGGTTCTCCTGGTAGTCCCGGCTCAGCTCCAGGAGCGTCATGTAGAGGATTTTCGTGTATTCCTGGAGCTCCTCACCGCAGGCGCCGGTGACGCGGTAGAGAATGTCCCGCTCCCGGCTGGCGGCCAGAACGGGGGTGTTGTGCTCCTTTTTGTAGTCCGCCACCTGCCTGACGGTCTCCATGCGGCGCTTGAACAGGGCGGTCAGCTGGTCGTCGATCTGGTCGAGCTGTTCCCGGTAGTCTTTCAATTCCATTGCGGGGGTCCTCCTTTTGATACTGTCTGTTTCATGTGAAAGCGGGGGTTGATGACGCGGGGGCCGATTCCAGCAGCAGGTCCAGAAGGGCGGCGGCGGTGACCGCCTCCACCACCGGCACCGCGCGGGGCACAATGCAGGGGTCGTGCCGGCCGTGGATCACCAGCTTGGCGCTGCGGCGCGTCTCCAGGTCCACGGTGTCCTGCTCCCGGGCGATGGAGGCGGTGGGCTTGACGGCCACGTTGACCACCAGGGGCATGCCGGTGGTGATGCCCCCCAGGACGCCGCCGGCGTGGTTGGTGCGGGTGGTGACGCGGTCCCCGTCTATCTCGAAGGGGTCGTTGTGGGCGCTGCCCCGCATGGCGGCGGCGGCGAAGCCCGTGCCGAAGGACACGCCCCGCACCGCCGGGATGCCGAACAGGGCCGCCGCCAGGCGGTTCTCCACGCCGCCGAACATGGGCTCCCCCAGCCCCGCCGGCAGGCCCAGGGCGAAGCACCGGATGACCCCGCCCACGGAGTCCGCCGCCAGCCGGGCCGCCTCGATGGCCTGGCGCATCTGCACGCCGGATTCTTCGGCGAACACCGGGAAGGGCCTGCGCAGAAGGGCCTCCAGGTCCTCCCGGCCGACCCGGGCGAGGTCGGGCGGGTCGTCGAGGACCGCCTCGATCTGGCTGATGTGGGCCGCCACCGTGACGCCCCGCGCCTCCAGCACCTGCAGGGCCAGTCCCCCCGCGAAGCACAGGGGGGCCGTCAGACGGCCGGAGAACTGGCCGCCCCCCCGGATGTCGTAGCTCTCGCCGTACTTCACCAGGGCGGTGTAGTCGGCGTGGGAGGGGCGGGGGGTGCGCTTGAGACCGGCGTAGTCCCCGCTGTGGGGATCCCGGTTGCGGATGACGGCGGCCACGGGGGCCCCGCAGGTCCGGCCCTCCACCAGGCCGGAGAGAATCTCGGGCACGTCGTCCTCCCGCCGGTTGGTGGACCAGGCGTTCCGGCCCGGCGCGCGGCGGGCCATGAAGGCCCCCAGCCGCTCCAGGTCCGGCGCAAAGCCGGCGGGCAGACCCTCCACCACACAGCCGATGGCCGGGGCGTGGGACTGGCCGAACACGGTGACGCGCAGTTTATTCCCCAGGGTATTCATAGACCTGTCCTCCCAACGATTTGTAGTCATCCCAGAAGGCGGGATAGGATTTGGCCACGCACTCCGCCCCCAGCAGCGTTACCGGCTCCCGGCAGCGGGTGGCGGCGACGGCCGCCATCATGGCGATGCGGTGGTCATTGCAGCAGTCCACCGTGCAGCCCCCCGCCAGGGAGTCCCGGCCGCGGATTCGCAGAAAGTCCGGCCCCTCCTCCACATCCGCGCCCATGGCGCACAGCACCCGGGTTATGGCGGCGAGGCGGTCGCTCTCCTTTATGCGCAGGCGGGCGGCCCCGGTGAGGCTGGTGCGCTCCTCCGCGCGGAGGGCGGCGATCACTGCCAGCGGCGGCGCGAGGTCGGGACAGCCGGAGACGTCCAGCGCCGCGTCCCCGCTCTGCCGCAGTCTCTGACAGTAAGAGACGATGCACATGTCCCCCTGGGCGGAGGCGGGGTTCAGCCCCTGGGGCTCCACCGGATGGCCCAGGGCCATGGACGCGTACCAGAAGGCCGCCTGGGACCAGTCCGCCTCAATGGATACCGCGCGGGGGCGGTACCGCTGGCCGCCGGGCGTCCGGAAGCCGTTGGGGATCTCCGTGACGGAGACGCCGAAGGCCGCCAGGGCCGCCAGGGTCATATCCACGTACCCCCGGCTCTCCAGGGGGGAGGTGAGGAGGATCTCGCTGTCCCCCTCCAGCAGGGGCAGGGCGTAGAGCAGGCCGGTGACGAACTGGCTGGACACGTCCCCCGGCAGGCGGTAGATTCCCGGCGTCAGGCGGCCCTCCGCGGTGAGAACGCCCTTTTCCTGGGTGCAGCGGACCCCCTTCTCCCGGAAGAGGTCGAGGTAGGGCCGCTGGGGCCGCTCCATGAGGCGGCCCTGGCCGGTGAAGACACCGCCGCCCCGGCGGACAAGGGCGATGGGAATCAGAAAACGGAGGGTGGAGCCCGATTCCCCGCAGTCGAAGACGGGCAGGCCGCCGCCCTCTGCGCGCAGCGCCGCCAGACACCGGCGGGTGGCGCGGATGTCCTGGGAGTCCGCCAGATTGCGGATCGTGCTCCCGCCGCCGGCCAGGGCGGCGGCGATGAGGTACCGGTGGGCCTGGGACTTGCTGGGGGGCGGGGCGACGGGGCCGGAGAGCCGGGAGGGGGTGATGGTGAACTTCATAGGGCCGCCTCCGTGAAGGCGCGCAGGCCCGCCATGTCCAGCCGGACGGTCTCCGCCCGGCCGATCTCCCGAAGGACCACCACGTCGATGCTGCCGCCGTCCCGCTTCTTGTCGGCGGTGGCGGCGTCAAAGAGCTGACCGGCGGTATAGGGGCACCGGGTGGGCAGACGGTACTGCCGGCAGGCGTCCAGGACCGCCTCCAGAACGCCGGCGGGGCTGTACCCCAGCCGCTCCGCCGCCCGGCAGGCCAGGACCATGCCCATGGCTACGGCGTGGCCGTGGGTGACGGTGAAATCGCTGTTTTTCTCGATGGCGTGGCCCAGGGTGTGGCCGAAGTTGAGGAGCTTCCGCCGCCCGTGCTCCCGCTCGTCCTCGCCCACCACGGCGGCCTTGATCTCCACGTTCCGGCGGACCATCTCCCCGGCATCCGGCGCTCCGGCGGTGAGGGCGGCGAAGAAGGCGGCGTCGGCGATGAGGCCGTGCTTGAGGGTCTCCGCCATGCCGTCGGCGACAGCCTCCGGGGGCAGGGTTTGGAAGGTATCCGTGTCGCAGAGGACCATTTTCGGCTGGTGAAAGGCCCCGGCCAGGTTTTTGCCGGCGGCGAGATCCACGGCGGTTTTTCCCCCCACGGAGGAGTCCGAGGCGGCCAGGAGGGTGGTGGGGAGCTGGATGTAGTCCACGCCCCGTTGGTAGGTGGCGGCGGCGAAGCCCGCCATGTCCCCGGTGACGCCGCCCCCCAGGGCCAGGACAAGGTCGGAGCGGGTGAGGCGGCTCTGGGCGAAAAATTCCAGGATGCCTGCGTAGGTGGTCAGATTTTTGTGCCGCTCCCCGGCGGGGAAGGCGCGGAGGCATACCTGAAAGCCCGCCTCCTGGAGGGAGCGGCACACAACGGCGGCATAGAGTTTTTCCACCGTGGTATCGGTGATGACGGCACAGGTCCGGGAGCCGGCCGCCCCGGCGATCAGTTCCCCGGCCCGTTTCAGAAGGCCGGGGCCGATGTGGACGTGGTAGGGCGGGGAGGTCTGTACGGTGACGGTTTGCATGTGCATCACTTCCTATTGTTCAAAATGCGGCGCGCAGAAAAAAGCCGGCGGAGGGCCCCAGGAAAATGGCCAGGTAGATCAGGGTGATCCAGGGCTTTGTCCGCTCGTAACCCTCGCCCATGCTGTGCGCGTCCATGGGCGTCATCTTCAGAACGCAGATATTGAATACGGTGTGCAGGACGCCCACCAGCGCGACAAGCAGGCAGCACCCCCAGAACAGGAGCATGGACAGTCCAAAACGCTGCATCTCGCCGCCTCCTCAGCAGTCCTTGTCGATGGATTCCTTGATCTGACGGGCCCGGCGGAGCATGCCCAGCAGGTTCTCCCGGTCCCCCCGGCGGATGGTGTAGGCGAAGGCCGCCAGCTCCTCCACCAGGGTGTCGATCTCCCGGACCAGGGCCTCCCGGTTCTCCAGGAAGAGCTCCGTCCACATCTGCTCGTTGAGCTTGGCCACGCGGGTCATATCCTTGAAGCTCCCGGCGGAAAAGCCCGCAAAATTGGGCGCCGAGGGGCTGCCCACGTAGGCGCAGCTCACCACGTGGGCCAGCTGGGAGGTATAGGCGATGATGCGGTCGTGCTCTTCCGGCGTGGAGAGCTGGAGATGCCCGAACCCCAGCCGCCGCGCCAGTTCCCAAATGCCGTCCAGACACTTGCGGGGCGTGCCCGGGTAGGGCGTCAGGATCAGGGACGCCCCCTGGAACAGCTCCGGGAAGGAGTGCCCGTACCCGGAGCGCTCGACGCCCGCCATGGGGTGCCCCCCCACGAACCAGAACCCGGCGTCCTTCACCACGTCCGCCAGGGGCGTACAGACCACACCCTTGACACCGCCGCAGTCCATCACGGCGCCGCCCCGGCGGAACCGGTCCCGGTGGGCGGTGACGTAGTCCGTCGTGGCCTGGGGGTACAGGGCGATGATCACCAGATCACACTCCGCCAGGCGGTCCGGCGTCAGGGCGGCGGAGAGGACGCCCTCGTCCAGGGCCCGGCTGAGCACCGCGCCGTCGGCGTCACAGCCCAGAAGGGTGCAGTCCGTGTACTGGCGGACGGCCTTGGCCATGCTGCCGCCGATGAGCCCCAGGCCCACAATGCCAACTGTTTTGATCATAAAAACCTCCCGACTGGCGCATACGCCCGCCGCCGCGGGGCGGGGAGCGATTTTGGCCGCTTTTGTTCTCAGGAAAGAGAGACGCCCGTGGTGAAGGAGCGGTCGGCGTAGGGGCGGATGGCCCGGATTTTTTCCATCATGCCGGCGAATTTCTCCGGCCGGAGGCTCTGGGGGCCGTCGCACAGGGCGTGCTCGGGGTCGTTGTGGACCTCGATGATGAGCCCGTCGGCCCCGCAGGCCGTGGCCCCCAGGGCCATGGGGGCTACCAGCTCCCAGCGGCCGGTGGCGTGGCTGGGGTCCACCACCACGGGCAGGTGGGTGAGCTGGTGGAGGATGGGGATGACGGAGAGATCCATGGTGTTGCGGGTGGCGGTCTCGAAGGTGCGGATGCCCCGCTCGCAGAGGATCACCTGGTCGTTGCCGCCGGCCATGACGTACTCCGCGCTCATAAGCAGTTCCTGGAGGGTGTTGGCCATGCCGCGCTTGATGAGCACCGGCTTGCGCAGCCGCCCCAGCTCCTTGAGCAGCTCAAAATTCTGCATGTTCCGGGCCCCCACCTGGATGACGTCGATGTCCTCGAAGAGGGGCAGGTGCTTGGCGTCCATGATCTCGGTGACGATGGGCAGGCCCGTGGCCGCCTTGGCCTCCAGCAGCAGCCGGATGCCCTCCTCGTGGAGGCCCTGGAAGGCGTAGGGGGAGGTGCGGGGCTTGAAGGCCCCGCCCCGGAGGACATGCGCGCCGCCGGCCTTGACGGCCTGGGCCACGGAGATGATCTGCTCCTCCGTCTCCACAGAGCAGGGGCCGGCCATCACCAGGAAGTGGCCGCCGCCGATTTTGGCCCCGTTGGAGAGGGTGACGACAGTGTCCTCCTCGTGGAACTTCCGGTTGGCGTTCTTGTAGGGCTCCTGGATGCGCTTGACGGTCTCCACAATGTCCAGGGCCAGGATGCTCTCCATGTCCACCCGGGAGGTGTCCCCCACCAGGCCGACGATGGTGTGGTTCTCGCCAACGGACATGTGGGTCTCCAGACCCATGTTGTGCAGCCAGGTGTTGAACAGCTCCACCTGCTGGCGCTCCGCGCTCTTTTTCAGAATGACAATCATGGTACAACACTCCTATTCACAGATATTTTTGCAAAAGAAAAAGGTCCTACAGTGTCGTTTCACTGTAAGACCTGAAATGGATGTGCTCAGCTCCACCTTTTCACCGCAGCAAAACAAACCTTATCTACTTGTGTAGATAAAGTAAAAGTAGAAGTATGCGGCGTTGATGGAGGAAGGATACATGGAAGGCACCTCTCACAAAAATCTACAGGCAGTATACCACGCTTTTCCGCCGATGGCAAGAGGAAATTTTGCGAAGCGGGAAAATCAGCGCCCAGGGCCCGGAATGTCACTTGATGAACCCCAGGGCGCGCTGGACCCGGCGCGGGTCCAGGGAGCGGGGGGCCGTACCCGACAGGGCGGCCAGGGCGGCGGCGGCGCCCGCCGCCTGTCCGGTAGCCAGGCAGATGCCGCCGACGCGGTAGCTGGCGTGGGCCCGGTGGGTGCCGGAGATGCAGCGCCCCGCCGTGAGGATGCCCTCCAGGCCTGCGGGCAGCAGGCTGCGGTAGGGAATGTCGTAGGGAACGGCGGGCTGGGAGCGGCCCTCGGCCTGCCCGCCGCCGGCGGGGTTGTGGATGTCAATGAGGAACCAGGCCTCCCGGACCACCGCGTCCTCCTGCCGGGCCCCGGTCTCCACGTCCCGGTCGGTGATGATATAGTCCCCCGTGATCCGCCGGGTCTCCCGGACCCCCAAGGTGCTGCCGCTGCCCTTGAGCTGGCAGCCGGCGTAGCCGGGGACGCGGCGGCGCAGGAAGTCGATGATCCGGTCGATCTGTCCCCGGAGAATGTATTCCGCCTCCAGCACCCCCTCGGGGGTGAGGGTGTTGCAGCCGTTGGCCTGGGTGGCGTTGACGCTGCGCTCGCCGGGACGGCCGGTGCGGTGGATGCGGACGATGGTCACGTTCTCCGGCAGCTCCCCGCGGGCGCTGGCCTCCCGGCAGAAATCGGCGTACCTCTCTCCGCCGGGCAGGGTCACCGGGTCGCTGCCGCCCCAGCAGGTAATGCCCGTTTCCTCGTCCACGCCGTACAGGGTGAATTCCAGCGTGGCGGGCTGGCAGCGGCCGTCGCCCGCCCGGCCCATCTCGTAGGCAGCCCCCGCCCTGGCGGCCGCGAAGCCGTCCCCGGTGGCGTCCACCAACGCGCCGGCGGTCAGGGTCCGCAGGCCCTCCTGGGTGCCGACGACCAGGCCCTTGACGGCGCTGCCCTCCTTAACCACCTCCACCACGGGGGTCTGGAGGAAAATGTCCACCCCCGCGTCCCGGACAAAGCGCAGCAGGAGGCCCTTGGCCCGCTCGGCGTCCACGCCCATCTCCCGGCCGTTGCGGGTAGTGGCGCAGGAGGCCCCCAGAAGGGCGATCACCTCGTCGTACATGGTCCCCGGCGCTACCGCGCCCAGGATGGGGTTGACGTAGCCGGAGGTGAACATGCCGCCCAGAATGCCGTAGCGCTCCGCCAGGGCCGTCCGCGCCCCCTGGCGGGCGGCGGCCACCGCAGCGCAGATGCCCGCCGGGCCGCCCCCCGCCACCAATACGTCGTAGTGCTGGGTAAACTGTGTCATGGTACCGTCTCTCCTCCCTTATAAACTGACCGGAAAGTCCAGCCGGTCTCCCAGCCACCGCTTGCACAGGGGCACCCAGGTGGCCAGGTGGGGGTGGGGCTCCACCGCCTCCACGGTCCCCAGGCCCAGGCCGTGGCGGCCCTCGGTGTAAAGGTGCAGCTCACAGGGGACGCCGTTTTGCCGCAGGGACTGGATGAGGGCCAGGGAGTTCTCTACGGGCACATGCTCGTCGGCCATGGTGGACCACACGAAGCAGGGGGGCGTGTCCGGCCGGACCTGGCTGGGCAGGTCGAAGGGGGCCGGGTCCCCGTCCCCCGCCAGGCATGTCCGGGCGCGGGGGTGGGCATAGGGCCCCAGAGTCAGCGCCGCAGGGTAGGCCAGCACCGCCGCGTCCGGGCGGTTCTCTTCGTCCGCCGCACCCAGGCGGTCGCGCAGCTCCGGCCGGTCCCACAGCACGGCGCAGGAGCCCGCCAGGTGCCCGCCGGCGGAGAAGCCCATGACCGCCACGCGGCGGGGGTGGACGTCCCACTCCGATGCGTGGGCGCGGATCAGGCGCAGAGCCTGGGCCGCCTGGGCCAGAGGGGTCCAGCCCAGGGGGGCGGGGCTGTCCTCCCGCCAGATGGAGTAGGTGAGGACGAAGGTGTGGAACCCGGCGGTGAAAAACTCCCAGGCCACCGGATCCCCCTCGTGCTCCACCAGCTTCCGGTAGCCGCCGCCGGGGATGACCAGCAGGGCGGGCCGGGGGCCGCGGTGGATGTAGGCGTTGTCCGGGTCGTGGAGGTACCCGGTGAGGCTGCCGCCCTCGGGGGTGAGGGGGGCGATGTCGATGCGTCTCATGGCGTCTCCTCCCCCAAAATGGACGGGATGACCCCGGCCAGAGCGTCCGCCAGCCGGCGGTGGGACTCCGGCATCCAGTGGAGGCCGTCGGCGTCGCTGGGCTGGGCGTACAGGGCGGCATCCAGGAAGTGGCAGCCCAGCTCCTCCGCCGCCTGGCGGTAGACGGGGGCGAACTGCCGGGAGAGGGCCTCCCCCGCCTCGCCCCCCAGCTTGGGGTAGACCTCCCGACGGCCCTGGCCCTCCTTGATGAGGGCGGGGGCGATGATCAGGATGGGGGGCGGCGTCAGCGCCCGGCCGCACTTGGGGGTGGCGCGGACCACGTCCACCAGGGTGCGGATGCCGTCTCCCAGGTGCGCGGAGGTGGGGTGGAGGCAGGCATGGAGGTCGTTGGTCCCCAGCATGAGGACCACCAGATCCAGAGGCCGGTGGGTGAGCAGACAGGGCTGGAGGTAGGGCAGGCCGTTGCGCCAGCTCTCGCCGGGGAAGTCGTAGACGGAGGTCCGGCCACCCAGGCCCTCCTCGATGATGTGGTACCCCTCCCCCAAAAGGGAGGCCAGGCGGCCCGTCCAGCGCACGTCGGGGGCGTAGCGGTCCGAGGGGACGCCCAGGTCCTGCCACCGGGGGATGCAGCCCCAGGTGTTGGAGTCGCCGTAGCAGAGAATTTCCTTTTTCACGCGGTATTCCTCCTTATAAAGCGCCGCCTCCGTCGGGAGGCGGCGCGGGATGCTTAGGGCATGGCGCATGCAGATTCTTACAGACGGATTTTCAAAATGAACTCGTTGCGGCTGGCGGGGTAGTAGCTCTCGCAGTACTCCACCAGATCGTCGTCCACGTCGCGCACATAGGAGGTGATGACGACAGCCAGGGACCCGGCCTTCACCCCCAGCAGGCGGCTGCGCCGCCCGTCCAGCACCGCCGCGTCGATGCGTTTCTCCGTAAACTTCTTGGCGGTGCCGTTTTCCAGCATGGCCTGCCGGACGGAGGTAACGGTAAAGTCGTAATTCTGGAAAAAGCTCAGCTTCATCGTGTAGTAGGAGGTCGTCAATACAATGGGGCCCTCGTCAAAGCTGTTTTTGGTGTACCGGAGCCGGGTGAGCTTGATGACGCTGGACCCCTCCGGCAGGTCCAGGTAGCTGCGGATCTTTTCGTCCGCCTGCATGACCCGGAACTCCAGCACCTCGGTCTGGGTATCCTGGCCCCGGCGGTGCATCTCCTCGGCGAAGCTGTCGATGAATACCGTGGAATCCTCCACCCGCTGCGGCATGGTCACAAAGGTGCCCCGGCCCTTGACGCGGACCAGGTACCCGTCGTTGACCAGATGCAGCAGGGCCGTGCGCACCGAAGCCCGGCTGACGCCGAACTGCTCGCACAGCTCCATCTCCGTGGGCAGCAGGTGGCCCACAGGCCACTCCCCGCTCGCAATATTTGTCATGACATAATCCGATATTTGGGCGTGCAATGGCTTCATGGTCCACCTCGCTGCATGCCCAAGCGCAAAAAAGAGTGGGGGAAAGCCCCAGCTGCGCCTTGGGCCGGTCGTTTTTTTCTACTATATCATATTCCATTAGGGTCTGTCAAACAGTTTCTGTCAATATCCGGCAAATCAGGAATGCGCCCTGCGCAGAGGCATACGTCCTGTCAAATCTGGCAAAAATAGGGGGCTTCTTTTGTGATTTCCTCCGAAATGTTCTTACAATAGCGGATGTATAGCAGAAATGTATTGACATATCAGGGGGAGTTTGCTAAAATTCACAGCACAGAAAACGAAATGTGATGCATTGAGAGGGAGATGAAAGCGATGGGGACACGCAGCAAATGGAGGGACGCGGCGTTTGATGTGGCGGTTGTCGGCGGCGGCATGACGGGCCTGTGCGCGGCGCTGGCCAGCGCCCGGGAGGGAGTCCGGACCGTGCTGATTCAGGACAGGGCTGTGCTGGGGGGAAACGCCAGCTCCGAGATCCGGATGCACATTTGCGGCGCGGACGCCAATCAGTTCAAGCGGAACGCGGCGGAGACCGGCATCATCCACGAGATCATGCTGGAGAACAAGGCCCGCAACGACTACTACAATTACTCCATCTGGGACAGCACCCTGCTGCAGATGGCCCGCCGCCAGGAGAACCTGACGCTGCTGCTCAACACGGGCATGAACGACGTGGAGCTGGAGGGGGACGAGATCCGGCGGATCATCTGCTACCAGGGCACCACGGAGACCCATCTGCGGATCGCCGCCCAGGTGTTCATCGACTGCACCGGCAACGGCACCCTGGGCTATTTCGCCGGGGCGGACTACCGCACCGGCAGCGAGGGGAAGGCGGAGTTCCAGGAGCCCGACGCCCCGGAGACGCCCAACAACAACCGCATGGGCAACACCCTGCTGTTCAAGGCGGTGAACCGGGGCCGGCCGGTGCGCTTCCCCACGCCGGACTGGGTGCGTCACTTCACAGAGGACGATCTGAAGCTCCGGGGCCACGGCAACCACAAGCCCCTGCTGCTGTGCCCCACGGACGTCAATTACGCCAACCAGCAGGCGGGGGAGAAGAAGGCTTTCGACTGCTACGGCCTGGATTATGGCTATTGGTGGATCGAGCTGCCCGGCAAGGGACCGGACATCATCGACGAATATGAGAGCATCCGCGACGAGCTGGTGCGGTGCGTTTACGGCGTGTGGGACCACCTGAAAAACAGCGGAGACCACGGGGCGGAGGACTACGACCTGGACTGGGTGGGCATGCTCCCCGGCATCCGGGAGAGCCGCCGTCTGATGGGCGACTACATACTGACGGAGAACGACGTCCTGTCCAACCGGATCTTCCCCGACGCGGTGGCCTATGGCGGCTGGCCCATCGACAACCACACCGCCGGAGGACTGGACGACAAGGACATGATGCCCTCCACCGTCCGGCACTTTTCGGGGCTGTATACCATCCCGTACCGCTGCTACTGCAGCGGCAGGATCGGGAACCTGATGCAGGCGGGGCGGATTCTCAGCGCCTCCAAGCTGGCCATGGCCAGCTCCCGGGTGATGGGGACCTGCTCGGTGGGCGGCCAGGCGGCGGGCACGGCGGCGGCCATGTGCGTGCAGTACGGCTGCAGGCCCAGGGAGCTGGGGAGCCGGGTGGGGGAGCTGCAGCAGCGGCTGCTGCGCGGGGACTGTTACATCCCCGGCTTTGTCAACCAGGACCCCAAGGACTTGGCCCGGCGGGGCGCGGCGGAGGCCTCCAGCCAGCTGGCGGACCACCCGGCGTCCAACGTGATCAACGGCGTGTCCCGGGATACAGAGACGGGCGTCAACAGCTGGGAATCCGACGGCATCGGGCCGGAGGGGGAGCGGCTGCGGCTGCGCCTGGCGGAGCCCGCCCGCGTGGGACAGGTGCGCCTGACCTTTGACTCCAATCTGAACCGGGCCATCAAGATCACCCTCTCCGCCAAGCGGATCGCCCAGCAGCAGGTGGGGCCCCCGGCGGAGCTGGTGCGGGACTATGAGGTCCGGCTGCTTCTGGGCGAAGAGGAGGCCGCCGTGCGGCGGGTGGAGGGCAACTACCAGCGGCTGAACGTGCTGGACTTCCCGGAGACCCCCCTGTGCGACAGCATTGAGGTCCGGGTGACCGCAACCAACGGCTATGCCAACGCGCGCGTCTTTGAGGTACGGGCATATGAGTGAGGCGGGAGCCTTGCTCTTTGAGATACCAACCATGCCAAATATATCAGAAAGGGACAAATGAAGATGAAAAAGAAATGGACTGCACTTCTCCTGGCGCTTGTCATGATCCTGAGCCTGGCGGCCTGCGGCGGCAACAACGGCGGCAAGCAGAACACCAGCGAGCCCCCCAAGACCGACACCCCCAGCCCCCCCGACAACAGCGAGAACCCCGATACCGAGGGCCCCAAGGAGACCGTCACCCTGCAGATGTGGGGCGGCGTCCAGGGCGAGTACGGCTATGACGCTCTGGTGGAGGCCTTCAACAGCGAGTTCGCTGACAAGGGCATTCAGGTGGAGTACACCCGCTACGTCAACAACGACGACGGCAACCTCCAGCTGGATACCTACCTGTCCGCCGGCAGCGACATCGACATCTTCATGTGCTACGGCGGCACCACCAAGTACTACAACCGCGTGGACGCCGGCCTGTGCCTGGATCTGACCGACGAGCTGGCCAGCCGGGGCTTTGATCCCGCCAAGGAGCTGGGCGCCACCAACGTGGCCCCCTACGCCATCGACGGCCGCTTCTACGCCATGCCCACCAAGACCGACAACAAGGCCTGGATGATGGTCAACGCCGACATGTTCAAGGAGGCCGGCATTGATCTGCCCCTGGAGGGCTGGACCTACGCCGAGTTTATGGACGCCTGCCAGAAGCTGACCAAGGGCGAGGGCCTGGACAAGACCTACGCGGTGCGCTTCTGCTTCGCCGACACCAAGGATTACCTCCGCGCCGGCATGGGCAGCCCCCTGGGCATCAACAGCATCTATAAGGACGGCGCCAAGGAGACCAACTTCGACAGCGAGGTCTGGCAGAATGGCATCCAGATGCTGTGCGACGCCGTTGAGGCCGGGTACGCCTACGGCTGGGACGACGAGGTCGCCGACGACGTCTCCTTTGCCAACTCCTTCCTGGAGGGCAAGTGCGCCATGAGCCTGGGCGTGGCCAACATCCGCGTGGCCCGGGATCTGGAGACCTATCCCCATGACTTCCAGACCGCCCTGGTGCCCTTCCCCGTGCCCGATGAGAGCTACATGGACCGCGCCGACCACGGCATCATGTCCGACGCGGGCGATCTGATCGTGGTCAACTCCAAGACCAAGTACCCCCAGGAGTGCATCGACTTCATCGTCTGGTACATCCAGGGCGGCATGGCTCCTCTGGCCTCCGGCGGGCGCATCCCCCTGTGGAGCGGCTTTGACAAGTCCAGCATCGTGGATGCCGTCAACGAGGGCACTACGGACGCCATCCCCGGCGGCGCTTTCAACGAGGACTCCCTGAAGGCCTACCTGTCCATCGGCGTGGGCTTTGACGAGGCGGTCCTGGTCACCGAGAAGGACGCCGAGGTGGAGACCGTCTTCGACGAGGAGCTCCAGGCCATCATGTACGGCCAGAAGTCCGTGGAGCAGGGCCTAGCGGACATGAAGAGCCGCGCCGACGCGCTGCTGAAGTAAACCTCCGGCTCCGGTCCCGCAGGGCCGGGAGCTGCTGCCTGGAGCGGCGGAATGACGCACCGCTCCAGGCATTCCTTTTATCAAGGCAAGTTTGACCTGTGTGCGCGGCCGTGAGCGTCCCCCGGCGAGGGGGCGGCGGCGGACGCAGGCGTTTAGGAAGGAGATTCTATGGCACAACTACACTCCACACAACAGCTGCGCGCCGCCGGCCGGCAGCGCCGCGCGCACCCCAACCTGGTGGCGGGCACTTTCCTGTTCCCCAGCCTGGTGGGCCTGGTCTGCTTCAGCGTGGTGCCCATGCTGTTCTCCCTGTTCATCAGCTTCACCGACTGGAACTTCCTCAAGGGCATCGGGAACTGGAACCTGGTGGGCCTGAAGAACTTCATCGACCTGTGGTCGGACGAGTGGTTCACCGCCTCCCTGGTCAACACCGTGGTCTTCACCGTGGTCACCGTGCCCATCGGGCTGTTCCTGGCGGTGGTGCTGGCGGTGCTCATCGACAGCTTCTGCGCCAAAAAGCTCCAGGGGCTGGTGCGCATCACCATGTACATGCCGAAGATCTGCAACATCGTGGCCTCCTCGGCGGTGTGGATTATGCTCTATTCCTCCTACGGCCCCTTCACCCAGCTGATGCGGGCTCTGGGCTGGGATGACCCGCCCCGGTTTCTGGTCAGCTACACCTGGGCCCTGCCGGCGGTGATGCTCATGTGCATCTGGAGCAACCTGGGCTATCAGGTGTTCATCTACAGCGCCTCCCTCACCGCCCTGCCCAAGGACCTGTACGAGGCGGCGGACCTGGACGGCGTCAACGGGATCCAGCGGTTTTTCTACGTGACCCTGCCCCAGTTGAAGCCCACCACCTTTTTCCTGACCATCACCGGCATCATCAGCTCCTTCAAGGTCTTTGGACAGATCAACGTGATGACCCAGGGCGGGCCGGGCACTTCTACCTACACCCTGGTCTACTACATCTACAAGCAGGCCTTCAGCTACTACAACATGGGCTACGCCTCGGCGGTGGCCATGATCCTGTTTCTGCTGCTGCTGTGCGTCACAGTGGTCCAGTGGAGGCACAACAAGGAAGATTGAGGAGGTGACCGGAGATGAACGCTGCGGCTAACGTAAAGCATACCAAGGACGGCCCTATGCTGACCATGCGCCAGCGCCAGCTGCCGGGGAAGGTCATTATGACTATTCTGCTGGTGGGCTTCGCCGTTCTGATGATCGTGCCCTTTATCTGGATGGTCTCTTCCTCCTTCAAGGCGGAGCGGGAGGTCATGACCATCCCCATTCAGTGGATTCCCCAGAACCCCAGCTGGGATAACTACAAGGTGGTGCTCCACATCGACACCAACAAGAAGGACTACCACTTCCTGCTGTCCTACTGGAACTCCATCAAGGTGTCCGTGCTGAACACCCTGGTCAGCGTGGCCACTGCCGCTACGGCGGGCTACGCCTTCGCCAAGCTGCGCTTCAAGGGGGCCAATGTGCTCTTCCTCATCTATCTGGCGCAGATGATGGTGCCCTCCCAGCTGACCCTGATCCCCCGGTTCGTCATGTTCTCCGCTTTGGAGCTGACCAACACCCATTTCTCCATCATCGCCCCCAAGCTCATCGCCGTGTCCGCCACCTTTATGATGCGGCAGGCCTTCCTGGGGGTGCCCAACGACCTGCGGGAGTCGGCCATGATCGACGGCGCGGGGGAGTGGCGCATCTGGGGACAGATTATGATCCCCTCGGTGAAGCCCACCCTGGCCGCCCTGGCCACGGTGCAGTTCCTGGACAGCTGGAACAGCTACCTGGATCCCCTGGTGTTCCTGTCCGACTGGCGGCTGCGGACCCTGCCCATTGCGCTCAACCAGTTCGTCAGCGAGGAGGGCGCTCAGTACAACCTGATCACCGCCGCCTGCTGTCTGACGGTCATCCCGGTGTTCGTGGTGTTCCTGTGCGGGCAGAAATTCTTCGTCAAGGGCCTGACGGTGGGCGCCGTCAAGGGCTGAGTGCGTCAATATGACGGGAAAGAGAGTGTGTAATATGGACAATACATCCTGGCTCGGCCTGGAGGGCCGCGTCGTCATCGTCACCGGCGGGGCCTCCGGCATCGGCCGCGCGGTGACGGAGGAGCTGCTGGCCGACGGCGCGAAGGTGGCCGTGTGCGACATGAACCCGGAGCCGCCGGTATTTGCAAACGCCGCCGAGGGGCAGATGCTCTACCTGGTGACCAACGTCACCAGCCGGGAGAGCGTGGAGAAAATGGTCTCCGACGTTCTCGCCGCCTTCGGCAGAATCGACGGCATCGTCAACAACGCGGGCATCAACATCCCCCGCCTCCTGGTGGACGAGGGGAACCAGTACGAGCTGGACGAGGCCACCTGGGACAAGGTCATGGGCGTGAACCTGAAGGGGGTGTACCTCTGCGCCCAGGCTGCGGGCCGGGTGATGGTCAAACAGGGCGCCGGGGTGATTCTCAACATGTCCTCCGAGTCCGGCCTGGAGGGCAGCGAGGGGCAGAGCGTGTACGCCGCCAGCAAGAACGCGGTCAACTCCCTGACCCGCTCCTGGGCCAAGGAGC
>CAJTOM010000053.1 GCA_910577915.1 uncultured Oscillospiraceae bacterium
CGGGAAGCATTTTGCTTCCCGCCGCCGCTTTTTATGAGGGATCGGGGAGATCCAGCAGGTAGCGCTCGTAGGCGTTGATGATGGTGGTGTCGTTCCGCTGGAGGACCCTGGGGCGCTGCGCGCCGTAGTTCATATGGACATGACCGTGGACCAGATACCGGGGCCGGTACTTGTCCAGCAGGGGCAGGAAGCACTCGAAGCCCCGGTGGGCGTAGTCCTCCCCGTCGCCGTAGCCCATGGCGGGGGAGTGGGTCACCACCAGGTCCACCCCGCCGGCCCGGCGCAGCTGGAACCACAGACGCCGGATACGCCAGGCCATCTGGCGCTCTGTGTACTGGTGGGGCCCGCCGCTGTACTGGGGGCTGCCCCCCAGGCCCAGGATGCGCAGGCCCTTGCAGGTCACCAGCTTGTCCTCGATGCAGTCGCACCCCTCGGGGGGGCGTATGTCGTAGGTCTGGTCGTGGTTGCCGTGGACGTACAGCAGGGGGGCCCGGCCCATGGTGACCAGGAAGGAGAGATAGCTGGACTTCAGATCTCCGCAGGAGAGAATCAGGTCCACGCCGTCCAGCCGTCCGGGCTGGAAATAATCCCAGTAGTAGGGGCTCTCCTTGTCGGAGATCAGCAGAAGCTTCACAGCAGCGGCCCCTCCTTCTCCGGCAGAAGCTGGTCGCGGTAGACGCCCTGGAGCCGGACCAGGGGTTTGGCCATGTCCAGCAGCTCCTCATAGGCGGGGATGGCGCCGTCCACGCTGTCGCACAGCCAGTCCATGCGCAGGATCTCGTCGGGGGAGAACCACCGCTCCCCGTCGCTGCGCTGGAGGCCCTGCTGGTCGAAGATCACCCGGCGGAAGGGCTCGATGGACCCGTCCACGATGCCCCGGCGCAGGATCTCCACCAGCTGGGGCACGCCGTCGGGCAGGTTCTGGCTCAGAAGCACATCCACCGCCCGGCTGCTCATGCCCCACCAGTAGTTTACCGCCCGGCCCCCGTCCCGGTCGCCCAGGGCGTCCCAGCCGCCGGAGAAGATGCTGCGCACCAGCTTCACATAGAAGTTCCCCCAGTGCCAGTAGGGGGAGGCCAGGGAGCGCAGGGAGCCGTCGCTCTGGAGCTGGCACAGGCCCCAGGGCTCCAGAACGCGGTCGGGGGTGGGAATATCCCGGTTGGAGATGATGTCAACCCCCGCCGCCGCCAGCGCGGCCATGGAGTCCTGCTCCACGCAGGACCAGCGCAGCTGGATCCGGGCCCTGGGGTTGGTGAGCCGGGCTCCCAGGGCAAAGGCGTTGATGCCGGCGGGCACGCCGAAGATGGGGTTGGAAGCCACATAGCCGATGCGGCCGTCCCGGCTCATGGCCCCGGCGACGGCCCCGGTGATGAACTTGCCCTCGTAGATGCGGCTGTAGTAGGTGCGCACCCCGGTGTAGGGCATGGAGGCGGAGCAGTTGAGCACCCGGACGGCGGGGTACTTGGCGGCGATTTTCCGGCAGGCGTCGATGAGGGGCGGGGTGGTGGCGAAGAGGACCTGGGCCCCGTCGTCGATAGCGGCCTCCATGGCGGCCACGGCCTCCTCGCCGGGGTGCACGCCGTCCATGGACCGGACCGTCACCTTCTCCCCCATCACCGCCTCCAGGTACTGCCGGCCCAGGTCGTGGGCCCGGGCCCAGTCGCTCTCCTCGGGGCGGCGCTCGTTGATGAAGGCGATGTTCAGGGTGGTGGGGAACACCGCCTTGAACAGGCGGCCCAGCAGGCCGGGGGCCGGGGGCTCGGCCTCCTCTGTCTGCTCCCGCTCCTCGGTGGTCACGGAGATGGGGTTGGACTGGCTGAGTACCCGCACGTCCGCCCACACGGCGCTGAGGGTCTTGGCCAGCTCGGGGGCGGGGGTGGTCTTCAGCTTCTCGAAGGGGTAGACCCGCAGCCACACCAGCAGGGCGTCCGCCGCCGTAACGGGCAGCAGCTCGCCCCCCAGCTTTTTGAAGGCGGCCTGGAAATAGGTGAAGCCGGAGACGAAGCGGGAGCGCTCGTCCGCCGTCCAGACGTGGTCGGGCTCGTAGCCCAGGGCGGTCTGGAGCTTGACGAAGCTGCCCGCCCGGCTGAAGTGGACCCGGTAGAGCCCCGTCATCTGGTAGGAGCGCATGAAGTCGTAGTAGGCCTGGACCGCCGGGTCCTCGCTCCACACGGGGATGACCCGGATGACGTAGCCGGGGATGGTGGGGGCGTTGTAGCTCTTGAGGACGCTGGCCCGCTTGTTGCCCTCCTGGACGTAGAAGCGGCCCATGTACTCGTAGCACCGGATGGGGTCCCGGATGCCCTCGTCCCCCAGGTGGGCGGCGCACAGCTCCCGCCACTTGAAGGCGAACTCCGAGTCGGCGTCCAGCAGGGGCATGAAGTTGGCGGCGAAGGCGCTGCGCCGCCCGGTGGTCTTGGTGCCCACGATCTGCTCCGTGGGGATCTCCAGCACCCCCATGTCCACCCGGCCGGCCACCAGGGAGTCGTCCAGCAGAATCTCGTCGAGGACTTGGGGATAGGGGTAGCGTCCGTGGAGGACGCAGTCCCGGTAATTTTTCTGTCCCAGTTTGAGGGCTTTGTTGTACTGTTCAAGGGCTTCCTGCCTGTTCAAAGAGCTCTCCTCCTTTACCGCCTGCGTGGACCGGAGACCACACAGGTACGCGCGCTGCATACCATGTCAAACCAGGGTCATTATAAACAAACCGCGCCCCCGGCGCAAGCCCTTTCTGCCGAAAAGGGCGGAGATTTTCCGGCGGAGAGGGGGCGCGGAGCGGGCAGAGCCCGCTGCCGGAGGCGGGGGCTATCCCCGGACCTGGAGGGCCTCCCGCCAGGCCTCCTCCTTAAAGCCCGGCAGCACCGCCGTCTCCGTCACCAGCAGGGGCCGCTTCACCAGCATGCCGTCCGCCGCCAGCAGGGACAGCTGCTCCTCCTCGCTCATGTCCGCCAGCTTGTCCTTGAGCCCCAGGGCCCGGTACTGGAGGCCGCTGGTGTTGAAAAAACGCTTCAGGGGCAGGCCGCTGCGGCGGTGCCACTCCGTGAGCTCCGCCAGGGTGGGGTTGTCCGATTTGATGTCCCTGGCCTCGAAGGCCGCGCCCTGGTCGGCCAGCCACTTGGCGGCCTTCTGGCAGGTGGTGCATTTGGGATAGTGCAGAAATAGCATGGTGCTTCACTCCTTATTGTCAGTATGGCGCTGTTACCGGCGCGCTTGAAAAGCGGTAAAACGGAGGCGGGAAAACTGGCGGAGGGCGGAGGATAGGGGGACGCCCGCCAAAGGAACAGCCGCCGGTTTGGCCGCCGCACTTTGCCGTTTTTCAGGTGTGCCGGCTATATTGTAGCAGGGGCGGAGGGATTCGTCAACTTGGCGCTTATGCCGCTCGGAGCTGAGAGGAGAAAAATTCCTTTGGGAGAATGGCGGATAAGTGTTGACAGATTGAAAACGATATGTTACAATTCGGTTACAATTATGACAAACCTACTGCAAACGGAAGGAAGTGACCGGATGGCACAGCAGAAAGCTGAAACCCTCATGTACCGCAACCATCCCCTGCGCCGGATTGATAAGATGATCTATTATGGCTCCATGGCGGATTCCCACATCATTTTGATGCAGGTGAAGGAGACAAAAAAGGAAAAGGACCTGGAGATCGCGACCAAGGTCTCTGTTGAGCTCCAGCGCACCGCGCCCGACCTCAAGAGCCGGGACCGGGTGGTCAAGCGCAGCGAAAAGGACAGCCTCTACGCCGCCATGGACGTCTCCGCCATCTGGCTGGAGCGGGCGCTGGCCGGCAAGTAACCCTGCATCTTTTACAAACGATACAACAGAGAAGACGAGGTCACACGAATGAGAAAGTTTCTGAGCAAGACGATGCTGCTGGCTGCCCTGACAGCCCTGTTCCTCGCCGCCACCGCGGCCGCCGCCTCCATCGGCACCGGCGTGGTGGACGCCGACACCCTCCGGGTGCGCACAGAGCCCTCCACCGACGCCGCCACCGTCACCTACCTCAGCGACGGCACCCAGGTGCAGGTCCTGGAGGACCTGGGCGACTGGTACCAGATCAGCTGGAACGGCTACACCGGCTATGTCTCCGCTGAGTTCCTCCTCTACACCCCCGCCGGCACCGTCACCAGCAACGCACCCGCCGTCCGGGACGTGACGGGCCGCATCGGCGTCCTCGACAGCGAGGGCGCGTACTTCCGGGCCGGTCCCTCCGTGGCCGACGAGGTCTATGATGTGATGGCCGACGGCGACGAGGTCGTCATCCTCACGCTGGCCGACGGCTGGTGCCAGGTGGACTGGGAGGGCCAGGAGGGCTACGTCAAGGCCGACTACCTCAGCGTAGACGGCATCCCCCTGGTGGACCCCCAGGGCCTCGTCACCGGCGACGTGGTCAACCTGCGCAGCGCCCCCGGCACCGACAGCAGCGTCCTGGGCAAGGTCTACGGCGGCTCCCTGGTGGACATCATCACCCTGGAGAACGGCTGGTACGCCGTCAGCCATAACGGGACCAACGGTTACATACGGGAGGATTACCTCCGGGTTTACGACGAGGCCGAGGCCAGCGCCATCGGCAGCGACATCGTGGAGACCGCTCTGGGCTTTTTGGGCACCCCCTACGTCTACGGCGGCGCGTCCTCCAGAGGCTTTGACTGCTCCGGCTTTACTATGTACGTGTTCAGCCTCTACGGCTACAGCCTGCCCCACTCCGCCACCTCCCAGTGGAACAACTCCGGCACCTATGTGGAGCGCAGCGACCTCCAGCCCGGTGATCTGGTCCTCTTCTGCGACCCCTCCCGGAGCAACGGGAAGGCCTGCTCCCACGTGGGCATCTACATCGGCGACAACGAGTTCGTCCACGCCGCCTCCGGCTCCAGAAGCGGCAGGTCTGTCCGCATCGACAGCCTCAGCGACGGCTACTACGACGGCTACTACGTGGGCGCCAAGCGGCTTGGGTGAGATTATACGAGCGCATACGAGCGGGACATCCGGCGAGGGCCGGGTGTCCCGCTGTTTTGCGGGCGCTCCGGCGGGCGGGGGGCGGTTCGATTGAATTGTCAAGGTACGCTCTGTGCGGTCTTCTTGACCCCGCCGCACGCGGCCCGGTACCTGGCCTGGTCGCACTTACTTTCGGACTTGGTTACCGCGGTGGTGGTGCTCCCTACATGCTGTAGGGCGAACATGGGGGGAAGTTGCACGGGGGCGTGCATCCGGCGGGAATTTTTTTTCGCGGGAGGGCGGGCCCGCCCCCGGGGATTCCTAAAGTGTTGACATCCGGCGCGGCTTCTGGTACAATTTCTTCAGATCATGTGGAGGAGGCGGCGCGTATGGCCATCAGCCGGCAGAGGAAAAGTATGGGACTCCCCATTGCGGCATGCGTTGTGGCGCTGCTGGTGCTGCCGCTGGCGGCGATGTTCATCCGGGCGGTCCTCTATCTGAACAGCTTCCAGACCTTCGTGGAGGAGATGTCCGACGCCACGGTGTACGCCTTCTATCACGAGGGGGTGCGGGTGACCAACCGGCAGGGGGAGGCCTACACCGCCGGTGGACGGGCGGTCTATATCCCCTATTCCCTCATCTCCCAGGCCGGCCCCGGACAGCCCCAGCGGGAGATTCCCGATCAGGCCTGCGTTACGGTGGAGTACGGGGACGGCTCCCGGCTGCAGCTGTGGGAGGTGCCGGTGAAGAACAGCCGGCGCAGCGCCCGCTATGGGATGCTGATCTGCTTCGAGAGCGCCGGGGGCGAGCGGTTTTTGTATGACACGGATATGGTCCGGCTGCCGGAGGTGGAGAGAGGGCTGCTGGCCGGGAGAGAGGATTCCTGAGAAGGGGAGGCGGATATGCCGCCTCGCCGGTGGGGACGGGACCGGACAATCTGACATAGGGCTTGCTGACAACGACTGAAAGCTGGGAGGTTTGTTCCTTCCGGCTTTTGCTTTTTCCTGTGGCACCCCTTGCGGCGGGGGGACGGGGGCTTTTTGCCCTTTGCCGGTTATGCGGGGAAGCACAAAAAAGGGCTTGCTCGTGACGCGGCGTCATGAGGTATACTACCCGCAGGAGGTGTTTTGAACGTGGAAAGGTACAGGGCGATCCCACAGGGATATATGACCGCAGGCGCAGCTGCAAAGAAAATGGGCGTGACAGTCAGGACCTTACAGCATTATGACAGGGAAGGGCTGCTCTCACCATCGGCTAAAAGTGAGGGCGGCCGCAGGCTGTATACGGATAAAGACATGATCAGGCTCCACCAGATACTGTCCCTGAAGCATCTGGGATTTTCCCTGGACGACATCAGGGATCGGTTGATTCCGCTGGATACCCCGGCGGATGTGGCGCAGGTTCTGTCCGAGCAGGCGGCGATTGTCCGGGAGAAAATTGCGGGGCTGACGGAGGCGCTTTCGAAAATTGAGGCGCTGAAAGCCGAGGTGCTGGACATGCGGTCGGTGGATTTCAAGAAGTACGCGGACATCATCGTCAATCTGGAGATGAAGAACAGCTTCTATTGGCTCATCAAGCATTTTGACGGGGAAACGCTGGACCACATCCGCAGCCGGTTCGACAGGGAGAGCGGTATGTTGTTTTTGCAGCGGTTCCTGCGCCTGCAGGAGGAGGCGATCCGCCTTCTCGAGGACGGCGTGCCGGCGGAAGGGCGGCGGGGGCAGCAATTTGCAGAGGCATACTGGGCCCTGATCATGGACTTCACCGGCGGGGACGCCGCGATGCTTCCTAAGCTCATTGAGATGGGACAGAGCGGCGATTTTGACCGGGAGTGGACGCAGAAGCAGGCCAGGGCAAACGCCTTTATTGAGCCGGCCTTGGGCGCGTATTTCACAAGTGAGGGGATCAACCCGTTTCAGGAGGCGACGACATGACAAACGCGTTGGAAGTGAGGGGACTGCGGAAGCGCTACGGCGAAAAAGCGGTCCTCAAGGGAATTGACCTGTGTGTGCGCCGGGGGGATATTTTTGCCCTGCTGGGCGTAAACGGCGCGGGGAAGACGACGGCCCTTGCGTGTATTGAGGGGCTGAGAAGGTATGATGCCGGGTCCATATCCGTAAACGGCAGGATGGGGATCCAGCTGCAGTCGGCGGCCCTGCCCGCACACATCAAGGGGGGTGAGGCCGTGGAGCTGTTCGCAAGGTGGAACCGGAGAACCGCGGACGCCGGGATGCTGGCGGCGCTGGGCGCCGGCGATATGGCGGGCAGGCAGTACCGGGAGATGTCCACCGGGCAGAAGCGGCGGCTCCATCTGGCCCTGGCGCTGATCTGCGGGCCGGATATTGTATTTCTTGACGAGCCGACCGCCGGGCTCGACGTGGAGGGGCGCAGCGCCCTGCACCGGTATATCCGGGATCTGAAGGCGGAGGGAAAGACGATTGTGCTGGCCAGCCACGATATGGCCGAGGTGGAGAGCCTGTGTGACAGCATAGCGATTTTAAGGGGAGGGGAGATCGCGTTTGCGGGAACGGTCACGGAGCTGACGGAGAGGATCGGAAAGCACTACGACATCCACGTGCGGACGGATCAGGGTTCGCAGACGTATGCGTCCGACCACATTGAAGTCAGCCTGGCGGCAATACTCAAAAGCTGCCGGGAGCATCATGCGGTCATTCAGGACATCCGGGTTGACCGCGGGTCCCTGGAACAGCATTTTCTGAGAATTGCGAAGGGGGAATAGACGGTGAACGGGTTTTTATATGGCGTTATATTACAGTGGAAGCTGGACCTGCGCAGCCGGACCATGCTGATTACCTGCTATGCCGTTCCGCTCCTGTTCTTTGGAGTGATGGGGGGGATCTTTACGGCCGTTATGCCGGAGAGCAGGGAGACCCTGATCCAGTCCATGAGCGTCTTTGCCGTGACCATGGGCGCGCTGATCGGGCTGCCGCCGTCCCTTGTGGAGATATACCGGAGCGATGTGAAAAACGCGTATCAGGCAAACGGCGTGCCGCTGTCGCTGGGATTGATCCTGTGCAATATGTCCGCATTTGTCCATCTGCTCATCATGGGCGCCGTCCTCTATGGGGCCGCGCCGGTCCTCTTTGACGCGCGGCTCCCCGAGCGCCCGGAGGTGTATTTTGGCGGGCTGGCTGTCCTGACTGCGGTTTCGCTTGGCGTGGCCAGCGTCATCGGATTGGCGGTGAAGGATACCGCGAATGCGTCCATGATCTCCATCCTGCTCTTTCTGCCGTCCACGATGCTGTCGGGCATTATGTTTCCCAGGGAGATGCTTCCGGAGGTGTTCACGGCGGCCGGAAAGCTGTTTCCCGCGGCGTGGGGGTATGAATTGATGACAGCTCCCGCTGTTTCTCTGCGGACCCTTGGCCCCCTGCTGGGCATCTTTCTCGCAGCGTGCGCCGCATGCGGCGTTCTGCTGAGGCGGATTCGCACACGGTGATACGGTTCGATGTATGGATATGAAAAAGCGCCGCAGATCTTTTTCGAGATCTGCGGCGCTCGTTGCGGGAAGGTCTTTGTGATGGCGTTTATCCGTTCTGGGCCGAGCTGCCGTGGGTCTTGAGGACTACGTCGTGGTAGCCGCCCTCCACGATGGAGGTGGAGGACACCAGGGTCAGCCGGGCGTTCTGCTGGAGGGCGGGGATGGTGACGACGCCGCAGTTGCACATAGTGGAGCGCACCTTGTAGAGGCTCTTGGCCACGTTGTCCTTCAGGGAGCCGGCGTAGGTGACGTAGGAGTCCACGCCCTCCTCGAAGGCCAGGCCGCGCCCGCCCCCCAGGTCGTAGCGCTGCCAGTTCCGGGCCCGGTTGGAGCCCTCGCCCCAGTACTCCTTCATGTACTGGCCGCCCACCAGCACCTTGTTGGTGGGGCTCTCGTCGAAGCGGGCGAAGTAGCGGCCCAGCATGAGGAAATCCGCCCCCATGGCCAGGGCCAGGGTCATGTGGTAGTCGTGGACAATGCCGCCGTCGGAGCAGATGGGGACGTAGACGCCCGTCTCCCGGAAGTACTCGTCCCGGGCGGCCGCCACCTCGATCAGGGCCGTGGCCTGGCCACGCCCGATGCCCTTGGTCTCCCGGGTGATGCAGATGGAGCCGCCGCCGATGCCCACCTTCACAAAGTCCGCGCCGGCCCGGGCCAGGAAGAGGAACCCGTCCCGGTCCACCACGTTGCCCGCGCCCACCTTCACGCTGTCGCCGTAGCGCTCCCGGATGAAGGACAGGGTGCGCTCCTGCCAGCAGGAGTACCCCTCGGAGGAGTCGATGCACAGCACGTCGGCTCCGGCCTCCACCAGGGCGGGGACCCGCTGGGCATAGTCCTTGGTGTTGATGCCCGCGCCCACCATGTAGCGCTTCTGGCCGTCGAGCAGCTCGCCGGGGTTCTCCTTGTGCTGCTCGTAGTCCTTGCGGAAGACGAAGTACAGCAGGCGACCGTCGGCGCTGACGATGGGCAGGGAGTTGAGCTTGTGGTCCCAGATGATGTCGTTGGCCTCCTTCAGGCTGGTGCCCTCGGGGGCGGTGACCAGCTTCTCCCGGGGGGTCATAAAGGCGGAGACGCAGGTGGCGGGGTCCATGCGGCTGACGCGGTAGTCCCGGCTGGTGACGATGCCCAGCAGGCGGCCCTGGTTGGTGCCGTCCTGGGTGATGGCTACGGTGGAGTGTCCGTTGCGCTGCTTCAGGTCCAGCACGTCCTGGAGAGTGGCGTCGGGGGGCAGGTTGGAGTCGCTGGGGACAAAGCCGGCCTTGTAGCCCTTCACCCGGGCCACCATGGCCGCCTCGCTCTCCACAGACTGGGAGCCGTAGATGAAGCTGAGCCCGCCCTCCTTGGCCAGGGCCACGGCCAGGGTGTCGTTGGACACGGACTGCATGACGGCGGAGACCATGGGGATGGACAGGCACAGGGGGCACTCCTCCTCGCCCCTGCGGAATTTCACCAGGGGGGTGCGGAGGGAGACGTTGGCGGGGACGCAGTCGGGGGAGGTATAGCCGGGTACCAGCAGGTACTCGCTGAAGGTGTGGGAGGGCTCCGGGTAGTAGAAGGCCATAGAGGATACGCTCCTTTGTCAAATTTTGGGGAATGTCCTTGATTAGCCCACATGGTACCACGCCGAAGGCGATTTGTAAAGGAAAAATTGCGGAAAAATCCCGCTTCAGGACAGCACAAGGCCGCCGGCATTGCCGGCGGCCCGCCCGTTTGCGCGTCAGCGCTTGTTCTGGTTGTTGTTCTGGTTCTGATTCTGGTTGTTCTGGTTCTGATCGTTGGTCTGGTTCCGGTTGTTGTTCTGGTTGTTCTGAGAATTCTTCATAACAGGAGGACCTCCTTTCTCAAAAGCGGTACGGGGCTATTGTTTCCCAGTTTTTCCGGCATTATACACGGGGCGGGGGGAATATTCGGAAAGTTTCGAAAAATAATAGAGGTATCCGTCAATTGGAAAGGAGTCCGTCTATGGAACTGAGAGACAGCGTCACCAAGGAAAATCTCCTGCGCGCCTTCGCGGGAGAGAGCCAGGCCAGAAACCGCTACACCTTCGCCGCCGGCCTCTGCCGCCAGAACAAGCTGCCGGTGCTGGAGGAGATCTTCCTCTACACCGCGGGACAGGAGAAGGAGCACGCGGAGGTGTTTTACAACCACCTCAAGCAGGGGGGCTGTGAGAACGTGACCATCACCGCCAACTACCCCATCGACCTGCCGGACCAGCCTGTGAAGCTGCTGGAGCTGGCCAGGGGCCACGAGCTGGAGGAGCACGGCGACATCTACCCCGCCTTTGCCGGCAAGGCGGAGGAGGAGGGGTTTGCGGAGGTCGCCCGGCACTTCCGCCAGATCGCGGAGATCGAGAAGGTGCACGCCCAGCGCTTTGAGCGCTTTGCCAAGCTGATGCGGGAGAACAAGCTGTTTGTCAGCGATGTGGAGACCGGCTGGATCTGCCTCAACTGCGGCCATGTTGTGACCGGCAAGCAGGCGCCCGCCAAGTGCCCGGTCTGCTCCCATGAGCAGGGCTACTTTATCCGGCTGGAGCTCTCCCCCTACGAGCGCTGAGACTGCTTTGCAGGGGCGGAAGCCCCGCCGGGACGGGCCGCCCAGCGGCCCGTCCCGGCGGGGGGAGGAGGGAGATGGAAAATTCCTCGAAAATCCTGGAATTTTCTATTGACTTTGGGGGAGAAAGAAGGTATAATAACCTCTGCCGTGAAGAGACAGCAATATGGAGATGTCGCGTAGCTGGTCGAGCGCGCACGATTGGAAATCGTGTATACCTCAAAAGGGTATCGAGAGTTCGAATCTCTCCATCTCCGCCACGTCGGAGCGAAATCCGCTCCACTCCGTTTCAAGGCGGTCCCTTTGGGGGCCGCCTTGAAACTGCGTTCCGCTCCTTTGCTCCTCCTTTCCAACTCGAACCCGCTGCGCTGGGCTTCGAGTTGGCTTTTGGTGCATGATGATCGTCTGCATCTTTTTATCAACACAAGACAGCTTGCATTGATCAAAAGATGCAGGGAAAAATCCCGCACTTCGGTGCGGGATTTTTCCTTTAATCATGCCATAACTGTAAGATCATGTGCGCAGGTGATTGCGGCGATGGGGCGCGGGTTGGATATTCGGCGTTCAGTGCCGGTCAGGCCGTTCTTCTTGTATTTTCTCGGGAAACGGCGGCGGGTCATCATACTGCTTCCGCTTATACGCCTGCCATGCGGCGGTATGCGCGGCGTTGTGCTGCCGCCATGCGGTGATTTCTTCGCTGGACAGGATTTCATCCAGCTTGCGGCGCATATCCTCCGGGTCGAAGCAGGAGATCAATACGGCCTCCCCGTCCGCCGGAGTGCGGGGCAGCAGCGGCCGGATCGCCTCCGTGTCCTGCATTATCTGCCATCCGGTCACGTCGTGATTCTCCAGGTAATGCGCCAGATCCGGTGCGTACTGCTGCGGGAAAAAGAAAAAGGCGGGTTCGTCACTGCGCCGCACGCCGGGGATTTGAGCGCTATCTTCTTCCGCTGCAGGCGCGGCGAACGGATAGAACGGGGGCGGGTCTTTCACCCACCGGTCATCCCGCAGGCAAGCGCGGTATACGCGGTCTGCCCGATTGTTCTGCCAGCTGATAATATCCGGGTCATTCTGGAGCTGCTCCAGCTTTCGGGCCATGTCGCTCTGGTTATAGTACGAAACGAACGCCAGAACGTGTTTCTCCACACGGGGCGCTCCGGGATACAGCCGGACCTCCGGGATGACATATCCCTCGGGCAGGTATGGCCGGACCTCCCGGAGAGACATGATTTGCCAGCCCGTAATTTGACATTCCTGCAGCGCGTATTCGAGGGGCGTTCTCAGGTGCCGGGCGAAGAACAGAAATGTCGGTTCAGTGCCCCGGCGGACGTCAGAAAAATTTATCATAAGCTGCTTCACCTCGGATAAATTGTATAGGATTTTATCAGATATGGCAATAGTGCTCATTTAATATTTTTACAATATTTTCACGCGGGCCGGTGGAGACGCTGGTTGCCGTTACCGAACAATAGCGGGAGGACCTGACTGGTTCCAGTCAGGTCCTCCCGAAAATGTGTGGTTGTTCTCCGGATTTCTGCCCCGGTTTTCTCTCCGTTCACTCAGGGCGTCTGAGAAGGCTGCCGCCGCCTGTCGATCTGTAAGGTCATCCGGTTGCGCTCCTGCTCGGAGATAATCCCTTTCTCATACAGGACCCGGTTGTAGTAGGACAACCAGATCCGAGCCGCCTCCTGCTGCTTCTGCGCAGAGGAGATGGACCGCCTTTCAACCATGGGCATGCCCCCTTTCATGGACATGGTTTCCAGTTTCTGCTGTTGTTATACTTTAGCGGAGGCTGAGCAGATGTGTCCCCCTCTGTTTGCCTGCTGTTCATGATTTGTGCCCTGCGCCGGGGCAAAACGGGGGTTGCTATCTGGGGAAAATATGGTATACTATATTAAAAGACGCTTTCGCGCAGAGCGCGGGGCGCGAATCTTGAAAATGAGGTGAGTGTATGCTGGGAGGAATCATGGGGGCCTGCTGCGGCATCTCTTACAGCCAATATCATCGCGGGTCCTATCAGCCGGCCGCTGCGGAGCGGGGCGGACAGAATACGCCCCAGGTCCAGCACGGCGGCGGGGTGTGGAGCGCCCGGCGGGCGGCCTCCCCGGAGACGCCGGTACAGCCGGTGCGTCCGGCTGCCGCTGTGGACGCCGACGCGGCCTCCCCCGCGGGGCTGGGCCTGCCCATCCGGCAGGGGGCGGACCCGGTGGAGATGGCGGTGCGCATGCGCATCCGGCCCTATGAGGAGAACAAAAACGCACCGGCGGGTGCGGAGAACGGAGAGGGCCCGGAGGAGGCCGTGGGGGCCGAGAGCGCCCAGAAGGCCCTGGAGGAGGGGGAGTGCCAGACCTGCGAGAAGCGCAAGTACCAGGACGGCTCCGACGACATGGGCGTCTCCTTCCAGACCCCCACCAACATCGCCCCCGAGCAGGCGGCGTCGGCGGTCCGGGGGCACGAGAACGAGCATGTAGTGCGGGAGCGGGCCAAGGCCGACCGGGAGGACCGCCGGGTGGTCAGCCAGAGCGTCACCCTCCACACGGACATCTGCCCGGAGTGCGGCAAGGCCTACGTCTCCGGCGGCACCACCCGCACCGTCACGGCGGCGGAGCGGGAGAACCCCTATACCGCCAGGCAGGAGCAGGAGGAGCAGACCAGAACGCCCTTCTCTGTGATGGCGTAAGCGTGTGAAAACATCCCCGGCTGGATTTCTCCGGCCGGGGATGCTTACTTTATGTAGTTTTGCGCCGGTGAAGCGCATATTCCCGCCGCCGCCCCATATCCGGGGGACGCAATGGGGGTAGTTTTGGGTGCGGCCCTCTTTTTGATGCGGTTTTGCGGGAGAAACCGTATTACAGCCCGGTAGGCCGGGCCTGCAGAACCCGGCTCTTGTCCACCGCCGTCAGCAGCAGCATGCCCAGCACACAGCAGGCGATCAGCTCCCCGGCGGCTACGGCGGCGGCGTTGTAGGCAAACGCGCCGGCAAAGGCCCCGGTGAAGCCCGCCTCGTAGTAGGCCAGCAGAGCCCCGACGATCACGCCGTTGCACACCACCGGGGGCAGGGGGGCCAGCCAGCGGCTTTTGCACCGGGCGGTCAGCAGTCCGGCCATCAGGGTGGCCAGGGAGCCGAAAATCAGGTCCGGTATGCCGTAGGGGCTGAGGATGTTGGAGATGATGCAGCCCGCGAACAGGCCCCACGCGGCGGTGGGGCACAGGAAGGGCAGCACCGTCAGCGCCTCGGAGAAGCGGCACTGGATGGGGCCGTAGGTCAGGCCGAAGATATTGCCGAAGTAGCTGAGGGTGACGTACAGGGCCCCGACCAGGGCGGCGAAGGTGATTTGGCGGATGCTGAGCTGTTTCATGTGGGATACCTCCATTTTTTGTTTAGAGAACGGTCCCCGCCGGCTTGCCGGGCCGCCGGGGCCGAACGAACGCCGGCGGTTTGCCGCCGGCGCTTGGACTGGGTGTGGAAACCAGTCGGGAGGTATTATACCACGGGAGAGGGCCGGTGTAAATACGGATTTTGCCGGGGGCGGGTCGGGGGAATGTGACAGCCTTCAGAAATTTTTAAGCGTTGTTGCTAAATTGTAACAGCTTTTTTGTAAAAGATGTGCTATAATGGCAGTGCATAGCTTGGAGGGCGGCGCCCTCCCAAATTCTCACAGGAGGAGAACGTACATGATGAAACGGAAGATAACGCTTCGCCGGCGCGTGCCGGCGCTGCTGTTGACACTGGTCATGCTGCTGGCGATGACGCCGGCGGCTCTGGCCAAATCAGTTCAGGTTGCCGAGGATAGTGAGTGCACGGCGACGACAAGCAAAAAGCACAGTTGGCGCGATGAGGAGGTCATCAGAGAGGCAAATTGCCATGAAGGCGGGGTTATACGCAAGGTCTGCCGCAATTGCGAGGACTTTTGCTATGTTGACACCGGCCTGGATGAGGACAACCACGACGCGGTCTGCACCGACAACGGCGACGGCACCCACTCCGGCGTATGTGAGTGGCATAACCACGACGTGGAGATTTCCCGCGAGAAGCACGACTATAAGGACGGCGTCTGCCGCCAGTGCCGGGCGCTGGAGTACAGCGCCATCAAGGTCACTGTCTCCAGCCCGGAGCTGCGCTTCGTCCCCCTGGACAGCACCGACTACAAGCTGGCCCTGGACGATGTGCGCCTGACCCTCAACGGCAAGGACATCACCAACGACTACAACCTGACCTACAACTGGTTCTATCAGGGCCGCCAGGTCAGCAGCGACGAGGCCTACACCCTCCCCGCCTCCATCACCGGCAAGGAGGGCTCCTATGTCTACACCTGCTTCGTCCAGGGCCTGCCCAAGGTCAGCCAGAGCGCCCAGCCCGTCCAGGGCTCCTGCATGGTCACCGTGCGGGTGGAGGACCTGATTGCAGCCCAGGCCGCCGTGGGCCGGGACGAGAAGTTCCTGGAGCTGGGGGAGGCAGACAACTGGTCCTCCCTGTCCGTGGCGGAGCAGATCTTCGACGCGGTGAGCCTGCGCTCCCGGTATACCCTGGACTATGTCTGCTTTGAGAGCACCGACTCCAAGCTGGGAGGCCTGGACACCAAGGGCCGCAGCGTCAAGTACTTCTACGACGCCTCCGGCAGCCAGGAGTCCCTGGAGGACGTCCGCTTCCGGCCCAGCGGGGAGGCCTCCGGCGCCTTCAGCGTCAACTTCTACGCCTATGATACCGCTGGCAAGGAGTTCCCCGGCGTGCTGACCGTCACCGTGCAGCAGCACGCGGGGAGTATGGACGTGATGCTGGTCACCGCCAAGGACGAGCCCGTGGCGCTGTCCACGGAGGCCTTTGAGGACTTCTGGGCGGAGTCCTACGCCAAGGGCGATCTGGACCGGATCAGCTTTCTGGAGATGCCCAACTCCGCCGAGGGCATCCTCTACACCGATTTCACCTCCCTGTCCAGCACCGGGGCCCGGGTCCGCTCCGGGGAGCTGTTCTACGTGGACCCCGGCCGGCGGGATACCGGCATTGACGAGGTGACCTTCGTCCCCGGCTCCCGGCAGACGGAGTACGTCATCATCCCCTTCACCGCCTACGGCACCAACGACAGGGGCAACTCCGCCAACAGGGACGGCGAGCTGTACATATTCATCAGCCGGGACTCCGTGGCCCCCATCACCCGGAGCGTCACCCCCGGCGTCTCCTGCAAGCTGGACGCCAAGGATTTCCTCATGATCTTCCAGGCGGCCACCGACAGCAAGAGCACGAGCTTTTACATCCAGCTGCTGGACCTGCCCGACAGCGGCACCCTTTACGCCAACTATAACGCCTCCACCAACCGGGGCACCCGGCTGACGGAGAGCAATGTCTCCGGCTGGTCCTTCTACTACAGCGGCCGGGGCGACCTCATCAGCGACATGGTCTACGTCCCCGGCACGGCGGCGTCCGATACCGTGCGCTACGTGGCCTGCGACAGCCAGGGGAAGATGCTGTACGTGGGAGAGCTCTGCTTCACCGCCTCCAGCCTGAAGGTGCCCTACAAGTGCACCTCCGCCGGCGTCAGCTTCCGGGCGGCGGATTTTGAGACCCTGAACGGTACCGCCGCCAAGCTGTCCACTGTCTCCTTTACCCCGCCGCCCGCTGCCCAGGGGGCGCTGTACTACGGCCGCACCGCCCTCAGCGCCGGCACGGCCATCACCGGGGACAGCGTCTGGTTCAATGTCTCCTCCTCCAACACGTCGGTGAACGCCAACAGCATGAACGGCGTCTCCTTCGTTCCCAGGGCGGGGTACAGCGGCGAGGTGAGCATCCCCTTTTCCGCCTATGATGTGAGCGGCAGGAAGTTGGCCGGTACGGTGAAGATCACCGTCACCGCTACCTCCACCACCGACCCGGTCAATCCCACGAATCCCACGAATCCGACCAATCCCAGCACCCCCGCTCCGGATCCGGGCTTCAGCGACGTGCCCAAATCCAGCAGCACCTCCTGGTATTTTAACCAGCTGGCTACGCTGGTGGCCAGCGACGTCATCGGCGGCTACCCCGACGGCTCCTTCCAGCCCGGCCGGGCGGTGACCTACGGCGAGGCCCTGAAGATGATCATGCGGGCCGCCGGTTACGAGGAGCTGGCCCCCACCGGCAAGCACTGGGCCAGCGGCTACCTGTCCCGAGCGGTGTCGGACGGCCTGCTGGCCAGCAGCCAGGTGAACCTGGATATGGCCATCACCCGCTACACCGTGGCGGAGGTGGCGGCCAAGGCCCTGCGGGTCCAGGGCTACAACCTGCCCGTCTCCAC
Source organism: uncultured Oscillospiraceae bacterium (assembly GCA_910577915.1). Taxonomy (GTDB): domain Bacteria; phylum Bacillota; class Clostridia; order Oscillospirales; family Oscillospiraceae; genus Pelethomonas. The sequence goes on from CAJTOM010000053.1 coordinate 17,257, forward strand.
CCGCACTGTCAGCCCCTTTTCCGACATGACCATGGAGGTCTCCTCCGCCCCCTACGTGCTGGCGCTGGTGGACGCGAAGATCGTACAGGGAACAACTCTGAGCAACGGCAATGTGGTCTATTACGGCGTCAACGCCTTCCGCCGCTCGGAGGTGGCGGTGGTGGTCTACAACATGATGGCCTACCGCTCCGCCGGCTGACACCGTGTTTTTCAGGGCCCGCCCCCACGGGGCGGGCCCTTTTTCAAGGCGGCAACTGCAAATAAACCATCTATGGAGGTGCGCAATGCAATTGCATCAGATTCACCATGTGGCCGTCATCGGCAGCGACTATGAGGCGTCCCGGCATTTCTATGTGGACGTGCTGGGCTTCCGGGTGGTGCGGGAGAACTTCCGGAAGGAGAGAGGGGACTGGAAGATCGATCTGGCCTGCGGGGACGCGGAGATTGAGCTGTTCATCATCCCCGGCGCGCCGCCCCGGCCCAGCTACCCGGAGGCCCGGGGACTGCGGCATCTGGCCTTCCGGGTGGACGACGTGGAGGCCGCGGTGGAGCGGCTGGCCGCCAGGGGTGTGGAGGCGGAGCCCGTGCGGATGGACCCCTACACCCAAAAGCGGATGACCTTCTTCCATGATCCGGACGGCCTGCCTCTGGAGCTGCACGAGTGATCCGGTTTCTTGCGGGAAAACGGATCTGAGCGGCGGAAAAGGATGAAAGAAGCGTCCCCCCGGACTGTACGCAGTCCGGGGGGACGTTCTGTCTGTCGGGGGCGCAGGGGGGATCAATACATGCCGCCCATGTCCATGCCGCCGCCGGGGGCGGGGGGAGCGGGGGGCTCGGGCTTGTCGGCCACCAGGGACTCGGTGGTCAGCACCATGGCGGCCACGGAGGCGGCGTTCTCCAGAGCGGAGCGGGTCACCTTGGCGGGGTCCACGATGCCGGCGGTGATCATGTCCACATACGCCTCCTTGTAGGCGTCGAAGCCGGTGCCCTTGGCGGCCTTCTTCACGTTCTCCAGGACCACGGAGCCGTCCAGGCCGGCGTTGGCGGCGATCTGACGGATGGGGGCCTCCAGCGCCTTGGCGATGATGCGGGCGCCGGTCTTCTCGTCGCCCTCCAGCTCCTCCACCAGCTTCTCCACGGCGGGGATGGCGTTGACGAACACGGTGCCGCCGCCGGAGACAATGCCCTCCTCAACAGCCGCCTTGGTGGCGTTGAGGGCGTCCTCGATGCGCAGCTTCTTCTCCTTCATCTCCACCTCGGTGGCAGCGCCCACCTTGATGACGGCTACGCC
>CAJTOM010000054.1 GCA_910577915.1 uncultured Oscillospiraceae bacterium
CGGGCGCGCCGTCCAGGGGGTAGAAGAGGCAGTCGCCGTAGGTGTCCTGGCCGTAGGAGGCGGCCAGGGTCATGCCCTCTTCGGAGAGGAACCAGTCAATAAGGGCCTCGGCCCCGGCGGCGTTGACCGCCACGCCGGATACCGGACTGCCGTCGGCGTCAGTAAAGGGGGCGTTGGGGTTCACCGCCAGCAGGGTGTAGGTGTTAAGCATCTGGTCATCATCCTCCTTGAGGATCACCGTATCCACTGGGAGAGGGGCGGGATCCGGGTCGGAGACGGGGGCTTGGCTCTGTCCCTTCGGGAGCTGCTGAGCGGGAGGGGAAGCGCCGTCGTTTTTGCCGCAGCCGGCCAGCAGGCTCAGGAGCATGGCGAGGGAGAGAAGGCCGGAAATAAATTGTTTCATATGTTTATTCCTCCAGGTGAAAAAATACAGTAAGCCCCTCCAAAACAAGGTAAGCCAGGTTCGCGCCCAGCAAAGCTCTGTTTGGAAAGGGGCTCGTCCACCACTTTCAAAAACAACCGGCCAGTTTATTTTATGATACCACGGTGCAGGGGGGTTGTCAATTATCCCGGAGAACAAAAATCAACTGCCGCTTTTTGTGGCGATCCAACAAAAAATGCGCCCCTCCGGCGGAGTCCGTCACGCCGGGGAGGGGCGGGACGGATATCAGGATACCTGTGCGGAGGATTTCGCGGCTTTTACCCGGTGTTTTGGCAGGGTTTGGGACATTTTGGGCAAATCTTCTCTGAGGAGGGGCGCAATAATTTCTGGTTGCTTTTTGGGCGGAGCTGGGCTATAATAATGCAAACCTTGTAAAAATGTGCGCGTTTTTTGGCAATAGCTTGTGTAAAACGCCGCTTTTGGCAAACTACAGGGGAAAGACGCTCCAATCCGTCCAGCCCAGGTCCGCCAGGAGGAGCCTGCCCTCCAGGGCGGAGGGGCGGCCGCACAGCAGCTTCACCGCCTCGGCGGCCTGGACGGCCGCGCAGAAGGGGGGCGTGAACGGGAGGGCGCTCTTTTCATCGGGGGCGGCGGCAGAGCCGTAGATGCTGTGGAGCACGCCGCTTCCGGGGGGGATAATGGCCGCCTGGATGGACCAGCCGCGGACCGCTCCGTGGACGATGGTGACGCCCGCGGCGGCGCAGGCGTCCTCCAGGAGCAGGCGGGCGGGGATATTGTCCAGGGCGTCCAAAACCAGATCCTGACCCCGGACAAGCGCGTCTGCGTTGTGCGGCGCCAGAAAGGCCTCAACGGCCCGGAATTTGACGGAGGGATTGACTTCCCCGGCCCGCCGGGCGGCGGCGCGGACCTTGCTGGTCCTCAGCAGCGACGGGACGGCCAGCAGCTGCCGGTTCAGGTTGGACGGCTCGAACAGGTCCCCGTCGACTGCCGTGATCTCCCCCACGCCCATCCGGGCCAGATATTCGATGAGGTATCCCCCCAGGCCGCCGCAGCCCGCTACCAGCACCCGTCTGCGGGCAAGAACGGCCTGCTCCTCCGCCGAGACGGCGGGCAGGTTCCGGGAATAGCGCTCGTCCATATATACGCCCCCTTTTTTGTGATAGTATAGACCAGACGGCTGAGAATTGCAAGCCTGGGACTTTGACGGCAGGAGGGAACAGGCTATGTTGACGGTGAAAACACCGGAGGAAGTTCTTGTGATATTGGAGACGGCCTTCCCTCCGCGCCCGGTGCCGGAGGAGGTTCCCCTGGAGGAGGCGCGGGGGCGGGTCCTCTGTGCGCCGGTGACCGCCGGGGAGTTTGTGCCCGGCTTCGACCGGTCCACGGTGGACGGCTATGCCGTCCGCGCTGAGGACACCTTCGGCTGCTCCGAGGCGATCCCCGCCCTTCTCACTCTCCAGGGGGAGATCCGGATGGGCGCGGGGGCCGGAGCGGCCCTGGCGGCCGGCTGCTGCGCGGCTGTGCCCACCGGCGGGGCTGTGCCGGAGGGGGCCGACGCGGTGGTGATGCTGGAGTACGCGGAGGACTATGGGGACGGCGCCATCGGCGTCTGTAAGCCGGCGGCCCCAGGGACAAACCTGATTTTCAGAGGGGACGACGTCCGCCCCGGCCAGGTGGTGCTCCCGGCTGGCCGGCGGCTGGCCAGCCAGGACATAGGCGCGCTGGCGGCCCTGGGAGCCGCAGCTGTCACGGTGTGCCGGAGGCCGGTGGTGGGGATCATTTCCACCGGAGACGAGCTGGTCCCCGTGGCGGAGACGCCGGGGGAGGGGCAGGTCCGGGACGTCAATTCCACCATGCTCCGGGCGCTGGTGGAGGAGGCGGGCGGGACGGCCGCCGGTTTCGGGGTCCTGGGAGACGACGAGGCCCTTCTGCGCCGGACGCTGGACCGGGCGCTGGCGGCGTGCGACATGGTGCTGATCTCCGGCGGCACCTCCGTGGGGGCCAAGGATGCTGTCAGCCGGGTTCTGGAGGACTGCGGGGAGGTGCTCTTCCACGGCGTCGCCATGAAGCCCGGCAAGCCTACGCTTCTGGGGAGAGCCGGGGGCAAACCGGTCTTCGGTCTTCCGGGCCACCCGGCGGCGGCGTTTTTCGTCGCGCAGCTGTTCGTCCGCCCCCTGCTGGACCGGCTCCAGGGCTGCAGCCGCCGGCGGTACGCCGTCCCCGCCGTCCTCGCTGAGGCGGTCGGCGCCAACCACGGCAGGGCCCAGTACATGGGGGTGCTCCTGTCGGAGGAGGGCGGCGTCCGCCTGGCCCGGCCCATCAGGAGCAAGTCAGGGCTCATTACCGCCCTGGCGGGCTCGGAGGGCTGCTTCTGCATCCCCCGGGACTGCGAGGGGGCGGCGGCGGGAGAACAGATCGAGGTGTGGCTCTACCGCTGAACCGGGGGCCGGGCGTATCGTAAGATGGAGAGGAGATTCCCATGGCGTTTCAGTATCTGACCAATGTGCCCTTGGAGCGGGCCCGGCGGGAGTTCCGCGACGCGCTGCGCTGCGCGGGCTTCGGCCCGGAGGCGGAGACCATCCCGGTGCGGGATGCCTGCGGCCGGATTACCGCGGAGCCGGTCTACGCGCGCGTCTGTGCGCCCCACTATCCGGCCTGCGCCATGGACGGCATTGCCCTGGAGGCGAGGGCGACCTTTGGGGCCACGGAGACCACGCCGGTCACCCTGGGGGCGGAGGCGTTCACGGCGGTGGACACCGGGGACCCGGTGCCGGAGGGCTGTGACGCCGTGGTAATGGCGGAGGACGTGGTGGGGCAGGAGGACGGCTCCGTGCGCCTCCACGCCGCCGCCGTCCCCTGGCAGCACATCCGGCAGATCGGGGAGGACATCTGCGCGGGGGAGATGATTCTGGCCTCGCACGTGGAAATTTCCCCCTCCGCCATGGGCGCGATGCTGGCCGCCGGGGTGCTGGAGGCTGCCGTCCTGCGGCGGCCCGTGGTGGGAATCATCCCCACCGGCGATGAGGTGGTTCCGCCCACCGCCAGCCCAGAGCCGGGGGACGTGGTGGAGTTCAACTCCGCCATCTTTTCCGCCATGCTGGTCCAGTGGGGAGCGGAGCCCAGGACCTTCCCCATTGTGCCGGACGAGAGGGCGGCCATCCGCGCCGCCGTGGAGGAGGCGCTGTCCCAGTGCGACATGGTGCTGCTGAACGCCGGGTCCTCCGCCGGGCGGGAGGACTACTCCGCCGCCGTCCTCGGGGAGGTGGGGGAGGTGCTCTTCCACGGCATCGCCATGAAGCCCGGCAAGCCCGCCATCCTGGGACACCGGGGCGGCAAGCCCCTGCTGGGCGTGCCCGGCTATCCGGTCTCCGGGATTCTGGTTCTCACGGAGCTGCTCAGGCCCCTGCTGGAGGACTGGTATCAGGCCGGCGCACGCAGGGACGTGCACCGGGAGGCCGTCCTGTCCCGGCCGGTGGTCTCGGGACTGAAATACCAGGAGTTTGTCCGGGTGCGGCTCGGCCGCGCGGCGGGGAAGCTGATCGCGTCCCCCCTGGGTCGGGGCAGCGGGGTGGTGTCCTCCTTTATGAAGGCGGACGGCATTTTGGAGGTCCCCCAGGGCGTAGAGGGCTATGAGGCCGGGAGCAGGGTTCAGGTCCGGCTGCTGCGCCCGGAGGAGGAGCTGGCGCATACCCTGCTGGCCATCGGGAGCCACGACCCCCTGCTGGACGAGGCGGCGGATCTGCTGCATCTGGCGGACCCGGCCCTCCGTATGAGCTCCACCCACGTGGGCTCCATGGGCGGGATTATGGCGGTGCGCCGGGGGGAGACGCATATCGCCGGGGTGCACCTGCTGGATGAGCGGGACGGCAGCTACAACGCCTCGTTCATCAGGAAGTACTTTCCCGCCGGGGGCGTCCGGCTGGTGGAGTGCGTGGGCCGGACCCAGGGGCTGATGCTGGCCCCCGGCAATCCCCTGGGCGTCCGGGACGTGACGGACCTAGCCCGGCCGGGGCTCCGCTACGTGAACCGGCAGAGGGGCTCCGGCACCCGGATTCTGATGGACCACCTGTGCCGGAAGGCCGGGATGGATACCGCCGCGATTTACGGCTACGACAGGGAGGAGTTTACCCACACCTCCGTCGCGGCCCAGATCGCCTCCGGGAGCGCCGACGCCGGGATGGGGATCTATTCGGCCGCCCGGCTCTACGGCCTCGACCTTCTGCCGGTCTGCACGGAGCAGTACGACTTGCTCATCCCCGACGGCGCGTTTGAGACCCCGATGGTGCAGAGGCTGCTGGAGGTGCTGCGGGGCGGGGCGTTCCGCCTCAGGTTGGAGAAGCTGGGGGGCTACCGGCTAGACGCTCCGGGGACTGTCCGGGAGCGCTTTTGACGATGGATTATAGGACCGGGGAGGAGGAGCGCTTTGAGGGATACGTTGGGCAGGGAGATCACCTATCTGCGGATCTCCCTGACAGATCGCTGCAACCTGCGGTGCGTCTACTGCATGCCGCCGGAGGGGGTGAACAAGCGGGAGCACCGGGAGATTCTCTCCCTGGAGGAGATGGAGGAGATCGCCCGGGAGGCGGCGGCGCTGGGGGTGCGGAAGATCCGGCTCACCGGCGGCGAGCCGCTGGTGCGGCGGGGGATGCTGTCCCTCTGCCGGAGGCTGCGGGACATCCCCCAGCTGGAGGAGCTGACCCTGACCACCAACGGCGTGCTGCTGCCGGGGATGGCGGCGGCGCTGAAGGCGGCGGGGGTGGACCGGGTGAACATCAGTTTGGACACCCTGGACCCGGAAAAATACCGGTGCGTCACCAGGACGGGGACGCTGGAGGACACCCTGGCGGGCATCTGGGCCGCCGGGGAGGCCGGGCTGACGCCGCTGAAGCTCAACTGCGTGCTGATCGGCGGCTTCAACGACGACGAAATCCCGGCGCTGGCCGCCCTGACGGCGCGGGAGCCGTTGGAGGTGCGCTTTATCGAGCTGATGCCCATCGGCGGGGCGGCCCCCTTCGGGCCGGAGGCCTACCTGCCCTGCGAGGCGGTGCTGGAGCGCCTGCCCGAACTGGAGCCGCTGGGGGAAACCGGCGGCGTGGCGGAGCGGTTCCGGCTGCCGGGGGCTGTGGGGACCGTGGGGCTGATCCGGCCCCTGAGCGGCTGCTTCTGCGGGCGGTGCGACCGCATCCGGCTGACGGCGGACGGCTGCCTGAAGCCCTGCCTCCACTCCCGGGAGGAGATTCCCATCCGGGGGCTCCACGGCGCGGACCTGCGCCGGGCGCTGGGCAGGGCCATCCTCCACAAACCGGAGCGGCACGGGGAGCTCTCCGCCCAGGTGCGCTCGGAGGCGGCGCGGGATATGAACCAGATCGGCGGATAGGCGGACAAGCGGGTATGCCGTTTCAGACATACCCGCTTGCCATACTTCACCATGTCCTTTTTAGGGCCCTTTCAGAAGGCCCGTCTGCCGGTCACCTATGTGCCGTCCCTCCCATCCCTCCTTCTTGTCGAAACTGCCCAAACTCCGCCGAGCTGCCGCTGATGATCTTGGATGAAATAGGTCTTTACAATGTTACTTTAGTATGGTAAATTATTAGCACAGTAAATCGGTGCGTGTGACGCCAAGGAGGATATGATGAAAAAAATGCTGACGCTGGCCCTGGCTCTGGTCATGGCCCTTACCCTGGCCGCCTGCGGCGGAGGTCAATCCGGCGGCGACGTGGATTACGTCAAGGAGAAGGGGACCCTCATTGTGGGTATGACCGATTTCGCCCCCATGGACTACCGGGATGAGAGCGGGGAGTGGATCGGCTTCGACGCCGACATGGCCAAGGCCTTTGCCAAGAGCCTGGGCGTGGAGGTCCAGTTCGTGGAGATCAACTGGGACAACAAGGCCATGGAGCTGGAGACCAAGGCCATCGACGCGGTGTGGAACGGCATGACCCTCACCGACGACGTGAAGGCCCTCATGGGCACCAGCGAGCCCTACTGCATGAACGCCCAGGTGGTGGTCCTCTCCGCCGCCCTGGCGGACCAGTACCGGAGCGCCGGCAGCCTCGGCGGCCTCTCCTTCGCCGTGGAGAACGGCTCCGCCGGCATGGAGGCCCTGGACGGCTTGGGCCTCCCCTACACCGCCGTGGACACCCAGGCCAAGGCCCTTATGGAGGTGGCCTCCGGCAGCTCCGACGCCTGCGTCATCGACCTTCTGATGGCCGGCGCCATGATCGGAGAGGGCACCAGCTACCCCGATCTGGCCACCGCCGTGGAGCTGGAGAGCGAGCAGTACGGCGTGGGCTTCCGCAAGGACAGCGACCTCATCAAGGCCTTCAACGACTTCTGGGGGTCCGCCTGCGGCGACGGCACCGTGATGGCTGCCGCCGAGACCTACGGCATCGCCCAGAACATCATTGAGAAATAAAAAATAGATGGGAAAGGCGGGGAGCCTGTAGCTCTCCGCCTTTCCCCGGTCTACGGGAGAAAACGATATGGCTTCTTTTTGGACGGTGACCCTGGCCCTGGCGGAGGGCCTGGGCGCCACGGCAAAGCTCTTTGTCCTCACCCTGGTGTTCGCCCTGCCCCTGGGGCTGGTCATCTGCTTCGGCTCCACCAGCGCCTTCGCCCCCCTGCGCTGGCTGGTGAAGACGGTGGTGTGGATCATCCGGGGGTCCCCGCTGATGCTTCAGATTCTGATTGTCTACTACGGCCCCGGACTGCTGCTGGGCCTGCCCCTGCTGCCCCGGTTTACGGCGGCGCTGGCGACCTTCGTCATCAACTACGCCTGCTACTTCTCTGAGATCTACCGGGGCGGCATCCAGTCCATCCCCCGGGGCCAGTATGAGGCGGGGCAGGTGCTGGGCATGACCCGCAGCCAGATTTTTTTCCGGGTCACCCTGCTCCAGCTCATCAAGCGCATTGTGCCCCCCATGGGCAACGAGTTCATCACCCTGGTAAAGGACACCGCCCTGGTGCGGGTCATCTCGGTGTATGAGATCATCTGGATGGGGGAGTCCTTCATCAAGAAGGGCATGATGTGGCCCCTGTTCTATACGGCGGTGTTCTATCTGGCGGTCAACGGGCTGCTGACCCTGCTGCTGGGCTGGTTTGAGCGGAAGCTGTCCTATTTTAAGTGAGGAGGGCCGGACATGGCATTTTTACAGGTTTCCCACATTGAAAAGCGCTTTGGCCGGGTGGAGGTCCTCCGGGACATCAGCTTCACCCTGGACCAGGGCCAGTCCCTGGCCGTCATCGGCTCCTCGGGCAGCGGCAAGACCACCCTGCTCCGGTGCCTCAACTTCCTGGAGCGCCCCGACGGCGGGCGCATTACCGTGCGGGACGAGCTCCTCTTTGACGCTGCCGACCCCGCCGTCCAGAGTGAGGGGCAGATCCGCCGCAAGCGCCTCCACTTCGGCCTGGTGTTCCAGAGCTTCCACCTCTTTCCCCAGTACACCGCCCTGGAGAACGTCATGCTGGCCGGCTCCCTGCTGGCCAGGGAGCGGCCGGACTACAAGGCCAACAAGCAGGCGATTCTCGCCCGGATCCGGGAGGAGGCGGTGGGGCTTCTGACCCAGGTGGGCCTCCAAAACCGGCTGGACAGCTACCCCCACCAGCTCTCCGGGGGGCAGCAGCAGCGGGTGGCCATCGCCCGCGCCCTGGCCCTGGAGCCGGACGTTCTCTGCTTCGACGAGCCCACCTCCGCCCTGGACCCGGAGCTCACGGGGGAGGTGCTGAAGGTGATCCGCTCACTGGCGGAGCGGGACACCACCATGATCATCGTCACCCACGAGATGGATTTCGCCCGGGACGTGGCGGACCAGATCCTCTTCATGGACGAGGGCGTGATCGTGGAGCAGGGCCCGCCCTCCCAGGTGATCGAGCACCCCCGGGAGGAGCGCACCCGCCGGTTTTTGGCCCACTTCTCCAACAAATAGACGCGGCGGGAGCCGCCTCCGTTTTCCGTGGAGGCGGCTCCCGAGCTTATCGCGCGCGGGGAATCAGCAGCAGCTTATCCGGGGTGATCTGGCTCTCGTCGTCCAGCTCGTTGACGGCGAGAATGCCCTCCCTGGTGGCCCGGTACTGCTTGGCGACGGACCACAGGGTTTCGCCGGAGGCCATCTTGCGCAGGATGAGGGAGGGGGCGGCGGCCCGGTCCCGGTCCTCCTCCTCGGTCTCGCCGCCGCTGACGCAGACGTGACGGCGGCGGCTGGAGGTGGTCATGGCGCACTCGATGGGGAAGCGCAGCTCGATGCCCTCGGGCATGATGTTGGCGATCACGTCCCCGTGACAGACGTCCTCGGCCTGGAGCTCCTCGCCGCCCGCCGGCAGGTCGGCGGGGCAGGAGACGGTGAACTCCCGGCGCACGCTGCCCAGCATGTCGTTCTCATCTAGGTACAGACACCGGGCCCACACCGGGAGCTTCAGCTCTCCGCCCTCCAGCTGTGCGCCGCCGCAGCCGATCTCCGTGTCCACCACCACCTTCACCGCCACGCCGGTCTCCAGGAGCTCCCTGGCGTTCTGCCGGCGGACCGTGCGCTGGCAGTCCTCGCTGAGCTCCAGCTCCGCCGTCTGGCAGGCCACCGGGGCGGCGGTGCTGTAGAGGTCGGCGATGAAGCTGATCTCCTCCCCCCGCCACACGCTGACCCTGGCCCGCAGCAGCAGATCCAGGGTGAGCACATAGGCGTCGTCCGGGCCGCTCTCGCTGCCGATGCGGCACTCGCAGCTGAGCAGGCGGTAGGCCGCCTCGCTCTCGCAGTCCTCATCGAAGCCGTTTCCCTCCAGAATCTGGGAGAAGGGCAGGTCCTGCTGGAGCAGGTTCAGCCTGCCGTCGGCCTCCTTGTAGAGCACCGAGGCGGAGATGAGCCCCTTTACCACCAGCTTGCTGCCGATCAGCTTGCTGTCGGTGCCCCGGATGTCCACACGGGCGGACAGAATCTCCTCCGCGCCGCCCCGGCCCGGCGACAGGGGCAGTTCCTCGGTGAAGGTGAACTCCTTCTCCCGCACCCCCGCCGCCACGCGGGTCTGCCGCCGCTCCCGCAGCAGCTGGATGCCCTCGCCCTCCTCCACGCCGGTGCACACCGACATGGACACATGGCGGCAGCCCATGGGGTAGAGCACCAGGTTGGCCCTGGTGAGCACCTTCCTGGGGTTGAGCACGCGGGTGTCGATGCTGCTCAGCTCCCCGCGGATGTCCAAAAATTCGCAGGCCACGTCCCCCTGCCCCTCGCCGTAGCACTGGAAGGGGATCTGGAAGCGGAGGGCGCAGGGGCCGTCCCCCTGGGCGGCGGCATCCGTCCGCTCCGGTATGTACAGCACCGAGACCTCCACTGATCCGCTGGCGCAGAAGCGCCCGTCCCCGGTGAGCTCCCGGTTGGTCAGGCACACCACCCCCGTGGTGTCCACGATCCGCGCGATGTCCCCGCAGCTGTCGGGCACAATGTTCTCCCGCATGGTCTCGCAGGTAAAAGGGGTGAAGCGGAGCGGCTCATAGTAGTCGTGTCCGGCCTTTTGAAAGTTCAGTTCCATCGTTGGCGTCCTCCCATAGTCGTGTTCAAGCTCTCGTTGCTCCCAGTCTATGAGGGGCCGCCCGGATTCATTCCTTCATCCCGAACAACCTGCGCAGGATGCCGTTCAAAAACTTGGGGGATTTGACGACGACGATCTTCATAGCTACCTCCTTCTTATTTGCGCATGCAGCCTAGGCCGCAGCCGATCAGCAGAAATGCCACGAGGAACAGGAGGAACCCGGTGGGAAAGATCGCCGCGATCAGAATCCCCAGGCCCAGCGCGATGGCGCACAGCCCCAGTCCGCCGCATGATCTTCGCATTTTCCTTCGCCTCCTTACGCCTCTGACTATTACCAGTATATACAGGGAGGTTCCGGTTGGAGGCAGGGCGGTGCCTTTGATACGCGGTCCTATGATGGACGGCAGACGCCCCGGCGGAGAAATGCCGGGGCGTCTGCCGTTTTCGGTGTTTCTATGCAGGCCGGCGCGCTTCTGGGACCGGTCACCCCTCCTTGGAGAAGGTGAGGTGGCGGTACGCGTCCTCCGCCGCCTCCTTTGATACGGTACCCCCGCAGAGCACGCCGGTCTCGGCGCCGGGAATTCGGAGCAAAAACAGGTACTCGTCAGCGCCGCCGCCGGTGTAGCAATAGAAATAGAAGGCAGGGTCCTCCTCCGGGGAGGCCTGGAAGATGGTCACATCCCCGCTGGTGGCGAGGCCGGCGGCGTAAGTGTCAAAGCCGTCCGCCTGCAGGAACTGGCAGAGGAGGACCGTCTCCCCGTCCTTTTTGACCGCCGGCAGCCCCTCCTCCTGGGAGAGCTTGTGGCCGTCGGAGCTGTTTAGTTCTACCTTGATCTGCTCCCCGTTGTCGATCTGGTAGGTGAGGGACATCTGCGTCCTGCAGGCCGTCAGCGCCAGCGCCAGCAGGAGGCACAGAAGGAGCGGAGCGCGCCGGAAACTTCGAAACATAATAGAGGCCACCCTTTCATTACAGTGCGATTTTTCTGCATTTTATCACCCCGCCCCCCGCCTGTCAAGCATATTTCCGGTCAGGCCTTCATACAGTACAACAGCGGAAAGAAACGGGGAAAACCTCCCATGCACGGAGGTTTCACACCAAATTCGCGCGCAGCGGCGCATGGGAGGTAACTATGACGAACACTGATCTCTATCAGGATATTGCCACGCGTACCGGCGGTTCCCTGTTCGTCGGGGTGCTGGGGCCGGTCAGAACAGGGAAGTCCACCTTTATTAAGCGGTTTATGGAGACCTGCGTTATCCCCAACATCGAAAACGTCTACCGCCGGGAGCGGGCCATCGACGAGCTGCCCCAGTCCGGCAGCGGCCGGACCATTATGACGGCGGAGCCCAAGTTTGTGCCCGAGGAGGCGGTGGACGTGACGCTGGAGGGGGGCGCCACCTTCGCGGTGCGCCTCATTGACAGCGTGGGCTACATGGTCCGGGGGGCCATGGGGCAGTTCGAGGACGGGGAGCCCCGGATGGTGATGACCCCCTGGCTGGACCGGGAGATTCCCATGGCCGAGGCCGCGGAGATCGGCACCCGGAAGGTCATCCAGGAGCACTCCACCGTGGGCGTCGTCATCACCACCGACGGCTCCATCACCGACATCCCCCGGGAGGACTACCTGGAGGCGGAGGAGCGGGTGATTACCGAGCTCCAGGAGCTGGGGAAGCCCTTCGTCGTCCTGCTCAACTCCACCGAACCCCACGGCGGCCGGGCCGCCAGCATCAGCCGGGACATCGAGAGCCGCTTCGGCGTCCGCTGCCTGCCGGTGAACTGCCTGGAACTGACGGAGGAGTCCATCACCTACATCATCAAGAGCATCCTCTACGAGTTCCCTCTGCGGGAGCTGCGCATTTTCCTGCCCGCCTGGGTGGACGCCCTGCCCATGGACCACGCCATCAAGCAGGCGGTCTACAGCGTGGTTCGGGAGGGCGGCGGCAAGGTGGGCCACATCCGGGAGGTGGAGCCGGCGGTCAAGGAGATGGGGGAGCAGGAGAACATCTCCCTGAGCCGGGTGCTGTCCATGGACCTGGGCCGGGGCGTGGCCTCGGCGGAGCTGCAGCTGCCCAGGGAGCTGTTCTATCAGACCCTCTCCAGCCAATCGGGCTTCACCGTAGCGGACGACGGGGATCTAATGGAGCTGCTGACGGAGCTGGCGGGGGTGAAGGCCCGGTTTGACAAGGTGGCGGACGCCCTTTCCAACGTCTACGAGACCGGCTACGGCATCGTGATGCCCACCATGGAGGAGCTCCTGCTGGAGGAGCCGGAGGTGATGCGCCAGGGAGGCCGTTACGGCATCAAACTGAAGGCCAGCGCGCCCTCCATCCACATGTTCAAGGTGGACATCGAGTCCACTGTGTCCCCCATCGTGGGCAACGAGAAGCAGAGCGAGGACATGGTCAACTACCTTATGGAGAAGTTCAGCGGCGACCCCGCGCAGATCTGGGAGAGCAACATCTTCGGCAGAAGCTTCCACGAGCTGGTCAACGAGGACCTCCAGGCGAAGCTGTACCGGATGCCCATGGACGCCCGGCTGAAGTTCCAGGAGACCCTGCAGCGCATCGTCAACGAGGGCAGCGGCGGGCTCATCTGCATCATTCTGTAGGGAAGGGGAACACCGTCAGCGCTGGACCTCCTCCGCGCCGGCACAGGGCTCTGCTCTGCATCTTCCGCGGCCCGCGCCGGACGCGCTGTTCTGAGGGCCGCTTCTATCCCCGCGGGAGTCTGCGGGGATAGAAGCGCCGCGCCGTCTCCGCCGCGCCGGCTGCCGCCATTGCAGCAGAAAACCGGCGGCCGCACAAGGGGGGAGGCGCCGCCGCCGGCCGACAAATCCCCCGAAAATCCCCCTTGTTTTTTCCTGCGGGCTATAGTACAATAGGGGGCATCATCACCCCCCTGGGGATCACAAGGAGAGTGGGTAAAATGGAATACAACAAAATGTCCCCCGCTCAGCTGGAGGCTGAGTACACCGCCGTATCCCAGCGCTTTGAGGAACTCAAGAGCAAAGGCCTGAAGCTGGACATGTCCCGGGGCAAGCCGGGGAAGGAGCAGCTGGATCTGGTCAGCGACATGCTCACCGTTCTCTCCAAGCCCGAGGACTGCGTGGAGGCGGGCTTCGATGTGCGCAACTACGGGGAGCTCACCGGCCTGCCCTGCGCCAAGCAGTATTTCGCCGAGCTTCTGGGCTGCCGGCCAGAGGAGTGCTTCATCGGCGGCAACGCCAGCCTCACCCTGATGTATGACACCATTGCCAAGGCCTACACCCACGGCCTGCTCCACAGCGAGAAGCCCTGGAGCAAGCTGGACACGGTGAAATTCCTGTGCCCAGCCCCCGGCTATGACCGCCACTTCAACCTGACGGAGTCCTTCGGCATGGAACTGATCACCATCCCCATGACCGAAACCGGCCCCGACATGGACGCGGTGGAGGCCGCCGTGAAGGACCCCGCCGTCAAGGGTATGTGGTGCGTGCCCAAGTACTCCAACCCCGAGGGGATCATCTACAGCGCTGAGACCATTGACCGCATCGCCCATCTGCGCCCCGCCGCCCCTGACTTTATCGTCATGTGGGACAACGCCTACTGCATCCACGAGTTTGAGGGCGCGTACATCCCCTTCCCGGACATCCTCTCCCTCTGCCGTGAGGCGGGGAACCCGGATCTGGTGTTCGAGTACGCCTCCACCTCCAAGGTGACCTTCCCCGGCGCGGGTGTGGCGGTGATGGCCGCCAGTGTGGACAACATCAAGCACATGGTGAGCCTTCTGACCTACCAGACCATCAGCTCCGACAAGATCAACCAACTGCGCCATGTCCGCTATCTCAAGGACAAGGCCCACACCCTGGAGCTGATGAAGCGCCACGCCGCCGTCCTGGGCCCCAAGTTCCAGGCGGTGCTGGATGCCCTGGACCGGGAGATCGCCCCTCTGGGCATCGCCTCCTGGAAGCGCCCCACCGGCGGCTACTTCGTGAGCCTGGACACCGCCGACGGCCTGGCCAAGCGCACGCTGGCCCTCTGCAAGGAGGCCGGCGTGGTTATGACCGGCGCGGGGGCCACCTTCCCCTACGGCAAGGACCCCAGGGACCGGAATATCCGCATCGCACCCAGCCTGCCCCCGGTGGCGGAGCTGGAGCTGGCCATCGACGTCTTCTGCGTCTGCCTGCGCCTGGCGGCTCTGGAGAAGCTGCTGGGTAAATAAGATACGACCATAAGGCCCCCGCCCGGCTTTGCCGGGCGGGGTTTTTTCATAGGCTGCGAACCAAAGGTTGACATTGTAGACCAGTTGTGGTATGATTGGTCTATAATATAAACCAGAGGGAGGCGAGAGGATGGAGAACATCAAACTGACCGGCAGCGAGTGGAGCGTGCTGGACTGTCTGTGGGAAAAGAGCCCCCAGACGGTGATGCAGCTGGTGGCACAGCTGGGGGAGAAGGTGGGATGGGCCAAGAGCACCACCATCACCACCCTGCGCCGCATGGAGGAAAAGGGGCTTGTCCGCTGCGAAATAATTGGCAAGGGAAAATCCTATACACCGGCTGTGGAACGGGAGCAAGCGGTGATTTTTGAGACCAGGAGCTTCCTAGAGCGGGTGTACCGGGGCAGCGTGGGGCTGATGATGAGCGCCATGGCCCGGCGGCAGGAGCTGAGCCCAGAGGAGATCACGGAGCTGCGGGAAATTCTGGCCCAGACGGAGAGGAGGGAGGCCCATGACTGAGCTTTTGCTAGAGTGGGTGGTATCCGCCGCAGTCCTGATCCTGGTGGTGCTGCTCCTGCGTGCCGCTCTGGGGAAGCACATCGGCGCGGGGATGCGCTACGGCCTGTGGGCGGTGGTGCTGGTGCGGCTGCTGATGCCGGTGTCGTTTCTCGCGGTGACCGTGCCGGAGCTTCCCACCTGGACCCCGCCGGAGGGCATGCGGGAGGAGAGCATCTACCTTCTGCCAGTGGATTCCACCCCGGCGGAGGAGTCCGATGTCCGCTTTGCGGAGGACGGGCGGGTGAAGGACCCCAACTCCTTCGGCTACGCCCGCCTGGAGGACGGGGGCAGGACCGTCACCCGCTACGCAGAGAAGATCAGCCCTCTGGAGCTGCTGGGGTGGATCTGGGCCGCTGGGGCGGTGGTCATGGCGGCAATTTTGATCGCCGCGAATGCACGGTTTGCCCTCCGCCTGCGCCAGGTGCGCCGCCCTCTGAAGGAGGCTGGCGCGCCGGTGCCGGTGTACGTGGCGCCAGCACTGCCGTCCCCCTGCCTGTCCGGCCTGTTCCGGCCCGCTGTCTATGTGACAGAGGAGGTGGCGGCGGACCCGGTCATGCTGCGCCACGTGCTGGCCCATGAGCTGACCCACTACGGCCACCAGGACCACCTGTGGAGCGTCCTGCGGGGCGCGGCGCTGGCGGTCCACTGGTGGAACCCCCTGGTGTGGCTGGCGGCGGTGTGCAGCCGCCGGGACGGCGAGCTGGCCTGTGACGAGGGCGCATTGAAGCGCCTCGGCGACGGGGAGCGCGCAGCCTACGGCGAGACCCTGCTGGCCCTGGTCACCGCCAAGCCGAAGCCCGCCGACCTGCTGAGCTTCGCCACCACCATGACCGGCGAAAAGCGCAGCCTGCGGGAGAGAATCCGCCGCATTGCCTGTCAACCGAAACAGCTTGTCAGCGCAGTAGCCGTGGTAGCTTTTCTGCTCACTCTGACGGTGCTGGTCACATTCGGACAGGCGAAGCGCGCTGATGCGTCCCCCGCCCCGATACCGCCCGGGAGAACGCCGCCAGCGGCCGCCCCCGGCGACGCCTGGCAGAGCGCAGTCATCACCGTGGACGAAGACGGCGTCCCCCGCATCCGCTACGCCTACGACGGCGGCACGGAGGACCTGTGGGGCGCGCCCATCCCCGCCCCCAGGGAGTGGGCCGGCCAGAGCGCAGGGGAGCGGCGCGGGGCGAAAACCCTGTTATTTTCTCCCGACATCTGGGCGAAGCTGGTCTCCCCGGAGGAGGGCTGGCTGGTGGCCTGCTTCAGCAGGGGGGTGGAGGGGGCGGACACCTACGTCTATAGGACCTCCGACGGCGGCATGACCTGGACCGAGGTGACCATGCCCAAAACCGACTACCAGATTGCGGATGTGGGCTTTCTGAGCCCGGACCGGCTGCTGGTGGCCCAGCGCCTCTACATGGGGGCCCCGGTCTATCTGACCAAAGACGGCGGGGAGAGCTGGGAGCTGGTGAACCTGCCCCACGCCAGCGCAGAGGTGGCCTCCATTCACGTCTCCGACGGCAGGGTCCACATGGCGGTGCTTCAGGACGGAGAGGCCGCCTGGAGCATGGCCTCCGAGGACCTGGGGGACACCTGGACCTTCTGGGACGACGCCGCTATGGACCAGTTCCTGGCCGGCATCACGGCGGAGGACCTGGGGGAGAGCGATGCGAACGCCGGGGAGCTGGCGGCGCTGCTGCGGGAGGCCTCCCTCCACCGCTGGAGCCGGTTTCGGCAGGGGACGGAGGCCTGGGTCTGGTGCGAGGCGGAGCTGACGGTTCCCCTGGCGGCGGGCGGGAACATATACCTGTCCGCCAGCTACCGGGACCAGATGAGCTTGGTCATCGGCTGGGACACGGACGCGGGGCCGCAGTACGCGTACTACAGCTCTGAAGCGCTCCACCGGCTGGTCTGCCGGCTGGGGGAGCCCTATCCCACGGAGATCCTGCCCTACACCCCAGACCTGAACCACGACGGGAAGCCGGACCAGCTGCGCCTGCGCCGGGATCCCCTGGGCAGCAATGACATGTTCCTCCAGATCATCGCGGAGACGGACGCCGGCCGGGTGACCTGGGAGGAGGATTTGTCCACCGCCCACGCGGGCTGGTGCGGCCTGTTCCTGGTACAGCTGGAGGGGGAGGACTATCTGCTGCGGTACAGCCCCTGGATGGGCGGCGGCACGTGCAGTTACAACTACCGGCTGTTCTACGTGGATGCGGACAGTATGCCGGTGGTGGTACAGGAGAATTCTGTGGAATTTGACCTCATTTTTAATCCCGACTATGCGGGACAGCACCAGTACGACCCATGGGCGATCAACGCCTTTATGGAGGATGTCAACGCTCTGCTGGCCGGCAGCACGCTGGTGCTGATTACGGATGAAAATCTGAAGGGCACCTTCGAGAGGGAGGGGCGGCTCTATGACAGCGTGTGGTGGCTGGACGACGACAGGGACGAGGACCTCAGTCTGCTGGAGAATCTGATGAATTACGGCAATTACATCAAGGAACACCCTGATTACGATTGGCCGCCGGAGACACTATACTATGGCTGAATCTGGCGGCAGCCATCATTGAACAAAGGTTAAGTTTTGTTCAATCATTAACAGCAAAAACATCCGGTCCCCAGAGCGGGGGACCGGATGTCTCGTTTTGATACAGATGAGAGGGCCGCTCTTACTTCGCAATGACCTTCTTGAGCTTGGCGAACCGGGGCAGGCCATTCTCCTTCTTCATCTGGGTCTCGCCCTGGATGAGGGGGAGGGCGTAGTCAATGAACGCCTGGGTGACGCCGTTGTGCGCGGCGTTGATCCACTCGATGGGCACCTTCTTCTCAGTGTTGGCCACATCGGTGAGGTTGAAGAGCTTGGTCTTGCAGACGTACTTGCCGCCCTCGATGCACCGCTCGAAGCCCACCATCTTGTCGGTGAGGCCCGCCACGGCGTTCTCCACGGCGGCCTTGCCGGCCATAAAGGATTCGTCGATGTCGGTCTGGCTGGCCAGGTGGGCGCCGCAGCGCTGGAGGAGGCTCAGCTCGATGCCGCGGACCTTGGCCCCGGTGGCCTCCTTCACGATCTCCGCCAGCATGGCGGCCAGGCCGCCCAGCTGGGCATGTCCGAAGCCGTCGGTGGCGGAGGTCTTGGCTTCGGAGACGAAGGAGCCGTCGGCGTAGTGGATGCCCTCGCTGACCGCCACCATGCAGTTGCCCCTCTCGGCGTAGACCTTCTTCACCTCAGCGATAAACTTGTCCATGTCGAAGTCGGTCTCCGGCAGGTAGATGAGGTCGGGGCCCGCGCCCATGGCGGCAGCCAGCCCGGAGGCGGCGGTGAGCCAGCCGGCGTGGCGGCCCATGATCTCCACGATGCAGATCATGCCGGTGTCGTACACCCGTGCGTCGTGGTAGACCTCCATGCAGCTGGTGGCGA
>CAJTOM010000055.1 GCA_910577915.1 uncultured Oscillospiraceae bacterium
GCGGAACGGACAGGCGAGAAGCGGCGGCCTGTCCGTTTTCTTTTTTGCCGCGCGGGGCTTTTTTCCCTATTTTGCATTTTGTTATTGAGGACAGAAGTTTCTTGGTGTATAATGGAGGTATCTGTGCAGGGCCTGCCCTGCGGTTACAACTAAAATACGGAGGAATCTGCTATGTTTACCGCTCTTTTGAACAACCTGAAGGAAAACCGCCGCACGATTGTTTTTACCGAGGGCCCGGACGGCCGCATCCTGGAGGCCGCCGCCCGGCTCATAAAGGAGGACCTGATGAACGTCATCCTGGTGGGCAATGCGGACGAGGTCAACGCCGCCGCCGCGAAGAACGGCTTCGACGTCAGCAGGGCCGAGATCCTCGATCCCGAGACCTACGCCGGCATGGACGAGATGGTCGCCAAGATGGTGGAGCTCCGCAGGGGCAAGATGAGCGAGGACGACTGCCGCGCCGCTCTGAAGAAGGGCAACTACTTCGGCACCATGCTGGTGAAGATGGGCAAGGCCGACGCCCTGCTGGGCGGCGCCACCTACTCCACCGCAGACACCGTCCGCCCCGCCCTCCAGCTCATCAAGACCAAGCCCGGCGCGCACCTGGTCTCCTCCTGCTTCATCATGAAGCGGGACACCGGCGACGAGGCCCTGCGGATGCTGTGCATGGGCGACTGCGCCATCAACATCTCCTACGAGGACAGCCTGGACAAGGAGGGCAGCGTCTCCGTCTCCGCCGCCCAGAAGCTGGCGGAGGTGGCCGTGGAGTCCGCCCGCACCGCCCAGTTCTTCGGCATCGAGCCCAAGGTGGCCATGCTGAGCTTCTCCACCAAGGGCTCCGGCAAGGGCGCCACCGTGCCCCTGTCCGCCGCCGCCACCAAGATCGCCCAGGAGCTGGCCCCCGAGTTCGCCATTGACGGCGAGATGCAGTTCGACGCCGCCGTCTCCCCCACCGTGGGCCAGCTGAAGTTCCCCGGCAGCAAGGTGGCGGGCTACGCCAACACCTTCGTCTTCCCCAACATCGAGGCGGGGAATATCGGCTACAAGATCGCCCAGCGCCTGGGCGGCTACGAGGCCTACGGCCCCATCCTCCAGGGTCTCAACGCCCCCATCAACGACCTCTCCCGGGGCTGCAACGCCGAGGAGGTTTACAAGATGGCCATCATCACGGCGGGCATGAAGTAAGCCTCGTCCCCCTACATAGAGCAGGAAGTCCGGCGGCCCTTGGGGCCGCCGGACTTTTTCTTTTTCCGCCCCGCCGGAGGAGCCGCGCCGTCAGTATGTCTGCACGTCCAGCACATCGTACAGGGCGTTGAGCACTGTCCACCCCTGGGGGTAGGGGCGCATCAGATTCCAGTATCCCGCCCCGTGGAGGCCGTAGTCACGGATAAGGCGCAGCTTAGCGGACATGCTGCGGGCGTCCTCGAACCAGACCACGTGGGCGGTCCCGTCCTGGGCGGTGTAGTTGAACCAGGGGGCCTGGGCGGCCCGGTCGAACTGAATCTCCGCGCCGTACTCCACCGCCAGCTCCACCGCCCGCTGGTTGGAGATGGACTGGGCCTTGCTCTCCCCCCGCCGGAAGGGCAGGGCCCAGTCGTAGCCGTAGTTGGGGATCCCCAGATAGATCTTCTGGGGCGGAATCTCGCCCACGGCGTAGTCCAGCACCTGCCGCACGTTGGGCAGGGGCGCCACCGCCATGGGCGGGCCGTAGGTGTAGCCCCACTCGTAGGTCATCACCAGCACATAATCCGCCGCCTGCCCCAGCCGGGCGTAGTCGTGCCCCTCGTAGAGCAGCCCCGGCTGGTCCCTCCTGGTCTTGGGGGCCAGGGCCACGATCACCGGCAGCCCCCGGGGAGCCAGGGCCGTGTGCAGGCGGTAGATGAAGGCGGCGTACTCCTCCCGCAGCATGCCGGGGATATACTCAAAATCCACGTCCAGCCCCTGGTACCCCTTGGCGGCCATGGTCTCCAGAATCTGGCTGATGAGGGCGGTCTGACTGTTTTCGCTGACCAGGATCATCTCCGCCCGCTGGCTGGAGAAGGCGCCGCTCTCCGTGAGGGTGGACAGGTGCATCAGCGGTGTGCTCCCCAGGCGGCGGGCCTCCCCCAGCAGCTCCCCGTCGTCCAGGGGCAGCAGGCCGCCGCTGGCGTCGATGCCGTAGGTGAAGGGGGTCAGCTGGCTCATGTAGGGCAGGGTGGCGCTCAGCAGGGCCCGCTGTATGAAGGGGTAGGCGTAGCCGTTGGTGTAGGTTCCACCCAGCTTCTCGTCGGCGTAGGCGATCACCAGCCGCTGCCCCGGCTGGACCGCCGGCTCTCCCCCCAGCCAGGGGTTGTCGCGGTAGAGGGCCCGCAGGGTGCGCCCGTACCGCCGGGCCACGGCGGACAGGGTCTCGCCGGGCTGGACGACGTGGAAGGTGCGCACGATCTGCACCACCAGGGCCTGCCCCACCGCCAGGGCCCCTCCGGGGCCCACCCCGTTGGCCTCCCGCAGCAGCAAGGGGTCCGTCCCGTACTGCCCCGCGATGGAGTAGAGGGTCTCGCCGGGTTGAACAACGTGTATCTCCATAGGTCCATACCTCCCGTTTCTGCATTGGTAATCCCTATGCGCCGCGGAAGACCGGCATACGCTTTTCCGGAAAATCCCTCGATCTATTCGCAGAAGACATACCGCTCCAGCCGGTCCAGGGCCTCCTCCACCCTGGACCGGGGCAGGGCCAGGTTCACCCGGATGTGGCAGGGCCCGTGGAAGGCCCGCCCGTCCTGCCAGGCCACGCCCACATCCCACCCGGCCTTCAGCAGCTGGCCGATGGTCCTCCCGTGGTCCCGGCACCACCGGGAGCAGTCCAAAAAGAGCATATAGGTCCCCTCCGGCATGGCGGCGCTGACCCCCGGGACGTGCCGGTCGAAGTAGTCCCAGGCGCGGGCCGCGTTCTCCGTCAGCGTCCGGCACAGCTGGTCCACCCACTCCGCCCCCTCCGGGCTGTAGGCCGCCGTCAGCGCGTGCATGGACAGCACGTTCATGCTGTTGTAGTGGGACAGGGCGCTCTCCCGCTCCACCCGCTCCCGGAGCCACCGGCTGTATATGACGTGGTAGCTGCCCACCAGCCCCGCCAGGTTGAAGGTCTTGGAGGGGGCGTAGAAGGCCGCCGTGCGCTCCCTGGCGTCGGCGGACAGGGAGGGGAGGGGGATGTGCCTGTGCCCGCCCAGGAGGATGTCCGACCAGATCTCGTCGGAGATCGCGAACACGTCGTACTTCCGGAACAGGGCCATGGCCTCCTCCAGCTCCCAGCGCTCCCACACCCGGCCGCAGGGGTTGTGGGGGGAGCAGAAGACGGCGGCGTGGATCCGGTGCTCCTCCAGCTTCCGCTCCATGTCGGCGAAGTCCATCCGCCACACCCCCTCCCCGTCCCGGACCAGGGGGCTGTGAACGATGCGGTAGCCGCTGTTTTCCAGGCTGCCGGTGAAGCCCACGTAGGTGGGGGAGTGGAGCAGCACCCGGTCCCCCCTGGAGCACACGGCGTTCAGGGCGCTGATCACCCCGCCCAGCACGCCGTTCTCATAGCCGATGTGGGCCCGCTCCAGCCCCACGGCGCCGTTGCGGCTCTCCTGCCAGCGGATGATGGCGTCGTAGTAGCTCTCCGGCGGCTGAAAGTAGCCGAAGAGGGGGTGGGCCGCCCGCTCCGCGATGGCTGCCGGCACCGCCGGGACGGTGGCGAAGCTCATATCCGCCACCCACATGGGGATCACGTCAAAGCCCTCCCTGGGCGGGTCGGGGGCGAAGCCGGGGCTGGAGCCCAGGCCGTCCAGGGCCAGGGCGTCCCGGCCCCGGCGGTCGATGATGGAGGTAAAATCATATTGCATGGCGCGTGCCCTCTCTTTCGTTGGTGGTACCCCCATTATACCAGCTTTCCGCCGGGGCGCAAGCCGGGTTTCGGCATAGGGCGGCGGAAACAGGGCACCCTATGGCGGCAATGTCATTAAGTTAAGCGCGGAGATAGTTGTTTCCGCGCTTAACTGTTTTCAAAGGCAAACAAATGAATTAAGTTAGGAATTTGTTCAAAATTAATTTACAAACGCAGCGATTTACTCACTTGACTCTTTTGCAAAAGTGAGATAATATATATTTGGCAGTTGGCTTTAGATGCCCGGGGCTGCTCTAACAAACCACATAATACACACATTTCACATTTATTGAACAGTTTTAGATTTTTTTAGTAACGTAATACATTAAAAGCGTTTGGTTGCCGTCAAAATGAAGTGTGACTAGCACCGCGCACGATAACAGAATTTCCTGCCGAAAGGGGGGTTCTGTTGTTGTGCGCGGATTTATTTTGCTTTTTTCGGTGGCAATCGTCGCACATTTTAAGGGCGAATGAGCGTAAATCGGTTGCTAAACTAAGGAGCCTTTCTATAAAGGAGTTGAAAATGCATAGAATTTATATTCAGTTCGCTATCTCTTTGAATGGGAAGAGAATCTCTGGTCGCCAGTTCTCTTCTGAATTCCCCACAAGTTTTGAACAGGTGCATTGTCTCGCTGAAATACTATTCTATTACCTGCTAGTGCTATTACTTGATGCAATTAAGCCAAAGAAGAATTGTATTCAAATTGGCAATCTATCTATTCAGGCTACTTGTGGTAAATTGACTATTAAAATTATAGATATACATGGTGTTCTTCCAGTTAACAAGCAGGAAATCTCAGATTTGCTTGAAAAAAATAAAGCCTTACAGAACCTAGCGCATATTGTTCTTAATTATTCGTTATCAAAAAACGGCGAGGGACAGCCATGAGCGCTACAACAATTACTTACGTTAAACAGGCGCTTGATGGTTCAATTAAAGCGGCGGCGGAGAAAGCAGGGGTGGGCCAGCTGTCACGCAATCGCAAGTTGTCCGTTGCTGATACCATCCGTCTTTTGATTGGCGCGGAGGGAGGTTCTTTAGATAAGATTCTCCATACTGCCGGTATTGAAGTTACCGCTTCCGCTGTTTCACAGCGCCGCGCACAAATTGACCCGGAGACATTACGGGATGTGTTCTACCGTTTCAACAACGGTTGTGAGGACACTGAGACATTTCGCGGATACCGACTTTTCGCGGCAGATGGTACAGCGGTCAGTCTTCCTAGAAATCCTGCGGCTCCATCATTTGTTTGCAATGATGGTATCCCCAACGGGGTCAATCAGTTGCATTTAACACCTATGTATAATCTTCTTTCCCGCACATTCACCGATGCGGTGATACAACCGGAACCACAGAAGGATGAAATCGGGGCATTGGTTACAATGTTGAAACGAAACACCTTTGACCAAAAAACTCTCATAATTGCCGACCGCGGTTTTGAGAGTTATAATCTCATTGCCCATCTGCTGGAAAAAGACAACACGGACTTCCTCATCCGCGTGAAGCAGAACCGTTCTGCTATGCGCGAGGTGGCAAAGCTGCCCATGCTGGAATTGGACTGTGATATTTCCTTTTCCATCTGCACCACGCAAAAGAATACGGACAAGCAAAATAAGAACTATGTGTTCCTGCAAGTGCCGAAAAAATCAAAACCTGGGTCAACTACCCGGCGCGGGCGCTGGGATTTTGGCAACTACTACCCCATGCGGTTTCGGATTTGCCGCTTCCAGTTGGACAACGGCGAGTTTGAAACTGTCGCTACATCATTGCCGCACTCCTTTACGCCGGAGGACATCAAAGCCCTCTATCACTTGCGCTGGGGGCTGGAGACCGGCTTCCGCGACCTCAAATATACGCTGGGGTTGGTGAACCTCCATGGAAAGTCTGATGCTTTCGCGGAACAGGAAATCTACGCCAGCCTGACCGCCTTCAACTTCGCAAGCCGGGTCTGTCGGGAGGTTGTTGTCCGGCAACCAACCGAGGGCATTTACGCCTACAAGGTCAATTTCAAAATGGCTGTGACGCTGTGCCGGGAGTTCATCCGAACGCCCAACGCGGACGGCGAAAAACTGCTGAGCGACATTGCGAGGTACACCGTTCCAATCAGGCCGGGGCGGCAAGACCAGCGCGACCTGCGCGTGAAGGGCTTCCCCGGTTTTGTGTACCGGGTAGCGGCTTGAAAAAATGAGGGGGTGGGTCTGCAAGCCCGCCCCCGTTGCCACAATATATTTTTGAAAAAGCCCAATTTTGCGGCCTAAAACGGCCCTTTCCCGAAAAAGAAACGCCCACCTAACTTAACAGGGCTGAAAATCAGGGCAAACAGCTAACGCTGTCCGCATAGTTTCAAGAAGTCTTTGGAATGCCGCAAAAAGCACGCCAATTTTCCGCTTTTAGCAACAGTATAGCCTATCCTCAAATCTCAACTTGTCTGCCTGATGAATCAAAAATCAGGACGGATATTTTTCCAAGCTGGGTACTTTTTCCAAATTACGCTGAGAAATCAGCCGTTAAGCTAAGGGAAAAATCGAAATCTTAACAAGTCTATGCACTGTACAGAAAATCAGATAATTCCCTAAAAATCCCCAGTAAGTCAAGCAGAAAAAGAAATATTTAACTTGTATGCTCTATGTATCAAAAATAACCCCTATTTTTAACCCCTATTTTAAAAAAAGGACAGCAGTTGGTGAATTTTCAGTTTGTTATGGAAAAATGCGGCTTTGTGTGGTATCCTGTAGAAAAAGCAATCGGGAGGATACTGCCATGACAGAGCCACAACGCCGCGCCGCTGCCAAACAGTTTGCCGCCGACTGGCAGGGCAAGGGATATGAGAAAGGGCATAGCCAGTCTTTCTGGTTGTCTCTACTGCAAAAAGTGTACGGTGTAGAGGAACCAGAGAAATTCATTACATTTGAAGATCAAATTATGCTCGACCATACCAGCTTTATTGACGGTTTTATCCCGTCCACTCACGTTCTGATTGAGCAGAAAAGCCTTGGAAAAGAGCTGAACAAACCTATCAAGCAGTCGGACGGCTCATTGCTGTCCCCGTTCCAGCAAGCCAAACGCTATGCCGCTGAACTGCCCTATTCCCAGCGCCCGCGCTGGATTGTGACCTGCAACTTTGCCGAGTTCTACGTCTACGATATGGAGCGTCCTACAGGAGAACCGGAAATTATTAAGCTGTGCGACCTTGAAAAGGAATATTACCGTTTGCAGTTTCTGGTAGACACCGGGGACACCAATATCAAAAAAGAGATGGAGGTATCGCTACAAGCGGGGGAGATTGTCGGTGTTCTCTACGATGCCCTGCTAAAGCAGTATAAAGACCCGGAAGCCGGGGAAACGCTGAAAAGTTTGAACGCGCTGTGCGTCCGTTTGGTGTTCTGCCTGTATGCGGAGGATGCAGGGATATTCGGCGCTCATGGGATGTTCCATAACTATTTGGAACGCCACCGGGCCGAGGATAGACGCGCCCTTATTAACCTGTTCCACGTTCTTGACCAGAAACCAGAGCAGCGGGACAAATACCTTGATGATGATCTTGCCGCGTTCCCCTATGTCAACGGCGGCTTGTTTGCCGATGAAAATATCGAAATTCCCCGTTTGGGGGATGAAGTGATCGACCTCATTCTGGCAAAAGCCAGCGCAGATTTTGATTGGTCTGCTATCAGCCCAACCATTTTCGGCGCGGTCTTTGAAAGCACCCTGAACCCGGAAACCCGGCGCAGCGGCGGGATGCACTACACCAGCATTGAGAACATCCACAAGGTCATCGACCCGCTGTTTCTGGACGGTCTGCGGGCGGAGTTGGAGGAAATCAAGGAAATCGCGGTAGACAAAACCCGCAAGGCCAAGCTGAAAGCGTTTCAGGGCAAATTGGCAGGTTTGAAATTCCTTGACCCCGCTTGCGGGTCCGGGAACTTTCTGACCGAAACCTATCTATCGCTCCGTAAGCTGGAAAATGAGGTTTTGCGGTGCATAACCGATCAAATCAGCATGGATTTGGACGGCATTATCCAGGTGTCCATCGGCCAGTTTTACGGCATTGAGATCAACGACTTTGCCGTGACGGTGGCAAAGACCGCCCTATGGGTCGCGGAAAGCCAGATGATGAAGGAAACCGAGGATGTTGTTCACATGACGCTGGACTTTCTGCCGCTGAAATCCTACGCCAATATCACTGAGGGGAACGCTTTGCGGCTGGATTGGGAGAGTGTGGTTCCCAAGCATGAACTGAACTATATTATGGGGAATCCGCCGTTTGTGGGACAGACATTTAGAAGTAAAGAACAAGCTGAAGAAGTCAAGGCAGTATTTGCGAATAATCCAAAGGCAGGGAAGCTAGATTATGTTGCTGCATGGTATAAGCTTGCAGCGGTATATATGCAAAGAACTCAAATAAACGCGGCTTTTGTTTCAACAAATTCTATATCTCAGGGGGAGCAGGTAGCCATTTTATGGCGTGATTTGTTCGAAAATTATAGTATCGAAATTATCTTTGCTCATAGAAGTTTTGTTTGGACGAGTGAAGCCGCTGAAAAAGCTGCTGTGCATTGTGTCATTGTAGGATTTTCGCGCTATCATGGTCAAGCCAAATTATTATTTGAGAATGATCGTAAAAAAACCGTTTCACATATCAATGGCTATCTTGTCGAAGGTGACGATGTGTTTATTAAGGCCCGTGGTACACCCAATGATGCTACTATGCCAAAAATGACACAGGGAAGCAAACCTGTAGATGGCGGAAATTTACTTTATACTGAGGACGAGTATCAATCATTCATAAAAGTTCATCCAACAAAGAATCACTTTCTAAGGCGTTTTATGGGGTCTGCTGACTTCATAAACAATAAAATCCGTTACTGCTTGTGGTTAAAGGGCGTGTCCCCCAATGAATACCGTAGTATTTCAGAAATTATCAAACGCTTGGAAGCGTGTGCGCAAGCAAGGGCCAAGAGCCCTACCCCTGCATTTAGAGCTGCCGCTGATACTCCAATGCTGTTTGCAGAAATTCGCCAGCCAGACACTACCTATTTAGTTATCCCAGAGGTATCTTCTGAGCGACGCCGTTATATACCAATCGGGTATATTGCACCAGAGATTATTGCAGCAAACACCGTGTATGTGTTGCCTAATGCTTCAATCTATATGTTTGGAGTTATGACCTCAAATGTCCATATGGCTTGGATGCGAGCAGTATGTAGCAGAATGAAAAGTGACTATCGCTATACGCCTGCGGTCTACAACAACTTCCCCTGGCCCACGCCTACGGACGCGCAAAAAGCAAAAATCGAACAGACCGCACAGGCCATCCTAGATGCCCGCGCCCTCTACCCGGACAGTTCCCTTGCCGACCTCTACGACGAGTTGACCATGCCCCCGGAACTGCGTAAGGCTCACCAGCAGAATGACCGCGCTGTGATGCAGGCTTACGGCTTTGATGTCGGCAAGACTACCGAGACAAGCTGTGTGGCGGAGTTGATGAGGATGTATCAGAGATTGACGGAAAGGGAGTAACAATGCCTAACGATTTTACGATGAATCTTTTGAATAGTGTCCTTCAAGAAAAATTAGATGAATATAGGGCTGATGGGCTGTCAGATTCCGAGATAGTAGATAAAATTGCTGAATTAAAAATTGAAAATGTACTTACAAAAGTAGTAGAAGCCATGTCATCCGATGCTGTCGATACTATGGAAACTACGATGTATGAGAGAATTTTAGAAGAACGTTCTAATACAGAGCAATTTTTGATTCACAACAGCCAGATATGGGAAAAAGGTTTTGTTGCGTCAGAAGCAATGTACTTAATTGCACTCGAAGCAGGGAGTGACATTAGCACCTATATTTCAACTTTGGCAGAAGAACAAACCAAGGACAAGAAGTTCCGCTACTGCGTGTTAGGGGAATTGTATGGACGCGCTTGCCAGCAATATCTTGAAATTATTTATTTGGTCAAAGGCGGATTTGCCGACGGCGCGTATGCCCGGTGGCGTTCTTTGTTTGAGTTAAGCGTTATTTCGGAGTTTATTAGAAACAATGACGAAGCAGTTGCAAAAGCGTACTACAACGCATCATTTACAGATGATGGACGCTGTGGCTGGGCTGGGTCTGCACCTTGTTTTTCTGGATGGAAAAATCCAAATAAAATAAAAGTTGAAGATATTAAGAAACAATGTAGTATGGCAACTGATGCGTGGAACAACCAATACAAACTCGCAAATAAAGTTGTTCATGCCACACCGCAAGGCACGTTTGACCGTTTAGGCGTGCCGTCTGGCCCACGGACATTTACTCCTGTTGGTCATAGTGATTATGGACTTGCCCCGCCAGCAGTTAATGCAGCTATTTCGCTTTCTATGATTGCAGCAGATTATTTTGGGTTTGTTCTAAGCGGAGATTCGATTGTAAATATACGGATTTTGACTAAGTGGGTGAACCTCGTTAAAAAATATTACACGGATATTGAAGAAAAATGTTTTGATATAAAAATCGACAGCACACTACCAGAACATAGTGAATAAAAAGTCCACCCCTTGCCGATTAGCGGCAAGGGGTGGACTTTTTATCATGTGATCTAAAATGCTTAACTTAATGACATTGCCCTATGGCGGCGGGGATTTTTCCCTGCTGTTGCGTCTGCAACTTGACAGCAGAAAAGCCCTATATTACCATAGGAATTAAACGAGAGGAGGCGGTACTGTGAAAATATCCGCGAAGAGCCGCTACGCCCTGCGCCTCATGCTGGCCCTGGCCATGCGGGGGGAGGGGGAGAATCTGTCCGTCAAATCCGTGGCCGACAGCCAGGGCATCAGCGAGAAGTACCTGGAGCAGATCATCCCCGTCCTGGTCCGCAGCGGCCTGGTCCGCAGCGTCCGGGGGGCCAAGGGGGGCTACCACCTGACAAAGGACCCGGAGGACTACACGGTGGGCCTGATCCTGCGGACGGTGGAGGGGAGCATCGCCCCGGTGTCCTGCCTGGACGACGAGGTGAACCGGTGCGCCCGGTGCAAGGAGTGCGTGACCCTGGACCTCTGGGAGCAGGTGGACCAGGCCATCAGCAACGTGGTGGACCATGTGACCCTGGCGGACCTGATGGACAAGCAGCGCCGCATCGACGCCCGGCGGGCCGCCCACAGCGCCCAGCGGGGAAATTGCTGAAGGTCCCTTGACTTTTTCGCCCCGGTATCGTATGATAGCGCCGGGGATAAAATCCTATTTTCATATAGGGATTTCGGAAAAATGCCGCCGGCGGCCCGCCGGCTGAGAGAAAGAAGGAATACAGCTTATGTTTGTTTACGCTGACAACGCGGCCACCACCGCCATGAGCCGCGCCGCCGTGGAGGCCATGACCCCCGCTATGCACCAGCTGTACGGCAACCCCAGCTCCCTCCACCAGAAGGGGCGGGAGGCCAATTACGCCCTCATGGGGGCCAGGGAGGCCGTGGCCCGGTGCCTGAACGCCTCCGCCCGGGAGATCTACTTCACCGGCTGCGGCACCGAGGCGGACAACTGGGCCATCACCGAGGCCGCCCGCCTGGGGGCGGAGCAGGGGAAGCGGCACATCATCTCCGACACCATCGAGCACCACGCCGTGCTCCACACCCTGAAAAAGCTGGAGAAGCAGGGCTTCGAGGTCACCTATCTGCCCGTCCATGAGGACGGCGTGGTCCGCTTAGAGGAGCTGGCGGCGGCGCTCAGGCCGGACACCTGCCTGGTGACCGTCATGTTCTCCAACAACGAGATCGGCACCGTCCAGCCCGTCCGGGAGATCGGGGCCCTGTGCCGGGAGCGCGGGGTGCTCTTCCACACCGACGCCGTCCAGGCGGTGGGCCACATGCCCGTGGACGTGGAGGCGGACAACATCGATATGCTCTCCCTCTCCGGCCACAAATTCCACGCCCCCAAGGGCGTGGGTGCCCTGTACTGCCGGAAGAGCGTCAAGCTGAAAAACTTCATTGAGGGCGGCGCGCAGGAGCGGGGCCGCCGGGGCGGCACCGAAGCCATCCCCGCCATTCTGGCCATGGCGGCAGCCCTGGAGGAGAGCTGCGCCCACCTGGAGGAGAATGCGGCCAAGGTCTCCGCCATGCGGGATAAGCTCATCGCGGGCCTGCGCCAAATTCCCTGCTCCCGCTGCAACGGCAGCCCGGACCACCGGGCCCCCGGCATCGTCAGCTTCTGCTTTGAGGGCATCGAGGGGGAGAGCCTGCTGCTGCGGCTGGACCTGGCGGGCATCTGCGCCAGCTCCGGCAGCGCCTGCACCAGCGGCTCTCTGGACCCCAGCCACGTGCTGCTGGCCCTTGGCCTGCCCCACGAGATCGCCCACGGCTCCCTGCGCCTGAGCCTGAGCGCGTACAACACCATGGAGGAAGTGGACTATATCCTGGAGCAGGTCCCCCAGGTGGTGCGGGAGCTGCGGCAGATGAGCCCCGTATGGATGCACATGCTGGAGAAGATGGAGGACCCCTACAGGGCGGCGAACTGATCCGCCCGCCGGCATGTCCGGACAGAAGCCGCGATCAAAACATACCAGAACAGAAAGGAAGGATCCCCTTATGGCAATGGAATACAGTGAAAAAGTGATGGAGCACTTCGCCCACCCTCACAACGTGGGCGTGATCGAGGACGCCGACGGCGTAGGCGAGGTGGGCAACGCCAAGTGCGGCGACATCATGCGGATGTACCTGAAGGTCAGCGCGGACGAGATCATCGAGGACGTGAAGTTCCAGACCTTCGGCTGCGCCTCCGCCATCGCCACCAGCTCCATCGCCACCGACATGATCAAGGGCCAGCCCCTCAGCGAGGCGCTGAAGCTGACCAACCAGGCGGTGGTGGAGTCCCTGGACGGCCTGCCGGCGGTAAAAGTCCACTGCTCCGTGCTGGCGGAGCAGGCGGTAAAGGCCGCTGTGGCGGACTACTACAAGCGCAAGGGCCTCCCCTACGAGCACCCCTGCGGCGCCTGCGGCGGGGAGGGCTGCTGCGGCCACGACCACGGGCACGAGGAGGAATAAAGCAAAAGACCTCGCCGCTGGCGAGGTCTTTTGCTTTATTCCTCCATCCTCAGCGCGCCTCGCCCTCGTAGCAGGCCCGGCTGCCGCCGATGAACTTGGGACGGGTCCGGGCGCAGAGGAGGAGGGCCTGCCCGATGTGATCCAGGCTCAGCCGCACCGGCACCGCCACATCCCGCAGGTGCATCCCGATGAGGGTGCCGCCGATGTCCAGGCCCGCGTGGGCCCGGATGTGCTCCACCGCCACGGGGCGGTCGAAGGCCTCCCAGGCGGAGGCGGCAAAGGAGCCCCCCGCCTTGGGCCGGGGCCGGACGCTGACGGGGTCATAGCCGTACCGGCGGGCGCAGTCCGCCTCCACAATGAGAGCCCGGTTCAGGTGCTCGCAGCACTGGGCAGCCAGGAAGACGCCCTGCTCCCGCAGAAGGGGGTAGATGCCGTCCAGGACAGCCTGGGCGGTTTCCAGGCTGGAGGCCCTGCCGATGGTTCCTCCCAGAATCTCCGAGGAGGAGCAGCCCACCACAAACAGGTCCCCGGGAAGGAGACGGGCCTTCTCCAGCAGCTCGGCGGCGGCCCGCCGGGATTGTTCTCTGATGTCCATAGGATGTCCTCCCGTTACATATAAAATGTTTCGCATGAAAGCGCGGTTTGGTTTTGGAGGGCGGCGGCCCTCAGCGGCTGAACTGGTACAGATCGCATTTGATCATCCCGTTGTACAGCTTCCGCTTTTTGTCCGCTTTGCGCCCGAAAAAGCGCTCAAACTCCGGGTGGCTGGTGATCACGAGCACCCGCCAGCGGGGCGGGATGTCCCGGTACACCCTGCCGAACATCCGGTAGAGCGACTCCGCCTCCTCCTTCTCCAGAAGGCGCTCGCCGTAGGGCGGGTTGGTGACGATCTGGCCGTATTCCCCCGTACAGCGCAGCCCGGCGGCGTCCGCCCGCTGGAAGCGGACCAGATCCTCCACCCCCGCCTTGACGGCGTTCTCCTGGGCAATGCGGACGGCCTTGGGGTCGGCGTCGCCGCCCCAGATGTCGTAGACCCCGTCAAACTCCCGGTCCATAGCCTCCCCGGCGGCCTCCACCCAGAGGCGGCTGTCCACACAGGCCCACTTCTGGGCGTCGAAGCTGCGCTCCAGGCCGGGGGCCCGGTTCTTGGCGATGAGGGCCGCCTCGATGGCGATGGTGCCGGAGCCGCAGAAGGGGTCCCGGAAGGGGTCCTTCCCCCGGAAGCGGCTGAGGGTCACCATGGCGGCCGCCAGGGTCTCCCGCAGAGGGGCCTCCACCCCCACCGCCCGGTAGCCCCGCTTGTGGAGGCCGGGACCGGTGGTGTCCAGGTACAAAGCGCACATATCCCGCATAATGGCAAACTGAATCTGATACTTCGCCCCGGTCTCCGGCAGGCGCGCCGCGCCGTAGACCCGCCCCAGCCGCTCCGCGGCGGCCTTCTTCACAATCCTCTGGCAGTCGGGCACCGAGTGGAGCTGGGAGTCCAGGGCATAGCCCTTCACGGGGAACTGGCCGTCCGCGGGGATGAAGTCCTCCCAGGCTATGGCCGCCGCCCCCTGGAAGAGGGCCTCGAAGCTCCTGGCGGGAAAGGCCCCAAGCTGGAGCAGCACCCGCTCCCCGCAGCGCAGGTTGATGTTCAGCCTGGGCAGATCCGCCAGCTCCCCACGGCACAGGACCCGCCCGTTCTCCACCTGCACCTCTTGGAGGCCCAGGCGGCGCGCCTCGTCCCCCACCAGGCCCTCCAGGCCGAACAGGCATGGAATTGTGTATGTCAGCATCCTTCGTCACCTCACATTTTCAGAACCCGGCTTCAACAGGCGGCCCGGCCTCACAGCATCACATAGTACCAGCCCTCCGCCGGGATGGCCCGCTCCTCCGTCAGGCGTTCCAGCGCCGGCCGGTCCTCCGGCGGGGCGCACCAGGCCATGCCGCAGCTGGCGGAGATGGACCGGGGCACCGGAATCAGCTTCCCCGGCAGTCCCGCCCGGCGGCAGTCCCGCTCCATGGCGATGGCGGCGGTGGTGGTGGGGAAGGTGGCAATCAGCCGCAGCCGGGGCTCCCGCCGGGTCCCCCGCCCGGCGGTCACGGGCGGATCACCCGCCCGGCCCCGGCCAGCTTCTCCACGATGGTATACATGTTGGTCACCCCGCCCACCGCCAGCTTGCCGGCGAGGCCGTAGTGGTTCAGGCAGGTGCCGCAGGTGAGAATTTCCACCCCCTGGGCCTCCAGATTTTTCAGGTCCTCCAGGCTGGAGGAGCCCTCCACCGTCAAATGGGCCCCGCCGTTATAAAAGAGCACGGTTCCAGGCAGCCGGGGCAGCTGGCCCAGAGCGAAGAGGAAGCCCTTCATCAGCACGCCCCCCAGCTCATCGCTGCCCTGGCCCATGGCGGCGGAGCCGACGGCCACCACCAGATCCCCCCTGGCGTCGGGGACGCAGGGGACCGCCTCCGGCGCCTGGACCGCGCCGCCGTCCACGGGGACGGACCGGACCAGGATGCGCACGGCGTAGGCCCCCTCCCCCCGCTTCTCCGCCTGGACGGCACAGCCCTGACCGGCCCCCAGCCGGGTCAGGTTCTGCACCGCAATCTCGTTGTCCACCAGCACCTCCACCGTGCCGGGCTCCGTCAGCTCCCGCAGGGCCTTGGAGGCCTTCACCACCGGCATGGGGCACTGCTCCCCCATCGCGTTGACCAGAATATTCGCCATATCGCCGCTCCTTTCCGCCCCGACGCCGGGGCGCTCTCTATTCAAACTCCCTATTCGCGCTTCCCCAGGCCCCCAGCGCCTCCTCCAGGGACACGCCCCCGGTCCGGGCGGCGGCGGCCAGATCGGCGTACTCCGGCTTGCTGCGGGAGACGCCGTAGCCCGTCCCGGTCTTGCGCCCCACGGGCCCCAGGGGGGTCTCCACCGTCTCCGTGAAGACGGTCAGTGCGTACCGGGCGCAGTCCGTGCGCCGCACGCCGAAGGTGGCGGTATGGCGCAGCAGCTCCGCCGCCAGCCGGTCCGCGTCCCCCGGCCGGCACAGGCACGTCAGCACCACGCCGGGCCGGTTCTTCTTCATATATACCGGCGCGTAGGACACGTCCAGAGCCCCCGCCTCCAGCAGCCGCTCCAGGGCGAAGCCCAGGGCCTCGCCGGTCATGTCGTCGATGTTGGCCTTCAGCTCCGTCACCGCATCGTTGGGACCCCCGGCCCGCTCCGCCGTGTCCATGAGGAAGGCCCGCAGGCAGTTGGCCCTGGGGAAGTCCTTGGCGCCGCAGCCGTGGCCGCAGCCCAGCACGGTCCCGGCGGGCATGGGGCCGAAGGTCCGGACGAAGCGGCGCAGCAGGGCCGCCCCGGTGGGGGTGCACAGCTCTGCCTGGATGCCGCCGGGGGCCACGGGCACGCCGGTGAGCAGCCGGGCGGTGGCCGGGGCGGGCACCGGCAGCAGGCCGTGAGCGGTGCGCACCGTGCCGCTGCCCACGGTGACCGGGGAGGCGCACACCGCCTCCGGCCCCAGCAGATGCAGCAGATAGCACACCCCCGTCACGTCCACCACCGCGTCCAGGGCCCCCACCTCGTGGAAGTGGACCTCCCCCATGTCCACGCCGTGGGCCGCCGACTCCGCCTGGGCGATGAGGGCGTAGGTCTCCCCCGCGTCCCGCCGCACGGACTCCGGCAGGGGGAAGGCGTCGATCACGGCCAGGATGTCCGCCAGGGAGCGGTGTTCGTGGTCATGGTGTTCGTAGTCATGGTGTTCGTAGTCATGGTGCTCGTGGTCATGGTGATGCCGGTGGCCGCGGCCCTCCTCTTGGCCGTGGACCGTCACCCGCATATGGGTCCCGGCGATGCCCTGCCGCCGGACCGGCTCCGCCGCCAGGGTCACGCCGGGAAGCAGGCGGTTCATGTCCGCCAGGAAGGCCTCCTTCTCCGGGCACAGCTCGTACAGCGCACCCATGAGCATGTCCCCCGCCGCGCCCATGGCGCACTCAAAATACAGTGTTTTCATATGTTCTCCTGTGTCTGTCCGTTGTTCGGGGCCTCGATGCCCGGCATCTGGTTGATCCGGTGGGCCAGGAAGCCGGCCCCGAAGCCGTTGTCAATGTTCACCACGCTCACCCCGCTGGCGCAGGAGTTGAGCATGGCCAGCAGGGCGGCCACGCCCCCCAGGTTGGCCCCGTAGCCCACGCTGGTGGGCACGGCGATCACCGGGCAGCTGACCAGCCCCCCCACCACGCTGGGCAGGGCCCCCTCCATACCGGCCACGGCGACGATGCACCGGGCCTTCTCCAGGGTCTCCAGCTCCCCCAGCAGGCGGTGGAGCCCCGCCACCCCGGCGTCGTAGACCCGGTGGACCCGGCTGCCCAGGGCCTCGGCGGTCAGGGCCGCCTCCTCGCACACGGCTGCGTCGCTGGTGCCGGCGCTGACCACGGCGATGGAGCCGGTGAGCGCCCGCTCCCGCGGGTTGGCCACCGCCAGCTGCGCCTGGGCGGAGTAGCTGTAGGGGAACCGCCCCCGCAGCAGGGCCTCCTTCTCCTGGGAGAGACGGGTGATGATGATGTTGTCCGCCCCGCGGCGGATCATGGCGCACACAATGCCCTCGATCTGTCCGGCGGTCTTCCCCTGGCCGAAGATGACCTCCGCCGCGCCCTGGCGGCGTTTCCTCTGGTGGTCTACCTTGGCGTAGCCCAGGTCCTCGTAGCTGCCCAGGAGCTGGGCGGCGGTTTCCGGCGTGGTCACGCCTGAGCGGACGTCGGAGAGCAGAGAGAGAAGCTGTTGATTCTGCATGGGGAGTCCTTTCTTCGCCGCCTCCGGCGGCGAGGGGTGAATTCTTCT
>CAJTOM010000056.1 GCA_910577915.1 uncultured Oscillospiraceae bacterium
TTTTGGTTACTTTTTGTTTGCACAAAAAGTAACCGCGGGGCGCGGGGGCGCGCAGCCCCCGCATCCCCCGTCCCGGCAGGGACTACCCCTCGCCGCCCGGAGGGCGGCGCGCTCACCCGAAGATGTGGAAGTTCACCACCACGGTCGCAAACACAATCGACACCATGCTCAGAAGCTTGATCAGAATGTTGATGGCGGGACCGGAGGTGTCCTTGAAGGGGTCGCCGATGGTGTCGCCCACAATGGCGGACTTATCGTTCTTGCTGCCCTTGCCTCCGTAGTGGCCGGATTCCACATACTTCTTGGCGTTGTCCCAGCTGCCGCCGGAGTTGGACATGAACACCGCCAGCAGGAAGCCGGAGGCCGTGGCGCCGCACAGAAGGCCGATGACACCGGCGGGCCCCAGCAGCAGGCCGCCCACGATGGGCACGCCCACGGCGATGAGGGTGGGCACCACCATCTCCTTCAGGCTGGCCCTGGTGCATAGGTCCACGCAGCGGGCGAAGTCCGCGTCCGCAGTGCCCTCAATGATGCCGGGGATCTCCTTGAACTGACGGCGGACCTCCAGCACCACGCTGTGGGCCGCCTTACCCACACTGCCCATGGTGATGGCCGCGAAAATGAAGGCCAGGCAGGCCCCCACGAAGATGCCCACCAGCACCACCGGGTTCATAACGCTCATGTCCAGGGCCATCTCCGGGGCCAGGGTCTCCACCTTCTCCACGTAGGAGGCGATGAGGGCCAGGGCCGTCAGGGCCGCAGAGCCGATGGCGAAGCCCTTGCCGGTGGCGGCGGTGGTGTTGCCCAGGGAGTCCAGCGCGTCGGTACGCTCCCGGACAACAGGGTCGAGGCCGGACATCTGGGCAATGCCGCCGGCGTTGTCGGCCACGGGGCCGTAGGCGTCGGTGGCTAGGGTGATGCCCAGGGTGGAGAGCATGCCCACCGCTGCCAGGGCAATGCCGTACAGGCCCATAGCGTTCCGGGCAGCCTCCTCCAGGCCCAGGCCGGAGACGTAGTAGGCGATGAGAATGCAGCCGCTGACCGTCAGTACCGGCAGCATGGTGGAGCGCATGCCCAGGCTCAGGCCGTCGATTACCAGAGTGGCGGTGCCGGTGACGGAGGAGGCCGCCAGGTTCTGGGTGGGCACGTAGGTGTCGGAGGTGTAGTACTCGGTGAACCGGCCGATGAGCACGCCGGAGAAGAGGCCCGCCAGAATGGCCACGTACAGGCCGATGTAGCTGCTGCCCAGCAGGAACCACACGATGGGGAAGGCCGCCACGGCGATGATGACAGCAGAGGTGTTGGTGCCGCGGCGCAGGGCCCTGAGCAGGTTCATCTGGTCCGTGGACTCGCCGGTGCGGACCAGCAGGGAGCCGATGATGGAAGCCACCACGCCCACCGCCGCGATCAGCATGGGCACGGCGAAGGCGCTGAGGTTGTCAACGCTCTCGATGTAGCCGAAGGCGATGACGCCCAGGGAACAGGAGGAGATCAGGGAGCCCACGTAGGACTCGTACAGGTCCGCGCCCATGCCGGCCACGTCGCCCACGTTGTCGCCCACGTTGTCGGCGATGGCGGCGGGGTTGCGGGGGTCGTCCTCGGGGATGCCGGCCTCCACCTTGCCTACCAGGTCCGCGCCCACATCGGCGGCCTTGGTGAAGATGCCGCCGCCCACGCGGGCGAACAGGGCCATGGAGCTGGCGCCCATACCGAAGGTCAGCATGGCGGCGGTGATGTCGTTGAGGGGCAGGCCAAAGACGTATTTGAGCAGCAGGTACCAGCCGGAGATGTCCAGCAGGCCCAGGCCCACCACCGTGAAGCCCATGACCGTGCCGGCGGAGAAGGCCACCTGGAGGCCGGAGTTCAGGCTCTCGCGGCAGGCGTTGGCGGTGCGGGAGTTGGAGGCGGTGGCGATCTTCATGCCCACAAAGCCGCTCAGGCCGGAGAAGAAGCCGCCGGTGATGAAGGCGAAGGGCACGAACCAGGTCAGAAAGCCCAGAGCCGCCATCAGGCACAGCACCGCGAACATGCACCCGAAGAACACCAGCACCACGCTGTACTGCCGGCGCAGATAGGCGTTGGCGCCCTGGCGGATGAAGGAGGCGATCTTCTTCATCCGGTCGGTGCCCTCCGAGAACGAGAGGGCGCGGCGCGCCATGAACACTGCGAACAGGAGGGCGCAAATTGAGCCCAGCGCGGAAAAAATGATAAAGTACTGATTGGTCATCTGAATCTCTCCTTTTCTTTTTTCTCCGATCTATTCCCATCTCCGGCGCGGCCTGAAGATCAGATTCGTCCGGCCCGCCCCGACGGGCCCCCTGTTGTTTTGAACCACTGATTGAGGAGCTTCTGCAGCCTCCCAATCAGTGGTTCGTTCGGGTTTACATCCGGCTCCTGTCGGATGTGACGGAGCTGGTATGCTTGTCTTCACTTAGCTCCGCGAAAAATTTCTGTACGCGCTCGTTGGCGTGGCGGCCACCGAAATCCGCCTTGAAGCGGATTTTGAACCCCTCCTTCTGCTCATCCACGTGGATGCTGTTGACCAGGGCATCCGTCTCGGAGGCCAGGGTGTTGATGACCTCCAGGGTCGCCGCCACATCCGCACAGGTGACGGAGAACAGGTACAGGGCATAGCGGTTGTGCATGATTTTCTTCTGCAGCCACTCAAAGATAATCAGGGTGACCAGAATGCAGACGCCCCCAACCATAGCCACCGAGTAGTATCCGCCGCCCACGGCCACGCCCAGGCAGCCCGTAGCCCAGATGCTGGCCGCCGTGGTCAGGCCCTTGATGGTAGGGCCCTCCCGCATAATGGTTCCCGCGCCCAGAAAGCCCAGGCCGGTGATCACCTGCGCGCTGAGACGGGCGGGGTCCGGCGTGGCGCCGTAGACCCGGTACTGCCAGAAGATCAGCTGGCTGGTGGTCATCACCGCGCAGGCTCCCAGCGCAACCAGCATGTGGGTGCGCATACCGGCAGGGCGATGGGTATACTCCCGCTCCGTACCGATGACCGCGCCGATGAGCATGGCCGTAAACATGCGCAGGGCAATATCCAGCGGCCCTAAGGCCAGCGCCGATACGTCCAC
Organism: uncultured Oscillospiraceae bacterium; assembly: GCA_910577915.1. GTDB lineage: Bacteria > Bacillota > Clostridia > Oscillospirales > Oscillospiraceae > Pelethomonas. The sequence continues at coordinate 3,087 of CAJTOM010000056.1, forward strand.
TACCGCTACAGGTGTCGTTGGCATATCCTTATCCTCCCAAAGGCTGCGTTTTTTCTCTCATGCGGCCTCAGAGGCGGTACTGCGCGCCCGCGCCCAGCACCATGCACTCGTAGGCCTTCTGAATCTTTGCGTAGTTGCCGTCCCGGTCCAGGGCGATGCCCCGGCCCACGCCGTCCACAATCCGGCCCCGGCCCAGCTTGGCGAGGCGCTCCTCCAGCTGCCGCAGCATGGCGGGGGCGGAGCCCGGTTCGGTGCTGCGCCCGTCGAAGATGATGTGGAGGTAGACCTCCTCCACCCCCTCGGCCATCTCCACCAGCATCAGCGGGTAGTCGATACAGCCGTGGCTGGACTTCTCCGTGAGGTAGCTGAGCAGGTGCAGGGGGCGCTTCTGCTCCCTGGCAGCGGCGATGGCCGCCAGGAAGACGGGGTTGGTTTTGAAAGAGCCGTCCCGGATGGCGCTGTCCATGCGCACATCGTCCTGGGCCACCACCCGACCCGCCCCCAGATTGGTGTGGCCGGCCTCGGAGTTGCCGGGCTTCCCGGCCTGGAGGCCCACGTCCTCCCCGGAGGCCCGGAGCCGGCTGTTGGGGTACTTGGCCAGCAGGGCGTCCCATGCAGGGGTGTCGGCGGAGAAAATGGCGTCCTTGTCGTCGCCGGTGCCGTAGCCCCAGCCGTCCAGGATGATGAGCATCATCTTTTTGCCGGTAACCCCCGCCGTCTCGATAAGGGACGCGCCGGTCATCTCCGCCGGCTGCTCCAGCCCCAGCACGCTGAGCACCGTGGGCGCCACGTCGCCCAGGCGGCCGTCCCGCAGGGTCAGGGCGCGGTCCTCGGGGTCCAGCACGATGAAGGGCACCAGGTTGGTGGTGTGGGCCCCGTGGGGCTTCCCCTCCTTGGTGTAGAGGGTCTCGATGTTGCCATGGTCGGCGGTGACCGCCACCAGGTAGCCGTTGGCCTTGGCATACTCCGCCACCATGCCCACGTGGCGGCTGACCACGGCGGCGGCGGCCAGCTTGGCCTCGGTGTTGGCGGTGTGGCCGATGACGTCGCCGTTGGCGAAGTTGGTGAGGATGAAGTCATAGCCCTCGTCCACGGCCCCCTTCACCTTCTCCGCCACCTCCGGCAGGCTCAGCTCCGGCTTCTGGTCGAAGGGGAATGCCCTTGGGGGAGGGGACCCGCAGGTCCGTCTCGCCGGGGAAGGGCTGGTTGTAGCCGCCGTTAAAGAAGAAGGTCACGTGGGCGTACTTCTCCGACTCGGCGCAGTGGAACTGCCGCAGGCCCGCGTCGCTGATGACCTGAGCCAGGGGCTTTTGGACCTTCTCGGGAGCGAAGGCGATGGGCAGGTCCTTGAACTTCTCGTGGTACATGGTCATAATGACGAAGTGCAGGTCCTTCATGTAGTCCCGCCGGAAGTGGGGGAAGGCCGGGTCCACGAAGGCATCGGTGAGCTCGATCTCCCGCTCGCCTCTGCGGCAGCAGAAGACCACCTGGTCCCCGTCCTTGATCTTGCCCACGGGGGTCCCCGCCTCGTCCACCAGGGCCAGGGGCTCCAAATAGTAGTCGGTCTGGCCGGCCTCGTAGGCGGCCTCCACGGCCCTGGCCAGGGCCTCGCCGCCGATGTTGCTGTTCATAGATATTTCTCCTTTTCGCCGCCCTTGGGCGGTGTGACAGATTGTTCGTCCCGCGCCCGGACCTCCGCGGCCCCTACCTGATGGCCGGGAAGATGTCCAGCAGCTGGGCGAAGTGGGTGATGAAGCGGTCGGGCCTGTTTGCCTCGGTGACCTCCTGGGGCTTCTTGCCGGGGTACTGCACACCGATGGTCATGCCCAGGCCAGCGGCCTTGGCCCCCACGATGTCCCGGGCCAAATTGTCGCCCACGTAGCAAGTCCGCTTGGGGTCCGCCCCGCACTCGGCCAGGGCGTAGTAGTAGATGGCGGGGTGGGGCTTGCGGATGAGGCAGACAGAGGACTGCTGCACGGTTTTAAAGTAGGGACGCAGGCCGTCCCGGTCCAGCCACTCGTCCACCTCCTGGACGCCCACCAGATCGCTGACGATGCCCAGGGTATAGCCCCGCTTGTACAGCTCCCTGACAGTCTCCGCGCCGCCGTCGGTGACCACCCTCTCCCCCTTGGTCTTGCGGTAGGCGCAGGTCATCTCGTCCGCCGCCGCCTCCACCCGCTCTCTGGGGAAGTCGTAAGCCAGCCAGCGGGTCCACAGCTCCTTGACGGGGGCCTCGCAGTAGAAAGTCAGGGCCCACTCCCGGTACTTGTCGTACCGTGGCTCAATGACCTCCCTGTAGAACGCCGCCGGGTCCCCGTCCACCCCCAGCAGGCGGGCGATGACAGCCTTGGCCTCGCTCTGGTAGGCCTCGTCCTTGCGGATCACCCGGAAGGTATCCCCCAGATCCACGAAAATGGTGTCGATTTGCTGTTCCATATGTACCAGCCCCTTTCCTTTTACTGCAAAATGGGAAGGTCCAGAATATCGATAAACCGGTGCACAATGTAGTCCGGCCGGTTCTCGTCGGTGATGGTCTTTTTCGCCAGCTTCTCCGGGCTGATAAAGAGGATGTTGGCCCCGATGCCGGCGGCCTTGGCCCCGGTGATGTCCCGGCCCAGGTTGTCGGCCACGGACACGCACTCCCCCGGCCCCAGCCCCAGCTGCTCACAGCCCATGCGGTAGATGGCGGGGTCCGGCTTGCGGATGTGGCAGACGGAGGAGAGGACCACGGCGTCGAAGTACTGGGCCAGCCCGTCCTCCCGCAGCCAGTTGGGAATCTCGTCCTCGCCGATGAGATTGGAAATGATCCCCAGCCGGTACCCCCGCTCATAGAGCCCCCGGATCACCTGGAGGCCGCCCTCCACCACATGGCGCAGACCCTTGACCTGCCGGTACTGGTAGGTCATCTCATGGCACACCGCCCGCAGGCGCTCCTCGCCCAGCTCCGGCAGCAGCCACTGATGCCACAGCTCGTAATCCCCGGCCTCCCGGTTCTCGCCCAGGGCCCACTCCCGGTAGGGCTCGTAGCGTGCCTCCACCATATTGATGAAGGCCTCCACGTCCTCCCGCCCGGCCAGCCGGGCCATGCGGACCTTGGCCCGCTCCTGGTGCTCCGGGACCTTCTCCACGATCCGCAGGGTCCCGCCCAGGTCAAAAAATACGCCCTTGATCTTGTCCATAGCGCCCCTCTCCTCTGCGTGCCCGTCCCCTCAGGAGCGGGGCGGGAACAGATCCAGCAGCTCCCGGATGGCCTTGATGCGGTAGTCCGGCATCACCGTGGGGGCCTTGCCCTCCCGGTCGGCGGCGCCCGCGTCCTCGAAGAGGATCATGCTGCCGTAGCCGGCGTCCACCGCGCCCTCCACGTCCCGCACCGGGTTGTCGCCCACGTAGGCGCAGTTCTCCGGGGTGGAGCCGATGCAGCGGGAGGCCAGCAGGTAGATGGCGGGGTCCGGCTTGCGCAGGCGCACCTTGGAGGAGAGGATGACGGTGGTGAAGCAGTCCGCCACCTGGTCGTGGCACATCCAGTCGGGAATCTCCGTCTCGGTGATGGTGTTGGCGATGATACCCAGCTTGTAGCCCCGGTTCTTCAGCTCCCGCAGGGTCTCCTTCACCCCCTCGTGGGGCAGGCGGCGGCCGTCGTGGTCCCGCCACAGGCGGGTGAGGCGGGCAGCGTTGGGGGCGATGCGCTCGGCGGGGTAGTCGGGCAGCAGGTACTGGAGCCACAGCTCCATCTCCGACACGTCCAGCAGGGTATCCTTGGCCCACTTGCGGTAGGCCTTCCAGTTCCGGGTCAGCTTCTCGAAGAATACGTCACGGGACTCCGCCGCCCCTACCAGCTCCATCAGCTCCTTGTCCGCCGCCGCGGCAAAGGCCTCGTCCTCTACCACATAGCGCAGCGTGGCGCCCACATCAAAAAAGATCGTATCAATGTTGCGGTTCATCGCCTGTCCTCCTTCATCCTTGCTATTATATCATGTTGCTCTCTCACTGGCGGTTCTCCGCCCGGATGATGCCCGGAATCTCCTCCAGGCCGTCGATCAGGTAGTCCGGTCTCAGGCCGGCATGCTCCAGCCCCGCGTCCCGGCGGGCCGCGCCGGGGTTGCGGATCTGGATCATCAGCCGCCATCCGGCATTGCGCGCCCCCCGCACGTCCCGGGACAGGGTGTCCCCCACGTAGGCCAGCTCCTGGGGGAGCAGGCCCAGCTCCCGCTCCGCGATCCGGAAAATCTCCGCCGAGGGCTTGCGGATCCCTGCGGCGCTGGAGAGGACCATGCAGTCCATGTATGACCCCACGCCGTACTCCTCCAGAAAGTGGGGCGCTGCGGAGAGGGAGATAATGTTGCTGATGAGCCCCAGCCGCAAGCCCTGGTCCCGCAGGGCCTCGAAGGTCTCCCGTATGCAGGGCCGGCGGAGAACCCGCATCCGCTCGTAGTCGTAGAGGAAGCTCAGCTCCTCAGCGATGGGGGCCAGCCGCTCCCGGCCGGCGGACCAGTCCCGGAGATACCAGCCGCTCCAGATCTCCGCCGCCGGCAGCTCCCGCAGATCCTGCTCGGAGCGGCGCTTGTAGGCCTCGGCATTCTCGTGGAGCCGCACGGCCAGCTCCTCGGGGGAGACGTCCAGCTCCACGCCGTAGTCCGACAGTCGGTCCAGCAGGCGCCGGGCAAACCACGCATCCCGCCCTGGAGGGGAGCTGGCTGTGTGCAGTGTGCCGCCCAGATCGAACAGAACCGCTTTTATCATGGGAATCCGCCTCCTCTCCGCCGGCAGCACCGCATATAGTTCAAACGCTTTCGTTTTTTCATGGTCAGATTGTACTCCATTTTTCTCCATTTGTCAACCATATTTCAAACTTTTATTGATATAAAAATCGATAAAATCGCGTAAAATAAAGATAATTGAAATTATATCGGGAATCTATTCATAATTTCCGGTAATTTATCCGGAAATTTTCATTAAATCCGCCGGTTACATCCGGCCAATTGGTCATTTTTGTGGATTTTCCCCTCTGTTCCCCAGAATTTTTCCTGGTTAAGCAAAATTTTTCCGAAAATTAACCAAATTCCTCTTGCATTTTTTCGTTAGACAATTTACAATAGAATCGCGGAAAGACAACGGAATATTTTCGAATCGGAGGAGCGCTTATGAAGAATGTGACCATCAAAGATGTCGCGAAAGCCGCCGGCGTATCCTACTCCACCGTCTCAAGGGCCCTGTCCGGCAGCCCGGAGATCAGCGCCGATACCCGCGAGCGCATTCTCCAGGTCTGCAAGGAAATGAACTACACCGCCAACACCGTGGCCCGGGCCATGGTCATGAAGAGCACCAAGCTGCTGGGCCTGATCCTCACAGGGGTCAACAACCCCTTCATGTCGGAGCTCGCCTACCACATCGACCGGCAGGCCAGGGCCAGGGGCTACAACATCATCCTGTGCAATTCCTCCCGGGAGCTGGAGCAGGAGCGGGAGCTGTTCGAGCTGATGATTGGGCGGCAGGTGGACGGCGTCATCCTCCTCCCCGCCGGGCCGGAGAGCTACGAGACCCTGCGGCCCTACCTCTCCCGCCTGCCCACGGTGTTCGTGGGCGAGAACCTGCGGGAGGTGCCGGAGAGCTACGTGTCTGTGGACAACTACCGGGGGGCCTATATCGGGGTGGAGTATCTCCACCGGCTGGGCCACCGGGACATCCTCTACTTCGGCCGCCGCCGGGGCAGCACTACCCACCAGTTCCGGGCCGAGGGCTACGCCGCCGCCTGCCGGGATCTTGGACTGACGGCCCAGTACTGCAACAACACCTTCCCCCTCACCTCCATCAAGTACGGCTACCAGCTGGCCAAGCAGCTGTTCGCCCAGGAGCGGCGCTTCACCGCCATCTTTGCCGCCACCGACACCAACGCCCTGGGCATTATGGAGGCGGCGGAGGAGAACGGCATCCGCATCCCCGAGGACATCTCCCTTCTGGGCTTCGACAACATCCGGGACAGCAGCCTCCCCCGGATCAACCTGAGCACCATTGAGCAGCCCATGAAGATGCTGGCCTCCGTGGCGGTGGACAGCCTGCTGGACAAGGTCCAGAGCGAGCTGGCGGGGTACAATCACCGCATCCTCATGCCCGCCCTCATTGAGCGGGCCTCCTGCTGTCCGCCGAAATAATGCTCTTCTGAAAAACAAAAGCACCGGACTGCTGGTTTGCCAGCAGTCCGGCGCCTTTTCTGTCTGTGTCAGCCCCTGCTCAGCTTCTCCACAATGGGGTAGACCTCATAGATGTCCTCCACCATGTAGTCGGGCTCAAACTCCCGCTTGATGCCGCAGTCCTTCTCCCGGGTCAGCTTCGAACAGATCTGGATGGCCGCGGCGAAGCCCGCCCGCTTGGAGCCGATAATGTCCCGGGAGATGGTGTCCCCCACGTAGACGCACTCCTCCGGCGCGCTCTGGATCTGGTGGAGGGCCACCGAGAAGATGTCGGTGCAGGGCTTGCGAAGGCCGGTCACCGAGGAGAGAGTCACGTCCTGAAAGTAGTCCCGGATGCCGTACTCCCTCAGAATATCGAACACCTGGTAGAGGGCGGCGGTGTTGCTGATGATCCCCAGCTTCATCCCCAGGCCCTTCAGACCCTCCAGCATCTCCGCCACCCGGGGGCGGAGGGCGCGGTGGTAGTGGGTCACCTCCCACATGTGGGCGATCTCCTCACAGCAGGGGGCCAGCCGCTCCCTGGGAAAATCGTAGGCAGTCAGCACGTAGTCGCACCAGATGGAGACGGGCTTGAGCTCCACGTCGCTGGCGTCCCGGTACCGGCCGTACCGGACCCAGCCCTCGTCCACCTGCCGCTTCAGCTCCGCCAGGTCGCCGCCGGGATCCATGCCCCGGCTCTTCAAAATGGTGTGCAGCTTTTCAATGGCCTCCTGCTGGGACTGGTCATCCACGTAGATGTCCTCCAGCGTTCCGCCCATGTCAAACAGAACAGATGTAATCATATTGTCCTCCCGCCGCCTTCGCGGCTGTCCGGGGCGAGGATTGTCCCGTCTCCCAGGATGGTAAAATCAACGGATTCCCAGCAAGCTGGCGCCTGTCCGGGCCGGCTGAAGCTGTCGGTGTACCACACCCGGGCCCCCTCCGCCTCCAGCAGCGCCGCCGCCGCGGCAGAGGGGCGGTCCTTCCGGGGGTTGTAGGCCGCCGAGCAGGAGATCACGGCGTGGGACGGCCGCAGCCGCCGGGCCAGCAGGGGGGTCATGGATTTTGCGTCGCCGTGGTGGGGGACCTTGAGGATGCCGCAGGGCTCCGCCTCATGCTCCCATACCGCGCCGTAGCAGTCCCCGGCGATCTCAACGCGCCGCCCGGCGCAGCGCAGCGCCAGGCGCAGGGAGCCGGGATTGCGGTACTTGGAGGACCACCAGCGCTTGTCCCCGTTCACAGGCTCTCCCGCCAGCAGCGCCGCCCAGGTCCGGCGCTGGAGGGCGGCGGCCACCGGGTCGGGGCAGATCAGGACCGCCTCCAGGTCCGCCGTCCGCACCAGGCGCTCCGTATCCCACACCTCGCAGCTGCGGACGCCGGACGCCGCCAGGGCCTCCGCATACGCCGCCCAGCAGTTGAGGCAGTCTATGAGGCCGGCCACCGTCTTCTCCTCGCCGCCTTTGCGGGGAATCCGCCCCGCCGGCAGCCGGGGAAAAAAGCCGGCATAGACCGCCCCGATCTCCACCGCGCCCAGCAGGTCCCCCAGACCGCCGAAGTGGTCCTCGTGGAGGTGGGTCACCACCAGGGCGTCCAGCCGGGCGACGGCATGTCTGCGCAGATAGGCCGCGGCGGTCAGGCGGCAGGAGCCCGGAAGAACCCCCACGTCCCGCCGGCCCGCGTCCACCAGCAGGCGGAACACGCGGCCATCCGGGCCCCAGTCCTCCACCAGGGCCGCGTCGCCGTCGCCCACGTTGATAAAGTGCAGCTTCAGCATGGACTCACCGCCGCTGGGTGTACTTCTTCCAGGGGGCCTCCTCGTCCTTGGCCGGGGGTACGTAGTCCCGCTTGTACAGCAGGCCCGTCACCACCAGGCCCAGCCCCACCGGAATCAGGATAAACCAGGCGAAGAAATGCAAGAACGAGGCGGCGGCCCCCTCCTCCTTCAGCATGAACAGCATGGACGCGCACACCAGGACCGCGTACAGCGCCAGCCACAGGTGGCATCCAAACATGAGCCGCTTGTCGGAAAATATCTTGTGCACCAGCAGGGAGACCAGCAGCCCCGCCCCGCTGGCCGCCAGGGACTGGAGCAGATTGCCCGCAAACACCGGCCAGCCCGCCGTCACCGGCGCGAGCCACTCAATGGAGAAATTGAAGGCGGCAATGTAGAGCAGGACGAACACCAGGCTCAAACAGAAGGTATACACCATCAGGCCGCTCTTGGGCTTGCCGTCCTCGGTGAAGAGGAAGGCCTTCCAGAAGCTCTTCTCCCGCCTGGCCCACTTCTCCTTCCGCTCCTTCTTCCGCTTCTCCCGCTCCGCCGCCTCGATCTGACGGTAGAAATCGTTGTTCTGATCCATAGCTGCCTCCTTGTCCCCGCCGGTATAGAAGCCCTGCGCGGCAGGCATGCGCCTGCCGCGCAGGGCTTCTCCTCAGTCGTGCTTACAGTATACGCCGGACCAGGCGAAAGGTCAAGGGAATTACTTGGTGTAGGGGCTGATGCTCAGCCAGTAGGTCCACAGGTCCTGGGTGGAGCCAAAGGTGTCGTTGATGGCCGCCAGATCCGGCTCAATAGCGCCGCACTCCGCCAGGGTCACGGGGTTCCAGTCACCCTCCACGTCGTCACGGACAGGCCAGTTGCCCTCCTTGGAGAAGGGCTTCAGACCGCCGCTCTGGCCGTCCGTACCGCCGGTGATCCAGCGGATGAACAGACGGGCCGCCGCCGGATGCCGGCAGCCGTTGACCACGTACATGTACTCGCAGTTCTCCAGGCCGGTGTAGGGGGTCAGGTTGGTCAGCCATGCGATGTTAAAGCCGGACTCGTCACGGTTGCCGATCTTGCCGCCGGAGGCCAGGCACAGGGCGGGATCGTCCTTGGTGGAGTTGTGGACCGCCTGCACCAGCTCGTCGCCGTCGCCGATGAAGGTCATCTGCATCTGGGAGAAGCGCCACATGTACTCCAGGCCGGCGTTGTTCTCAGGCACCTCGAAATCGAAGCCGCTGCCGTCATAGGTGTACTCCAGGGGCTCGCCGTACAGATCCTCATAGGCCTGCGCCATCTGGTCGGCGTTGACCACGAAGCTGGCGAACAGGGACAGGTAGGAGGTCTCGGTGCCAATCTCCTTGGTGAACAGGCGGTACTTCTGGGATCCGTCCTCGTTCTTCTCGATGATCTGCCACCAGCTGGTCACAGGCTGCTCGTCGGGGAAGGCCTCGGTGTTGTAGTACCAGAAGCTCTGGGAGGCGTAGAGGGGATAGCCGTAGCGCAGCAGGTCCTCGTCCACCTTGGCGGAGAGATCACGGGGATAGAAGGCGGACATGTAGCCGGCCTCGTAGTAGTCAAAGAACACATCGCCGTTGACGTCCTTGGCCTGGAGGACATCGCCGAAGATGTTGCCGGAGTCGGCCTCCAGCACGCACTTCTCCAGGACCTCGTCCTGGTCCATGTCCATAATGACCACGTCCAGACCGGGATAGGCGGCCTCAAAGTCCTCCTCCGCCTTCATCATCTTGGAGGAGGTGGCGTAGATGTTGATCTCGGGGTACTCCTTGACCTCCTCCAAAGCCATCTGGTACAGCTCCTCGTCGGTCATGTCGCTCCACTCGTCGTAGATGGGGCCGAAAAACTCGGAATCCTCCACCTTGACGGGCTCGTCGGGCTGCTGGGTGTCGCCCCCCTGGTTGTCGCTCTGACCGGGGGCGCCGTCGTTCTTCTTGTCGTTGCCGCCGCCTCCGCAGGCGGCCAGGCTCAGCAGCATGACCAGGGCCAGCAGGAGGGCTAAGAGCTTACTCTTCTTCATAGTGATCCAATTCTCCTTTCAAATGTTCACGCGATCTTCCGGGCAATGTATCGTATTTCCTCGCCGCCCCCCGGCCGGGGGGGCGGCGGCAGAAACCGGGCTTTACCGCGCCCTCTTGATGAGGCGGGTGCTCTTGGCGTCGTAGATATTGATCTTCTCCGGCGCGATGTGGACGTAGACCGTCTGATCGATGTCGTACTGGGCCAGGCCGATCTGCTTGGAGAGGAAGTCGCTCTTGCCGGCCTGGAGGGAGACCAGGGTCTCGGAGCCGGCGGGCTGGTTGGCGTAGACCTTGACGGGCAGGGAGCCGGGCTCCTGGGTCTCGGTGATGTGCACCTGCTCGGGGCGGATGGCCACCACCACAGGGAACTCGCCGCCGGGGATGGTCTCGTCGGTCATGTCGGCCTTGTCGAAGGTGTACTCGCTGAGCTCGCACTTGACCATCAGCTTGCCGTTCTCATAGCGGCCGGTGCCCTCCAGGAAGTTGATCCGGGGATTGCCGATGAAGTCGGCGGCCTCCAGGTCAATGGGGTTCATGTAGAGATCCATGGGGGCGTCCACCTGGCTGAGCTCGCCGGCCTTGAAGAGGGCGATCTTGGTGGACATGGTCAGGGCCTCCACCTGGTCGTGGGTGACATAGATGATGGTGGTGCCCAGCTCGCGGTGGATGCGCTGGAGCTCAGAGCGCATGTCGATGCGCAGGCGGGCGTCCAGGTTGGAGAGAGGTTCGTCCAGCAGCAGCAGCTTGGGGTTGGAGGCCACGGCGCGGGCGATGGCCACGCGCTGCTGCTGGCCGCCGGAGAGCTCGTTGGGGTAGCGGTCGATGTACTCCTCGATGCGCATCATCCGCAGGGAGTCCTGGATGCGCTTGTCAATCTCCTCCTTGGGCAGCTTCTGGATCTTCAGGCCGAAGGCGATGTTCTCCTTCACGGTCATGTGGGGCCACAGGGCGTAGGACTGGAACACCAGGTTCAGCCCGCGCTTGCTGGGCTCGGCGTAGTAGGCCATGTCGGCGTTGATCATCTCCTCGCCGTCGATGGTCATCACGCCGTTCTGGGGCTTCTCCAGGCCGGAGACCACGCGCAGGGTGGTGGTCTTGCCGCAGCCGGAGGGGCCCAGCAGGGTCATAAAGTCGCCGTCCTCGATCACCAGGTTGATGTCCCGCAGGACGTGGTTGTCGCCGTAGAATTTATCGATATGCTTCAGTTCAATTCTGCTCATTGTGTCAACCTTTCCTTTCTGTTTTTCAACAAGAGAGTGCTGGACTCCGTCCAAACCTGCCGGAGGCGCCGCCTCCGGCCTCCGCCGTCCCCCCGAAGGAGGCCGGCGAAAACATTTACCTGCGTTTTACCAGGCTTTGCCGATGTCTGCGCCGAAGCGGTTGGCGATAATGTAGCAGACGAGGATGAACAGCAGCACGCACACAGAGATGGCGTCGGCCATCTGGTTGTAGCCCTCCTGGGAATAGGTGAAGGCCAGGTAGGACATGGTCTGGGTGTGCTTATCCATCATAATGATGATGAGGTCCAGCTCCTTGGCAATGCTGATGAAGGTCAGCATGAAGCCGGAGATAAAGCCGTTTTTCGCCAGAGGCAGGACGATCTTGCCCATGCGCTGCCAGAAGTTGGCGCCGTTGATGTCGGCGGCCTCCTCCAGCTCCACCGCGATCTGCATCATGTTGGCGGTACCGGACCGGCTGGCGAAGGGGAAGTGCTTGACCACGCTGGTCAGGACGATGAGGGTGAAGGTGCCGTACAGGGAGGGGATCAGCCCGCCCAGGCGGGGCTGGGAGAACATGGCCACGTACATGGAGGAGAAGGCCACGCCGCTCATCAGGTAGGGCACGAACACCAGCTGCTCCGTGGCGGAGCCGTACCACTTGCCGCGGCCGCGGGTGGAGATGTAGCCCAGGAACTGACCGCAGAAAGCGGTGATGATGGAACCAACGAAGGTCAGGCGGACGGTGTTCCACACGGCCTTGCCGAACTCCGCGTTGCGGAAGATGCCCTCCATGCTGGTGTAGGTCTGGGCCTCGTCCAGGGTGCCGATCCAGTTGTAGAGGGTCAGGTTATGCAGGCCGTAGCCGTTGCCGGTGGTGACCTGGAAGGTCTCCATCACCAGCACGAACATGGGGGCCACCATGGCGAAGAACAGGAAGAACACCAGAAACGCCATCAGAGGAATCTTGGCCGCGCCCAGGTGCATCTCGTTGGAGCGGCCGCCCTTGCCGCCGATGGTGGCGTAGGACTTGCGCACGCCGATGATGCGCTGGTTGGAGAAGATGATCAGGGCCGCCAGGCTGATGAGCACCAGGCTCATGGCGAAGCCCACGCCCTGGGGACCGCCGTTGATGAAGGTCTTCATCTTGGTGGCCAGGGTGAAGTAGCCGATGCGGGAGCCCAGGTTGGCCGCCACGCCGTAGGTGCCGATGGCCTTGCTGAGGGTCATGACCACGGCGGAAAGGATGCTGGGCAGCACCAGGGGCAGGGTGATGGATTTGAGAATCTGCACCTTATTAGCGCCGCAGATTTCGCCCATCTCCTCCAGCTCCGAGTTGATGGAGCGCAGGGCGGAGGAGACGTGTATGTAGGAGAAGGCGTAGTAGTGCAGGCTCATACACAGCACGATGGCCACGGGGCCGTAGGCCAGCCAGTCGGGAATAGGGACGCCCATGCCGGCCAGGAAGCCCAGGGAGCCGGAGGTCTTGTTGCGGAACACCGCCAGCCAGGCCAGGGCCTTGCACCAGGAGGGGATCATGTAGGGGATAACCACCAGCATGCCCAGCAGCTTCTTACCGGGGATGTCCGAGCGGACCATCAGCCAGCCCAGCACGGAGCCCAGGGGCACCGACACAATCACGGTGAACAGGCCCACCACCAGCGAGTTCTTCAGCGGGCCCCACAGGGTGGCGCCGGACAGCTTGCTCACCAGGATGTAGCGCCAGTAGTAGAGGGTAAAATCTCCCACCTCGCCGCCGTAGCGCTTGGCCTCCGCCCGGGCCAGGGTAAAGGTGGAGGCAATCATCTGCAGGAGGGGAATCACGATCAGACAGAACAGAACCACCAGGCTGACTGCCACGATCATGTTGAAGGGGTTTTTCACCACGTTCAAGATCTGGTTCTTGAGTCGGGTCTTATTAAAGGGTCGCCGCTCTCTCTTCCTTTTCACATCTGTGCTCCTTTCGTCGTTTCAAGCTCGCTGTTTTGCCGCGGCCCCGCGAAATAGCGCGGAGGCGCAGATTCGTTTTTCTCCGGCAATTCCCACCTTTCATCGAACACGTTTCCGCCAGTTGATTTCTATATGGATTATAACAAAACCGTGAATTTTCGTCAATTGCTTTACTCTCAAAAAAGACTATTTTGGAGTTTTGTCTATTTCGACAGCCTGTCAGTTGGTGAAATTCACAATTTATTAAAATTTTAACAATTGTTTTCTGAGCAAGCCTCCGTTGTTTTAGTCAATTTTATGCAAATGTTTCCGCAAAATATGCGCCAGCCTCACCTGCCGCCTCCGCCGTGCGCCGCCCGGCTGCGGCGCAGAGACAAGGGGGGCGGGGGCCGCAAAAACGGCCC
>CAJTOM010000057.1:0-294 GCA_910577915.1 uncultured Oscillospiraceae bacterium
GCCAGCAGCTCCTCGCCGCTCAGCCCCGGCAGCATCAGATCCAGCAGGATGAGGTCCGGCCGCTCCCGCTCCAGCAGCAGGGCGGCCTCGGTGCCGGAGTAGGTCCTCCGCACGGCGTAGCCCGCGCGGTGCAGGGTTTCCTCCAGCAGGTTGCCGATGTGGATGTCGTCGTCCACGATGAGGATGGTTTTTTTCATAGGGGGATTCTCCGTGTCTGTTGGATTGGTGGGTCTATCATAGCACACTTTTGGGGTTGGGTAAACAGGGAGGATGGCAGAACGGCGGGGGGGGGGG
>CAJTOM010000057.1:304-16435 GCA_910577915.1 uncultured Oscillospiraceae bacterium
GACCTTTTGCTTCTTTTCGCTCGCGCGAAAAGAAGGCCCCGCCCCGGCAGGGGCAAAGGTAAAATAAGAAGAGAGCCCCGCCGCCCCGCAGGGGCGGCAGAAAGAGGCGTGAGCTTACCGCTCACGCCTCTCCCTGCTCCAGCAGATGCATAATACTGACCTCGAAGGCCACCCGCTCCTGGGCGCAGCCCTCCACCACCTTGGTATAGGTCCTGCTCTGGACCCGGCCCTCCAGGGCCAGCACATGCCCCACATCCATGCGCCCGGTCATCATGGCCACCTGGCCCCAGGCGATGCAGGGCAGATAGTCCGCCCGGCCATAGCGCCGGTTTACCGCCAGCATCATGTCGGAGATGCACCGGCCCAGGGGCGTGCGCCGCAGCACCGGCGGCTTGCAGATGACGCCCCGCAGCTGGATGGCGTTCAGATCCTCCCCCTCGTCCTCCGCCGGAACCAGCAGCTGGGCAAAGACGGAGATCACCAGCCGGCTCCCCTGGCCGCTCTTGTTGTTGAAGGAGCGGAGCTGGCCGTCCACCGCCAGCCGCCGGCCCTCCAGGGGCAGCAGGCGGAAGAGCTGGTCCCCGGTGGCGATGACCCACAGGGTGTCCGTCTGCCCGGACAGCCGCCGCACAGCGAAGGGGAAGCGGTAGAACCGCTGCCCGTGGTTCTCGTGGGACATCTCCGGCTCCCCGGCGGCGGCGCCCCGGAGCTGGACAAAGTTGCGTGTTTCCTCCATATGTACGTTCACCTCATTGGTAGTCCGGCCTTGCCGCCGGCTGACGCTACAGACTATGCGCCGGCCCGGAACAATATGCCAACGGCGGGAATGAGGGGCGCGATACAATGGACGGTTGATTTTTGCCAACAAGGCGTGCCTTGTATACAACTGCTCGTTGATGTATAATACAAGCATCCGTTGAACAGGAGGATCCGCAGCATGGACAACAACTTGATTGGCGCCCAGATCACCAAATTCCGCAAGGCCGCCGGCCTGACCCAGGAGGAGCTGGGCAGGGCCGCAGGGGTGAGCACCCAGGCGGTGAGCCGCTGGGAGTGCGGGGGCACGCCGGACGTGGCCCTGCTGCCCGCCATCGCCGATAAGCTGGGGGTGACCATCGACGCCCTGTTTGGCAGGGAGGGGGGCGTGGTGGAGGACATCGACGGCACTGTGGACCACTGGCTCCGGTCCCTCCCGGAGGGAGAGCGGGTCTCAGCGCTCTGCCGGATGGCCTGGAGCGCTTCGCGGGCCATCATGGTGCACCGTATGGAGGCCGCCTGTATGCCGAATCTGGATTATACGGAGAGCTGCACCGTCATGGCGGGGGGAGAGAAGGTCCTGCTGCGCCTGGCGGTGGATATGGAGGAGGGGCTGCTGTTCGGCGTGGGGTCGAAGGAGATGTCCTTCATGTCCGTCTGGCCCCGGCCGGCGGCGGGCTACGCCGCCTATTTTGCCGACCGGGACGGCTGCCGCCGCCTTTTCGCGCTCCTGGCCAGGCCGGGCTGCCTGGAGCTGATGGAACGGCTCCACAACGATTTAGCGCCCCATTACTACGTGCCGGAGGTGCTGGCGAGACAGCTGAGCCTGCCGGCGGCGGAGGCGGCGGAGCTGCTGGCCGCCATGGCGGCGCTCCACCTGGTGAAGAAGCTGGACCTGGAGCTGGAGACCGGTTCCATCAGCGCCTATGTCGTCCACGAAAACTGGGCCTTTGTCCCCTTCATGCAGTTTGCCCGCTGTCTGCAGGAGAAGAGCGACGCCTTCTACCTGGCCTGGGATGACCACGACACGCCGGAGATGACCAGGAGCCCCGACTCCTCCCTGTACGGGCGGCTGACCCAGAAGAACGTGGAGGATGCCGGGGACCGCCAGCACACCCTGTCAACGAAAGGAGAAACAAGATGAACCGCAAACCAGAAAAAAGTCCCGCCGCCCGCGCCTATTTCCGCGCCTTCTACCGGGGCAACCGCCTGCGCTGTGCCGCCGCCATGCTCCTATTGCTGCTGTCGGTGCCCCAGAACCTCATCGGCTCCTGGCTGCTGGGGGAGGTAGTGGATGTCATCACCTCCGGGGATGTGGAGTGGCTGAAGCGAACCCTGCTGTTTACCGTGGTCTTTGTGGCGGCCATATTCTGCGTCAACACCGCCATGTACCGGGTCAAGAGCACCTTTATCCACAAGGCCCTGGCCCAGTATAAATCCCTGGCCTTCCAAAATCTCTCGGAGAAGAGCATCAGCGCCTTCTCCCGGGAGAACACGGGCCGGTACATCTCCGTTCTGACCAACGACGTCAACTCTGTGGAGGAGAACTACCTCAAGCGCTCGTTCCAGCTGGTCTACTTTGTGCTGCTCTTCTTCGGCGCGCTGGGGATGATGTTCTGGTACAGCCCCGTTCTGACCGCCGCCACGATCTGCCTGAGCGTGCTGCCCCTGGGGGCCTCGCTGCTGATGGGCCGGGAGCTGGCGGTCCGGGAGAAGGCCGTCAGCGACAAGAACGAGGGCTTCGTCTCCCAGCTCAAGGACCTGCTCGCAGGCTTCTCCGTCATCAAGAGCTTCAAGGCGGAGGGGGAGGCCCGGTCCCTCTTCGACGGAGCCAACCGGGACGTGGAGGAGCACAAGCGCCGCCGCTACTGGTGGGAGTGCCTGTTGACGGCGGTGAGCCAGAACCTGTGCTCCGAGATCCTGCAGTTCGGGATTTTCTTTCTGGGGGCCTTCCTGGCCATCCGGGGGGACATCACCGCCGGTACGGTGCTGATCTTCGTCAACCTCTGCAATTTTGTCATCCAGCCGATCAACGTGGTTCCCCAGTACTGGGCCGGCCGGAGGGCGGCCGCGGGCCTCATTGAGAAGCTGGCCCGGGTCACCGAGGAGAACGCGGGCCGCTCCGGCGTGGCCATCGAGCCAGTGCTACGGGAGGCCATTGATCTGCAGCACGTCACCTTCGGCTACGAGAGCGGCGCGCCGGTGCTCCGGGACGTGAGCCTCCGGCTGGAGGCGGGGAAGAAGTACGCCCTGGTGGGGGCCTCCGGCAGCGGCAAGAGCACCCTGCTCAATCTCCTCATGGGGGCCTGTGACGGCTACGAGGGCTCCATCGCCATCGACGGCAGGGAGCTGCGGGAGGTGGCCCCCAACAGCCTCTACGACCTGATGAGCCTCATCGGCCAGAGCGTGTTCCTCTTCGACGACACCATCCGCCGCAATATCACCATGTTC
Organism: uncultured Oscillospiraceae bacterium; assembly: GCA_910577915.1. Classification (GTDB taxonomy): domain Bacteria; phylum Bacillota; class Clostridia; order Oscillospirales; family Oscillospiraceae; genus Pelethomonas. The sequence goes on from CAJTOM010000057.1 coordinate 3,512, forward strand.
CGGGACTTCCCGGCGGAGCGGGTGGACGAGGCGGTGCGGCGCTCCGGCCTGGACGGTCTCATCGCCCAGCGGGGGGAGGACTACCGCTGCGGGGAGAACGGCGGCGGCCTCTCCGGCGGGGAGCGGCAGCGGGTGTCCATCGCCCGGTGTCTGCTGCGGGGCACGCCGGTGCTGCTGCTGGACGAGGCCACGGCGTCCCTGGACAACCAGACGGCCTTCGCCGTCACCGATGCCATCCTCCACCTGGACGGCCTGACCCGGCTGGTCGTCACCCACCGACTGGAGGAGGCGCTGCTGGAGCAGTACGACGAGATCGTGGTCCTGCGCGGCGGCGCGGTGTGCGAGCAGGGGCGGTTTGAGGAGCTGATGGAGCGGAAGGGGTATTTCTACTCCCTCTACAACGTGTCGGCGGCCGCATAAAAGAGGAGAGGCCCGGGCAGAAATGCCCGGGCCTCTCAGATTGTCAAAAAAGCCCTCCGCAGGAGTTCGCGTCCGCAGACGCGAACCTTTTTAATCACTTTTTCGGCGGCGTGTACGTCGAAAAAGTACCCTGCGGGCCGCGCTCGGCCCGGTTCTTCCCTCTCAAAAAAGGTGCGAAGCACCTTTTTTGACACGCAGAGAGGCCCGGGCAGAAATGCCCGGTCCTCTCTGTTCACTCTGTTTCCGGCTTTCCTGGAAGAATCCTGACCGGCTGGGAGACCACCGTGCAGCCGTCCGGCACGTCCGTGGAGACCACGGCCCCCGCGCCGATCTTCACGCGGCTGCCCACCCGGATGTCCCCCACCAGCACGGCCCCCGCCCCGATGAGGCAGCCGTCCCCGATCCGGGGCGCTTTTCCGCCCACCTCGCCGATGGTGACGTTCTGGTAGATGCGGCAGTCCCTGCCGATGCTGGCATAGCGGGAGATGTAGATCCCGTGGAGCCCGTGGGGCAGGGAGGGGACGCCGGCGATCTGCGCCCCCCGACCGATGTACCCGCCCCGCCTGTGGGCCATGCGGTTGAGCAGGAAGGTGAGCGCGTCGGACAACAGCCGGCTGCGGGTGCGCTCCCTGCGCCGGAACAGCCGCCAGTAGAGCCGCAGATGGTTCCCCAGTGAGTAGTCCATGATCCGTTCCCGCATGCCCATAGATACCTCCTGTGTGCTTTGAAAGTCTTTCGTTGCGGGGAGAACGCCCTTAGAACCTGTATTCACAGCCGCAACGCGCCGTCTGGACGGTCTTTTTTCCGCCATACTGCGTCGATTTCCCTTGCCATACGTCAGTATGGCTGCGGAAAATCTCCTTGTCTGACGAGAAAAATCCTCATCCATCCGGCACCCGCAGTTATGAATACAGGTTCTTACAGATCCAGCGCGCCCATGATGACGATGCCCGCCACAATCAGCGCGATCATCCCGTAGTGCTTCCAGGACAGCTTCTCCTTCAGGAAGAGGCGGCTCCACAGCACCGAGGCGGCGCAGTAGGCGGAGATGATGGGGGCGGACATGGCCAGGTGCTCCGTGTCGGCGATGGCGTAGATGTAGGCGAACTGGCCGGCGGTCTCGAAGACCGCGCCGGCGTACTTGGGGGCCTCCATTTTGGGGAGGAGGCGGTCCCGCTTGATGAGCACCACGTACACGAAGCACACCGCCGCCGCGAGAAGGAAGGTCAGCTCATAGGCCACGTTGGCGCTGTCCTCATTGAGGGTCTCCAGCACCCGGTTGTCGGCGAAGGTGCCCGCCGCGTCCAGCACGCAGTAGGCCACCGGCAGGGCCAGGGCCACCCAGCTTTTGGCGTACCTGTAGTTGCCCTCCTGCTGCCGGGCGGCCCGGAGCTCCGCGTCCTCGGTGGAGTCCACCACCCCCAGGCCGATGGCGCCCGCGCACACCAGGGCCACGGCGAACAGGGCCAGGGGGGTATAGCCCTCCATCCCCACGAACAGGAAGGTCAGCACCGCCACCAGCGCGCCGGAGGAGTTGCAGATGGGGGAGGAGACGCTCAGCTCAATGTAGCGTAGTCCCAGATACCCCAGGGCCATGGACAGGATGTAGAGGAGGGACACGGGCAGGTAGGTCAGAATGATGCCCAGGCTGATCTCCACGCCGCCCACGAAGATTTCGAAGCAGGCGTGGAGGCCCATGACGACGCCCACCGCCATCACCATCTTCAGATGGCTGTACCTGTCGGAGGCGTCCCGGCAGCCAATTTTAGAGAACAGGTCGGAGCCGCTCCAGCAGAGCAGCGCAATAATCGCAAGCCAAAACCACATAAATATAGATCTCCTTCACACATTCAAATATCGGCTGTTGAATTGGAAGGCGTGGGTCCCGGCCGGTTTGCTTCAGCGGCCGGGACCGGCCGCCTGCGGGCGGTCCGGCGGCGGCCTGCGCCGGTAGTAGTGGTTGGGAGTGACGTTGGTCATAGGGAGGCCAATCCTCCGTCCACCAGTTTCTGCAGGGAGAGCAGCACCCCCAGCTTGGCGTGCTGCCAGGTGAGCCCGCCCTGGAAGTAGACGGCGTAGGGGGGGCGGATGGGGCCGTCGGCGCTCAGCTCGATGCTGCTGCCCTGGACGAAGGTGCCGGCGGCCATGATGACCTGGCTGTCGTAGCCCGGCATGTCGCCGGGGACGGGGGCGGCGAAGCTGTCCACCGGCGCGGCGGCTTGGATGCCCGCGCAGAAGGCCCGCATGGCCGCCTCGCTGCCCAGCTCCACCGCCTGGATGATGTCGCAGCGGGCCTCTCCCGCGCCGGGAACGCAGCGAAAGCCCAGTCCCTCATAGAGGGCAGCGGCGAACACCGCACCCTTCAGCGCCCCCGCCACCACCGTGGGCGCCAGAAAGAAGCCCTGGTAGAAGGCCGGCAGGATGCCCAGGTTGGCCCCCACCTCCTGGCCCAGCCCCGGCGCGGAGAGCCGGTAGGCGCACCGGTCCACACAGGCCTGGGCGCCGCAGATGTACCCGCCGATGGGGGCAAGCCCGCCGCCGGGGTTCTTGATGAGGGAGCCCACCACCATGTCCGCCCCCACATCGGAGGGCTCCGCGGCGTCCACAAACTCGCCGTAGCAGTTGTCCACCATCACCAGCACGTCCGGCTTGAGACGCTTGCAGAAGGCGATCAGCTCCCCGATCTGGTTGATGGAGAAGGAGGGGCGGGTGGCGTAGCCCTTGCTGCGCTGGATGGTGATGAGCTTGGTTTTTTTGTGAATGGCGGCGCGGATGGCGTCGTAGTCAAAGCCGCCGTCCGCCCGCAGGTCCGCCTGCCGGTAGGTGACCCCGTACTCCGCCAGGGAGCAGGGGCTGGGCCGGATGCCGATGACCTCCTGGAGGGTGTCGTAGGGCAGCCCCACCGGCGAGAGGAGCTCGTCCCCCGGCAGAAGATTGGCGGACAGGGCCACGGTCAGCGCGTGGGTGCCGCAGGTGATCTGGGGCCGCACCAGGGCGGCCTGGGTGTGAAAAACGTCGGCGTAGACCCGCTCCAGCCGCTCCCGGCCGTCGTCGTCGTAGCCGTAGCCCGTGGTGGCGGCGAAGTGGTTGGCGCCCACCCGGTTTTTCTGCATGGCGGAGAGGACCTTGGCCTGGTTTAACTCCGCCGTCCGGTCGATCTGGCGGAAGCGGTCCGCCAGTCCGGCCAGCACCGCCTCCCCCCGGTCGAAGACGGCCCGGCTGAGGCCCATGGATTGGTATATTTCAAACAGCTCCATTGCGGCGTGCTCCTTTATTATAAAAAAATGCCGGAAAAAGTGTACCATGGAAAAGCCTGGAATGCAAGAGAATTTGAAAAATCTCTTGCCTTTTTTCTGGATGTTTTGTATAATACACCGTACCTGTTTTTGGACAGGTTCCCAAAAAATCAGCGAGGAGCGTGACGGCATGGCCGAGGAAATTATGACCCCCATCCCCGAGGAGGAGAGCAGGAACTTTATTCACCAGTTCATCGACGAGGACATCGCGGAGGGCGGCCGGTTCCAGGGCATGGCCGTCCACACCCGTTTTCCCCCGGAGCCCAACGGCTACCTGCACATCGGCCACTGCAAAGCCCTGTGCATCGACTTCGGCACCGCCGAAAAGTACGGCGGCCTGTGCAATCTCCGCATGGACGACACCAACCCCTCCAAGGAGGACGTGGAGTATGTCCAGGCCATCCAGGAGGACATCCACTGGCTGGGCTTCGACTGGGGCGATAGGTTCTTCTACGCCTCCGACTACTTTGAGAGGATGTACCAGTGCGCCGTGACCCTCATCCGGAAGGGCCTGGCCTACGTCTGCGAGCTGACGCCGGAACAGATGCGGGAGATGCGGGGGGACGTGAACGCCCCCGCCCAGTGCCCCTACCGGAACCGCCCGGCGGAGGAGAGCCTGGACCTCTTCGCCCGGATGCGCGCCGGGGAGTTCCCCGACGGCTCCATGACCCTCCGGGCCAAGATCGACCCCTCCAGCGGCAACTTCAACATGCGGGACCCCGTCATCTACCGCATCAGCCGCGCCCATCACCACCGCCAGGGGGACAAGTGGTGTATCTATCCCATGTACGACTTCGCCCACCCCATTGAGGACGCCCTGGAGGGCATCACCCATTCCCTCTGCTCCCTGGAGTTCGAGGCCCACCGGCCCCTCTACGACTGGGTGGTGGAGCACTGCGACCTGCCCGCCAGGCCCCGCCAGATCGAGTTTGCCCGCCTGGGCATCAACTACACCGTTATGAGCAAGCGCAAGCTCCGGACCCTGGTGGAGGAGGGCCGGGTCTCCGGCTGGGACGATCCCCGGATGCCCACCCTCTGCGGCCTGCGCCGCCGGGGCTACACGCCGGCCTCCGTCCGGAATTTCTGTGAGCGCATCGGCGTGGCCAAGGCCTCCAGCACCGTGGAGTTCGCCTTCCTGGAGCACTGCCTGCGGGAGGATCTGAACGAGACCGCCCGGCGGGTGATGGCGGTGATCCGCCCGGTGAAGCTGACCATCACCAACTACCCCGAGGGTCAGAGCGAGACCTTCCAGGTGGAGAACAACCCCAACCGCCCCGAGGACGGCGTGCGCGCCATCACCTTCTCCCGGGAGCTGTACGTGGAGGCGGAGGACTTTCTGGAGACCCCGGTGCCCAAGTACAAGCGCCTGTACCCCGGCGGCCCGGAATGCCGGCTGAAGGGGGCGTATCTCATCACCTGCACCGGCTGCAAAAAGGACGCGGCGGGGAACGTGACGGAGATTCTGGCCACCTACGACCCCGAGAGCCGGGGCGGCAACCCCGCCGACGGCCGGAAGGTGAAGGGGGCCACCATCCACTGGGTGGACGCCGCCACGGCGGTGGACGCGGAGTGCCGCCTGTACGACAACCTGTTCACCGACCCCGCCCCCGACGCGGCGGACAAGGATTTCCTGGAGTGCCTGAACCCGGCCTCTCTGGAGACCGTCGCCGGCTGCAAGGTGGAGGCGGGCCTGGCCCAGGCGGAGGCGCCGGCCAGCTTCCAGTTCATGCGGGTGGGCTACTTCTGCCTGGACAGCCGGGACAGCAGGCCCGGACATCTGGTGTTCAACCGCAGCGTCGGGCTGAAGGACAGCTTCAAGCTGTAGGGCAATAAACGGAATAAAAGCGGACCGGAGCGGCAGGCTCCGGTCCGTTTTTCATTCTTCTAGTACGCCAGCCGCTCCGCCGTCCAGCCGTCAATGACGCCCGCGAAGTAAGCGCACTGTTTTTTTGCCAGGTTCACGTCCAGGTTGATGTAGTTCCCGCACTCCACCGGGCTCTTTCCCGGCATGGGCCCGTCGAAGGCTGCGCCGGCGGCGAAGGTCTCCTTCACCAGGTCCACCGCGTCCGCGTCGGACAGCCGCCGGCTGTCAACGAGCAGATAGAACCCGGTCTGGCAGCCCATGGGCCCGAAGTAGACCACGGCGTCCCTGGCCCGCCCGTTGCGCAGCAGGGTGGCGATGATGTGCTCCACGGAGTGCATCTCCGCGTTGCTCAGCAGATCGCCTGTGTTGGGCTTCTTGAAGCGCAGGTCAAAGGTGGTCACCTCCCCGTCCCTGCGGGAGAGGTACAGTCCGGGGACCAGCTTGTTGTGGTCCACCTGAAAACTGGCGATACGTTCCATAAGAGGACTCCTTTCAGCAGAAAGACACTGCTTGATGCATGATTTATTTTGCGCCGGTGTCGGGCGCACCGATCTGGATCACGCCGTCGAACCGCTCTAAATACTGCCGGTCCCAGTTGTGGGTGATGATCAGAACCGTTTTTCCGGAAATATGCTGGAGCAGCTGTTCGATTTCTGCGGCCGTGTTTGGGTCAAGTCCGCTGGCCGGCTCGTCAAACAGCAGCACGGAGGCAGTGGAGCACAGGGCTCTTGCAATGGAAATCCGCGTCATCTCCCCGCCCGACAGCGCCTTGCCCCGGTCTCCGCCCGCCTGGGCGGACAGCAGCTCTTCCGGCAGCGCCGCTTGGAGCGCATGTTCCCTGGCGGGGGATTCCCCGCCGAAAAAGCTGATGTTTTCCAGCACGGTGCCCTCAAAGAGGAAGGTGCTCTGGGGGACATAGAGGACATTTCGGTAGAGCTCCGGCAGGGAAACCTCCTGTATATCCACGCCTCCGATGGTGATCCTGCCGCCTCGCAACTCTGTAAAGCCCACCAGGGCGCGGGCCAGAGTGCTTTTTCCCATACCGGAGGCGCCGATAACGGCGTATGTCCCGCCCTGCTTGAGCCGGCAGGAGAAGTCCTGCAGGATGTCGCGCGCCCCGTAGCCCGCCGTCACATGCTCAAAGCAAATATCCCCATTGTGAAAGGCCCGCGTCCCCTGAGGGGGCGGCGTGGAGATCAAATCCAGAAGCTTCTGCCGGATGCCCTTGGTGGACAGGATGGACAGGATACAGGTGATCACCGTATTCAGTGGGGTAAAGGTATAATTGAGCAGCTGCGTGGAGGTGGTCAGCGCGCCGAAGCGCAGCTCGCCAACCGCCACAAAGTAGGCCGCTGCCGCCATGCAGATGATCTGGGCGATCATATTGATGGTGGTTGCGCCATAGGAGACAGCGGCATTGCACACGTCCCGCCCGCGCCGCTTTTCCTCCAGCGCCCGGTCCTCGTGCAGCAGACGGGAGATAAACACCTCCGCCTTAGAGAAGAACAGAATGGTGTCAAAGCCGCCGATCAGCTCCTTTCCCCTCTGCATGCAGCGGGCGCTCTGGTTGGAAAATGCGTCCTTGGCGCGCACCAGAAGCCTCCGGAACAGGCGGGAGGCGGCCTGGGGAACAGTGGATACCAGGGCGAAAATAACAAACAGCTTGACGCTGACCGTCATCAAAGCCGCCACACAGAATACGGTCTGAATCGTCAGATTGATGCTGCGCCACAGCGCGTCAAAGTAGTCGCGCTCCAGCAGATCCATATCCCCATAGAGCAGATTGAGGTAATAGGAGTCCGTCTGTCTGTGGAAGCTGGCCGCGCCCCGGGCCGCCAGAGCAGCGTACAGGTCCGCCTTGACGGCGCACAGGCAGCGCCCGGATAGGCTCTTGCGCAGGCGGATCTCCCCTATGTACAGCACGTAGAGGGCGGCCAGGCATGCCACGCACTGGACGGAGCTTCGGACCAGCGCGTCCACCTGCCGGTCTACGGCGGCGTTGGTCATATGGCCCATGGCAAAGGAGAGCAGCACCTCGCACACGGCCCGGCTCACAGCCGTCAGGATTTCAAACAGGAGCAGGAGCTTATGCCGCTTGATATAGCGCAGCATTCTACACTTCCCCGCTCCCGCGCGGCGGGCGTCCCGCGGCGTCCCGCAGCGCCCTGGCAAAGGGCACCACCACCCCATTCAGCTTCGCCATGGCCTCCCCGTAGTGGAAGTACTCATTGGCGTTATTCTCCTGGCACAGCCGGTCGGACACGGTCTTCAGCGCCGTAAATTTCACCCCGTTGCGCAGGCACACCTGGGCGATGGCCCCGCCCTCCATCTCGCACAGGGCGGGGGAGAAGGTCTTGGCCACCCAGTTCGTCCGCTCCCCCCGGACCATGAACGTCTCGCCGGTGGCCACCTTGCCGGTGCAGAAGTCCACCCCCTGCTCCCGCAGGATGTCCGCCAGCCGCTCCGGCTCGTCGGTGGGGAACTCCACCCGGTTCACCGTGGACACCAGCCCGATAGGGTCGCCCATGGCGGTGGTGTCCACGTCGTGCTGGACAAAGCAGTCCGCCAGCACCGTGGTCCCAATGGGCAGATCCAGAAAGCTCCCCGCCGCTCCGGCGTTGACGATCCAGTCGGGGTGGTAGCGGTCGATAAACAGCTGGGTGCTCATGGCGGCGTTCACCTTTCCCACGCCGCCCACGTAGGCCAGCAGCCCCGGCTCGATCTCATAGATGTCCGCGCCGCACACCGTCTCCAGCAGGCGGGCCTCCGCCGTCTTCAGAATGCTGCGGATCTCCCCCGGGAGGGCATAGGCAAGTCCAATGATCATCTCGTCTCCTCCTTTGTGTTGCTTCCCCTCCATTATAGCACAGGGGGGCTTGCTGGTAAAGCCAAAATATTTATTGTAAATCGATAAATATATATTGACAAACAGGAATTTAGCTGGTATGATCTGGCTATATTGAAGAGGGAGGACCTGACAATGAAACGACTTGGCCTGGTGCGGACGCTGAAGGGCACCATTCTTTTTCTGGCGGCGATGGCGGTGCTGTGCTATGTGAAAATTTTTCCCGACGCCATTGTGGAGATGGGCCGGCAGAGCGCCGATGTATCCTGGCTGGTGACGCCGGGGGTGATCGCCGTCAGCGTCAGCGCGATTCCCATCGCCATCGCCTTGGGGCTGTTCTGGATGATCTGCACGGAGGTCGGCCGGGACAACTCCTTCTGCTACAAAAACGCCAAGCTCCTCAGCGGCATCGGCTTCTGCGCCCTCATCGACACGGGCTACTGCGCGGTGGGGACGGTGACGCTGGAGCTGCTGGCGGGGGGACCTGTGTGGCTTCTGGGCATCGGGGTGTGCGTGGTGGGCCTGGCCATCGCCCTGGCGGCCTTCCTGCTCAGCCACCTGGTGCTGAAGGCCGCCGACCTGAAGGCGGAGAACGATCTGACCATCTGAGGGAGGAGGAGCGGTATGCCGATTATTGTGAATTTGGACGTGATGCTGGCCAAGCGGAAGATGACCCTCAGCCAGCTCTCCGGACAGGTGGACGTGACACTGGCCAACCTGTCCGTCCTGAAGACCAACAAGGCCAAGGCGGTGCGCTTCTCCACCCTGGAGGCCATCTGCAGGGCTCTGGACTGCCAGCCGGGGGACCTGCTGGAGTACACGGAGGAGGAGACACCGTGAGAAGAGCCGCCGTCTGCCTGCTGCTGTGCCTGCTCACCGGGTGCCGCGCCCTGGCCGCGCCTGTCGTCCTGCCGGATCCGGCGGACGTGGTGGGGGTGACCGTCTCCGCCGGGGAGGGGCGCGCCGTCCGCCGGAGCGGGGACTATGCCGCCGTCCTGATCCGGGCCATGGAGGGCGCGCGCCCCACCTGCCGGGCCAGCATCCACGACGCCCCCGCCGTCCCCGGCGCCATACGGGTGGAGTTTCTCTTCAAAAGCGGCGGCAGCAGCCGGGTGTTCGTCTACACGGAGCAGGGCCGGGTCTGGCTGGAGCAGCCCTACCAGAGCGTCTGCGAGGCGGACGAGAAGCTGATGGCCCTGCTGGGGGAGGGGGACAGCCCCGACGCTGCAATAGGAGGAATGCCATGATGACGGAACCGAACAACACGCAAAACCAGCCCGCCCCGCAGATCGCGGCGCTCCAGCGCAGGAGCTGGCCGGTGGGGGAGCGGGAGCGGCGGCTGCTGCCCCTGTCCCTGGCCCTGGGGTATCTCGCCGTCAGCCTTCTGATGGACTGGAGGGGGGGCCGCCTGCCGGGCCTGGGGGTGACGGTGCTGGCCGCCGGGTGGTACGCCGCCCTGTTTCTCTACCGGGGGACCGCCGGCCTGGAGCGCCGGGTCAACCGGGTGCTGCTGGGGGCCGCCGCCCTGCTGGCGCTGGCCTTCGCCCTGTTCTCCAACCAGTGGTTCCGCTTCTGGAACTGCGGGGCGCTGCTCCTGCTCGTCGCGGTCCATACCTGGGAGCTCTGCGGCGGGGCCCGGCTGCCCTGGCAGGAGGCGGGGATGCTGCCCGAACGGCTGGGGCTGCTCGTCAAGGGCCCCTTTGTCCGCTGCGGCGCGTTCCTGGACGCGGCCGGCGTTGTGAAGCAGAGCCGCAGCCTCTCCCGGAGCCTGCCGGCGGCCGTCGGAATCGCGGTGACCCTCCCGGCCCTGTGGCTGGTGGCCGGCGTGCTCATGGACGCCGACGCCCTCTTCGCCCTGGTGGCGGGGAGCGCCCTGCGGGGCCTGGAGCTCCGGCTGGGCCCCACCGCGGGGCGGCTGCTGCTGGCGGTGTGCGCCATGCCCTTTGTGTTCTCCCTGCTGTACTTTGCCGCCCACACCGAGGGGAGGGCGGCGGAGCGGCGGGAGCGGCGGCGGTGGGACAGCCTGCCCGCCGTCATCCTTCTGGGGGCGCTGGACGCACTGTATCTCTTCTTCCTGGCGGTGCAGTCGGCGGCTCTGTTCGGGGACCGGGCCTACCTGGCCCAGGCGGGGATCAGCTTCGCGGAGTACGCCCGCAGCGGGTTTTTCCAGCTGGCGGGCCTGGCGGGGCTGAATGTGGCGGTGATCCTGGCGGCGGCGTGGCTGTGCCGGGAGGGCGGGGCCCTGCGCGTTCTGGCCACGGCCCTGGTGGCCCTGACGGCGGTGCTGCTGGTGAGCGCCGCCTGGCGGATGACCCTGTACGTCTCCGCCTACGGCCTGTCCTTCAAGCGCCTGCTCACCTACTGGGGCATGGGGATGCTGGCCATCCTCCTGATTCTGACGGTGCGGAAGGTCTGGCGGCGGGAGTTCCGGTTCTTCCGGGCCGCCGCGCCCATCGCCCTGGCGGGCTGGCTGCTGCTGAACTACTGCAATGTGGACGCTGCCGCCGCCCGGTACAACGCCGCTCAGGCGTCGGCGGGCCGCCTGCCCCAGAGCGCAGTGGACGATCTGGTCTATGGCAGTTTCAGCTGCGACGGTCTGCGCTTCATGGGCGAGACGGAAAATACGCGCTGGCTGCGCACCGAGGCGGCGCGGGACTGTGAGAGCTGGACCACCTGGAGCGTCTCCGCGTTTCTGGCGGCGAAAAAATAAGCAGAGGGAGGCCGGATGGCCTCCCTCTCTGTCTCACTCTCCGGCTTCGGCGTCCCAGGTCACAAAATCCTGCGTCAATTCTCCGCCGAGGATGCTGCCGCCCCAATCGCTGGACGGTCCGGCGGGTTCCCCGCCGGCATTCAGGGACCGGTTGGAGATTACCAGCGTCCCGGTCTGCCCGTCCATGCGGACATACGTCTCGTGGAACCGGCTGCTGGCCAGGCCCAGCCAGTCCTGGCTGATGCCGTAGGTTCTGCCGCCATAAATCCCCTCGTAGTCCATGGCGGGCCGCAGGCTGATGGAATCGCTGACGGCGCTGGCGCCGCTGAGCATCTTCGAGGGGAAGCTGTAGTGCAGCGCGGCCTCTGCCGCCAGCGCCTCCCCTGGGGCGGCGGGCCTCCAGTAGACGGTCTGTCCCGCCTCCACGGCGAGGGGGTCCTCCGTCCACGCCTCGCTCTTGGGGTCCAGGGCCAGAGCACCGCTCCCGGCGGATACGGCGGCGTCCATCTCAAACCGGACGGGGATGGCCGTGGGCAGTTGGGGGTCGCAGGTCCACAGGGCCGCCACATTTGCAAAGAACTGGAACTGCTCCCGGGGATTGACCAGGGCGAAGAGCCGCCCCGTGCCGCCAATCCACATCCGCTTCCCCCCGCCCTGTAAGTCCACCTCCCAGACGGCCTCCCGGCCATACACGCCGTCGGCGTTGGGCTCCTCGGACAGGTAGGTCCGCCGGGTGATCCGCTCCGCGTCCTCGGGAATCAGCTTCCGGCCGAAGCAGGCCTCCTCCTGGGCAAGATTCACGAAACCGGTCTCATCGTCATAGAGGTCCTCCGGCCGGTAGTGCACCGTCTCCTCCAGGGCGTACTTGGAGAGAGAGCCATCACTGTCCACGATCCGCAGGGTGTCCCCGTCCTCCATCACGCTGGTATACAGCCCGCCGCTGCTGGAGAAGTAGGAGCTGAGGAACGGGCTCTGGTATAGCAGCGCGCCTCCGGCGTAGACCGGCGGGCCGTCGGAAGCGCCCATGCCCGGTGCGTCCGCCAGATCCGCCCGGACCGCGTCCGCCCCGGCGCACACCCGGCCCAGGTAGGCGGTGAAATCCCGGTCGTTGATCCTGTAGCGCCGCTTCTCCGCCGTCAGGTCCACCTGCGTTCCCTCCCAGTTGTACCCGCTGATGTGGACGAGGCTGCCGTCCTCCAGGCGCAGGCTCAGCTGGTAGAGGGGGGTGAGGCCCTCGAAGGCGTCGCTGCTGCGCAGACCGGGGAGCAGGGAGAGGCGGCTGCCCAGTTCCTCCAGCTGCGCGGCGCTCAGCGCCCGGCTCCCCTCCGCCCCGTCCCGGAAGTCCAGGGCCGAGGCGGCCTCGATGGGGTTGGCCTCCAGGTCCAGCCGGAACCCCACCGGGTCTGTGAGGAAGCACACCGCCGCCACGGCGCAGAGCGCCAGGGAGGCCAGCATCACCCAGAAGCCCGGCCTCCGGTAGCTCAGCACGTTTTTCACCCGCTCCTTCACCCCCACCTCCCCGAAGGCCAGGGGGCAGGCGGCGATTATCCCCCGGTGGACGCTGCACCGGAGCAGAGCCTGGGAATAGGGCTTCTTGCTCTCCGCCCCCATCTCCCGGATCACCTGCTCGTCACAGGCCAGCTCGATGTCCCGGCACAGCAGGACGTAGGCCAGCCAGAGCAGGGGGTTGAACCAGTAGGCCGCCAGCAGCAGGAACCCCGCCGGCTTCACCCAGTGGTCCCGCCGCCGGATGTGGGCGCGCTCGTGGGCCAGGACGTATTCCCGGCTG